>NZ_JBSFDB010000006.1:73777-362262 GCF_053593695.1 Streptomyces sp. NPDC002144
CGCGTAGCGCTCCGCGAGAAGTGCCGCGCCGGGACGTCGGTCGTCCGCGGCGCCCTCGTCGCTGGTCGCGCAGTTCCCCGCGCCCCTCGGGGCGTTACAGCGGGGCCGCTCAGGTGCTCAGCTGGGGGAAGCTGTTCAGCGCTGGGGCGGTGCATAGGTGAGCTGCTTGATTCTGCGCAGATAGGGCACGGCGTCCACGTGCTGGATGCCGTCCAGCCGTCCGATCGGCCCGCTCAGGTAGCCGTACAGCGCGGCCGTGTCCTTGAAGACGGCGGTGGCCATCAGGTTCGACGCACCGGAGATCGCCGTGACGTATGCGGTCTCCGGATGCCCCGCGACCGCCTCCCCCACCGCGTGCAGCCTGGCCGGTGTGGCGGTGATCCACAGCGAGGCGGCGAGGGGGTAGCCGAGGATCTCCGTGTGGTACTCGACGTCCAGATACACCGCCCCGGACGCGACGAGCGAGGCCAGCCGCCGTTTCACGGCGGACTCCGAACGGCCGGTCGCGCGCTGGAGCTCGGGATACGGGGCCCGCGCGTCCCGTTCGAGCACGGCGACGAGCGGCTCGTCCTCGGGATCGATCCGCGCGGGCCCCGGCGAGGGCACCGGATCCGGCCGCAGCGCCGCCCGCTGCTCCTCGGTCAGCGCGCCGAACTTCTGCAGCCAGCCGTCCGGCCCGCCGAAGAACCGGTGCAGCAGCTGATGGGCCCGCAGCTCCACCACGCTCGGCGTCCGCGGCAGCTTGCCCAGCATCAGGTCGTCGCGGTCGCCGGGACTGCGCGGCCGGGTCCCGCACAGCACCTCCGTCCCTCCGGCGGCGAGCGCGATCCAGTGGGTGTCCGGTCGCTTGGCGAGCGCGTCCGCGATCTGCAGCGCGGTGTCCGGCACGCAGCGCAGCCGCAGGTTCCACTGGTCGTACCCGAGCCGCTCGGGGTCCCGGACCGCCACCACCCGCAGCCCGCCCTCGGCGCACAGCCGCCGAAAGCGCCGGGCGACGGTCTGGTCGGAGACACCCAGCACCGCGCCGATCCGGCTGAAGGAGGCCCGCGCGTTGGTCTCCAGGGCCGCCAGGATCCGCAGATCGAGCCCGTCGAACGTGTCGGACTCCATGACCAGCCCGTGGGATTCCGTCGCAGTCATGCCCTCTCCTGTCGGGTTTCGGCGTCGGGGCACCCGAAACCGCCGCGATCAGCCGTGCGGGGCCCATCGTACGGAGAGCTACGCGTCCGGCGTACGGAAAGCACAGGGAGTTGAGGACATGCGTACATGGGGGCCGCTCACGGCGGTGTGCCTGGGCACGTTCATGTTGTTGCTGGACGTGACCATCGCGGTGGTCGCGTTGCCGGACATGGCCAGGTCGCTGCACGCGTCGCTGAGCGATCTGCAGTGGGTGATGGACGGCTACGCGCTGGCGCTGGCCGCGCTGCTGCTCGGGATCGGGGCCGCGGCCGACATCCTGGGCCGGCGGCGGGTGCATGTCGCGGGCGTCGTCGTGTTCGCGACGGCGTCCCTGTTGTGCGGCCTCGCGACGGGCCCCGGCATGCTGGTCGCCGCGCGCGGGCTGCAGGGGCTCGGCGCGGCGGCGATGTTCGCGACCACGCTGCCGCTGCTGGGCTCGGTCTACCAGGGCAGGCGGCGCTCGACGGCCCTCGGCGCGTGGGGCGCGGTCAGCGGCGCGGCGGCGGCGGTGGGTCCGGTGGTCGGCGGACTGCTGACGGACGGGCCCGGCTGGCGGTGGATCTTCTATGTGAACCTGCCGGTGAGCGTGGCCGCGGCGTGGCTGACGCTGAAGGTCGTGCCGGAGTCGCACGGCTCGCGCGAGCGGCGCGTGGACTGGGCGGGCACGGCGACGTTCGCCGCCTTCGCCGCGGGGCTGACGTACGGGGCGGTGCGGGCCGGGCAGCACGGCTGGGGCGAGCCGGGCACCCTGGCCACCTTCGCGGCGGCCCTGCTGGCGCTGGTCTGCTTCGTGGCCGTGGAACGGCGGGGCGCCGACCCGCTGCTGGATCCCCGGCTGTTCCTGAAGCCCGGGTTCTCGGGCGTGATGGTGGGCGCGCTCGCCTTCAACGCGGCGGCGTTCAGTCTCATGGCGTACGACTCGATCTGGCTGCAGACGGTGCTCGGGATGAGCCCGGTGCGCGGCGGACTGGTCTTCCTGTGGCTGTCCCTGTCGTCCTTCGTGGTGGCGGCGCTCGGCGGGCGGCTGCTGCACGGGGTGCCGGCGCGCATCACGATCGGCGGCGGGCTGCTGCTGATCGGCTCGGGTCAGTTCTGCATGACGGTGCTGGACGCGGGGTCGACGGCGTCCGCGCTGGTGCCGGGGCTGATCCTGGTGGGTGTCGGTACGGGCCTGGTCTCGCCCGGCATCGCGGGCGCCGCGCTGGCCGCGGTGCCGCACGACCGGGCCGGCATGGCGGGCGGCGCGGTCAACACCTTCCGGCAGCTGGGGTACGCGCTCGGCATCGCCGTGTACGGCACCGTGGTGACCTCGCGGATGCAGGACACGCTGCCGCGCGAGGCGGCGCACGCGCTGGCGGGCGGAGCGGCCGGGGCGCTGCGCGGGTCCTTCCCGGAGCACGCGCTGCGCTCGGCGTTCGCCGCGGGTCTGAACACCGCGGCCGTGGTCGCCGGTCTCACCGCCGCGGTGGCCGGAGCACTCGTGCTCGCCCTGGTCCGGCCCCCTCGTCCGGGCCGCACCGGAGTGACGAATTCCGCCCCGGAGACGCTGAGGGAAGAGACGGCGACGCACCGCGGATGACGCCATTGACCTGCGGTCAAGGCCGGTAGGCAGGTCGTACAGATTCGGTGGAGATTAAGAGCCGGATACTTACTCAACCGTCGGTTTTCTGTCCGACCCTTCCTGATGTGAGCGTATTTTCCGCCCGGTGGCCGGGGTGTACGTGAGGGTTGTTCGGATTCGGCGCCCCTCCCGCCCCGCCGCCGGGTGGGGTAGCTTTCACGGCGCTTGCGAAGTCTCGAACACGGCGCCGAGGGGAGCGGGGAGTGGGTTTGCGCGAGTTCACCAACCCTCCGTTGGCGTTGGCGCCCCCCGTGGGGGGTCTGGCCGACGTCGTCTTCGAGCGTGCCCAGCAGGACCCGCTGCACATCGCGCTCGGCCGCAAGGACGAGCAGGGGCGGTGGCGCGACGTGACCTCGGCGGAGTTCCGGGACGAGGTCCTGGCGCTCGCCAAGGGGCTGCTCGCCCGGGGCATCCGGTTCGGCGACCGGGTCGCGATCATGTCGCGCACCCGCTACGAGTGGACCCTGTTCGACTTCGCGCTGTGGACGATCGGCGCCCAGGTGGTGCCGATCTACCCCACGTCCTCCGCCGAGCAGTGCTTCTGGATGCTGTACGACTCCGAGTGCTCGGCGGCGATCGTGGAGCACGAGGACCACGCGATGACGATCGCCACCGTCATCGACCGGCTGCCGCGGCTGCACCAGCTGTGGCAGCTGGACACCAACGCCGTGCAGGAGCTGTACGACGCGGGCGCGCACATCGAGGACGAGGTGGTGCACCGCCACCGGCAGGCCGTCACCCCCGAGTCGACCGCGACGATCATCTACACCTCCGGCACCACCGGCCGCCCCAAGGGCTGCGTGATCACCCACGGCAGCTTCATGTACGAGGCGGACACCGTCGTCGAGCGGTGGGAGCCGGTGTTCCACTCCAAGAGGGGCGACGAGGCGGCCACGCTCCTTTTCCTGCCCCTCGCGCACGTCTTCGGCCGCATGGTCGAGGTCGCGGCGGTCCGCGGCGGGGTCCGCTTCGGCCACCAGCCGCAGCTCAACGCCGCCGCCCTGCTGCCCGACCTGCAGGCGTTCAGGCCGACCTTCATCCTCGCGGTGCCGTACATCTTCGAGAAGGTGTTCAACTCGGCCCGGCGCAAGGCGGAGAAGGAGGGCAAGGCGGGGCCGTTCGAGAAGGCGGTCGACATCGCGGTGAAGTACGCCGACGCCGTCGAGGCGAAGGCCTGGGGCATCGGACCGGGTCCCTCGGCGGGCCTCAGGATGCAGCACCAGCTCTTCGACAAGCTCGTCTACTCCAAGGTGCGGGCCGCGATGGGCGGCCGCATCCGCAACGCCATGTCCGGCGGTTCGGCGATGGACCGGCGCCTCGGCCTGTTCTTCGCGGGCGCGGGCGTGCCGGTCTACGAGGGCTACGGCCTGACCGAGTCGACGGCCGCCGCGACCGCCAACCCGCCCGACCGCACCCGCTACGGCACGGTCGGCCAGCCCATCCCCGGCATGACCGTGCACATCGCCGACGACGGCGAGATCTGGCTGCACGGCGCGAACATCTTCCAGGGCTACCTCAACAACCAGAAGGCCACCGACGAGACCCTGCACGACGGCTGGCTCGCCACCGGCGACCTGGGCTCCCTGGACGACGACGGCTATCTCACCATCACCGGCCGCAAGAAAGAGATCCTGGTGACCTCCGGCGGCAAGAGCGTCTCCCCCGGGGTGCTGGAGGAGCGGGTGCGTGACCATCCGCTGGTCAGCCAGTGCATCGTCGTCGGCAACGACCGGCCGTACATCGCCGCGCTCGTCACCCTCGACCACGAGGCCGTGGAGCACTGGCTGACGATGCGCGGCAAGCCGCAGATGCCGCCGCAGCAGCTGGTGCGCGACCCGGACCTGGAGACCGAGGTGCGCCGGGCGGTGGTCGCCGCCAACACCCTGGTCTCACAGGCCGAGTCGATCCGTACCTTCCGTATCCTGGCCCAGCCCTTCACCGAGGAGCACGGTCTGCTGACCCCCTCGCTGAAGCTGAAGCGCAAGGCCATCGAGAACGCCTATGCGGGCGAGGTCGAGGCGCTCTACCAGGCGTGACTAGCTGATGTTCACCCGGAAGATCTTGTCAGACCCGTCGGGCTGGTTGCCGTTGTTGTCGCTGTTGGTGGTCGACAGCCACAACTGGTCGGCGCCGGGAACCTTGGTGACCGTCCGCAGCCGGCCATAGGTGCCCACGTAGTACGCGGTGGGCGTGCCGACGCTCTCGTTGTCGCCGTTGATCGGGATCCGCCACAGCCGTTCACCGCGCAGGGACGCCATGTAGACGACGTTGCGCACGATGGCGATACCGCTCGGGGACGCCTCCGAGACGTTCCAGGTGGCCTTGGGGTTGGTCATCCCGGAGACGCTGCAGTTGCCCTCGCAGGTCGGCCAGCCGTAGTTGGCGCCCGGCTTGATCAGGTTCAGCTCGTCCTTGGAGCTGTTGCCGAACTCCGCCTCCCACAACCGGCCGTTGCGGTCGAAGGCGAGGCCCTGCGGGTTGCGGTGGCCGAGGCTGTAGACGTAGTTGCCGAACGGGTTGCCGGGGGCCGGCTTGCCGTCGGTCGTCATGCGCAGGATCTTGCCGTTGAGGGAGTTCTTGTCCTGCGCCAGGTCGGGCGTCTGGGCCTCTCCGGTTGAGACGTAGAGATAGCCGTCGGGGCCGAAGAGGAGCCGTCCGCCGTTGTGGTAGCGGTTCTTCTTGATGCCCTGGAGCAGGATCTTGTAGTCGCTGAGCTTGGTGCCGTCGTACGTCATGCGCACGACCCGGTTGCCCTCGGATGCGGTGTGCATGAAGTAGACGTAGTGGTTGGTGTCCCACTTGGGGTCGACGGCGACGCCGAGCAGTCCGCCCTCGCCGTTGGTGGTGACGGCGTTCGGAACGGTGCCGACCTGGGTCTTCGTGCCGTCCTTGGTGACCTTCCAGACCTTGAAGTCGTCCCGCTCGGTGACCAGGGCGGTCTTGCCGTCGGGCATCCAGTAGGTGCCCCAGGGGATGGTCCAGCCGCTGGAGAGCGTCGCGATCGAGGACGGGACGCCGCCGTCGGTCGCGCACGCCTTCGTGGTGAAGGTGACGGTGTTGCTGGCCTCGGAGACGTTGCCGGCCGCGTCCCGGGCGACGACGTTCAGGCTGTAGGGGCTGTTGCAGGCGAGCCCGGTGAGCGTGGTCGACGTGCCGCTGGTGACCGTGTCGTAGACGGTGGTGTCGCTGCGCACGTCGTAGGCGACGACCGCCTTGTCGTCGGTCGAGGCGCCCCACTTGAGGTCGGCGCTGTTGGCGGTGACATTGCTCGCGGACAGCGTGCCCGGCTTGCTCGGCGGGGTGGTGTCGGAGCTGGGCCTGGTGGTGCAGTCGACGACCGGGCTGGCGGGCGAGGTGTTGCCCGCCGCGTCACGGGCGATCACCGTGAGGTTGTAGTCGGTGTTGGGGGTGAGCCCGGTCAGCGCCTTGGAGGTCGAACTCCCCGGCGCCTCACTGATCTTGTTGCCGTGCTCGTAGATGTCGTACGCGCTCACCCCCACGTTGTCCGTGGACGCCCCCCAGGCCAGGGTGAGGGAGTCCTCGCCGATGTCCGAGCAGCTGGGCTGTCCGGGACGGGTCGGGGCCTGGGTGTCGGCGGCCGTGCCGAGGCTGATCCGGTCGAGGTTGGGGCCGCCGTTGGCGGTGGTGGCGGTGGCCCGGATCTTGTCGGTGCCCGCGGTCAGCGGGACGTTGACGGTCTTGGTGACCCAGGTGTTCCAGTCGGCGGTGGCCGGGAAGGACACCCCGGAGGCGACGACCGTGCCGCCCACGGAGATGTCCATCGGCCGGTCGGTGGAGGTCCCGTTGGCGTAGCGCAGGGTGAGGGCGGAGGTGCCGGCGGAGGCCGCGCTCACCGTGAACTCCACGTAGGAGCCCTTGACGTTGGTGTAGTCGACGAAGCCGGTGCCGGTGTACCCGGTGTGGTTGGTGGCCACGGTGCCCTGCGAGATCTGGGCGTCCTCGGCCTGGTAGTCGGTGGCGGCCAGGGCGGTGCCCTGGCCGAGGCCGGCGAGCGGCAGCGCCAGGGCCGCCACGACGCCGTACGGCAGAACTCTTCTGATGTTCACGGATGTTCCCCTCAGCCCGTGTACTGGGTGAAGACCTTGAGGTAGTCGTACGGCTGCTGTGTCACGCCGCTGCAGGCGTCGCCGTCGGTGCCCGAGCCGCAGGCCCGGTCGCGGTTGACGGCCCAGTAGGTGAGCCGTCCGATGTGGTGCTGCTGGGCGTAGGCGAGCATGGTCTTGAAGTCGGCCACCCGCACGCGCTCACCGGAGTCGTCGGTCTTGCCGTTCATCGACGACAGCCCGATGTGGGTGTAGGCGGTGGCGTCGCTGTAGCCGTAGGCCGACTTCACCTGGGCCTTGAGTCCTTCCATGGCCTTGGTGGTGAGGCTGCCCATGTTCGTGGTGCCGCCGCCGAAGTCGAACGGCATGATGCACCAGACGTCGTTCGCCAGACCGGAGTTGGCGGCCCGCTTGATCATGTCGACGCCGGTGGAGTCGGGGCCGCTGGAGGTGGTGCCGAAGGTGATGACGGTCTTCAGGCCCGGGTTGTTCGCCTTCACCGTCTTCAGCGCGTCGACCACCCGCTGCCGCACGGTCGCGTTGGACCACTCGGTGTTCTCGATGTCGATGTCGAGCGCTTTCAACTTGTAGGCGTTGATCACCTTCTGGTAGGCGCCGGCGAGCGCGGAGGCGCTGGAGCACTTCTCGCCGAGCTTGTTCCCGCTCCAGCCGCCGACGGAGACGACGACGTCACCGCCCGCGCCTCTGATCGCGTTGATCGCCGACTGGTCGCTGCCTCCGGTCAGCGGGCGGGAGCCGTCCCACTTCGGGTTGCAGGTGCCGTCGGAGAGGATGAAGGCGAGAGTGAACCACTTGACGCCGGTCGCGGACATCACCGACGTGGGGTTCTGGGGGTTGCCCCAGCCGAGGTACTCGTACGGGGCCACGGCGAAACCGGGCGAAGCGGCCGCCGCCTTCAGGGAGTTGACGGGTTTGACCCGGATGAGCCGGGTCTCGCCCGGACGCAGGGTCGCGCTGTAGGAGTCGGCGATCACGCCCTTGTGGGATCCGGACCAGAGGTCGGTCACGTCACCCGAGCCGCTGAAGCCGACCTGCGACCAGTTCACGCTCACCGTCGCGTTGCCCGAGGTCCCGGTGTTGAACAGGGCCACGACGTACTGTCCGTCGCTCTCCTTCTTGCTCCAGACCTGTTTGACACCGCTGTTCACGATCCGCTTCGCGGCGACGCCGTCCTGGTCGACGCCGATCAGCCGGTCGTTGGTCAGCATCGCCTTGTCGACGGAGTCGAGTTGGGTGAGGTCGGTGCCGAGCAGCAGCGGGGCCGCCGCCATGGACCACAGCGTGAAGTGCGAGCGGCGCTGGTCCGCCGTCAGACCCACCTGGTCGCCGTTGCCGATCTCCAGCGAGTCCAGGTCGTTCCAGCCGCCGGGTCCGGCGTACGGCTGCCAGGAGGCGGCCGAGTCGAACCGCTTGGAGACGTGGGACCAGTCGGTCAGCGGATAGCCGCTGCCGTTGCTCCCCGGCCCGCAGTAGCACTCGACATCCCCCTGGGTGCGCCAGCTGTTCGCCAGTTTCCGCCAGGTGGAGGCGTCCGCTATCGGCAGGTTGTTGGACAGGGCGAAGTTGATGGGCCGTCCGCTGGCCCGCAGCGCCTTGTCCCAGGCCTGGACGTCGGGGATGTCGGCGCTGCCCACCCCGTCGATCTTCAGGTAGTCGACCCCCCAGGACGCGAACTGCTTGGCCCAGGAGTTGACGAACTCCTGCGCGCCCGGCTTGGAGTAGTCGATGTAGTACATGTTCTTGCAGTTGTAGTTCTTCTCGGTCCTGGAGGTGTCCGCGATGTCCTTCGCGTGGTACGAGGTCCCCTCGATCGGCGTGTTCTTGGTGACGGCGTTCTTCGCGATGCCGGGGGTGACGTAGAAGCCGAACTTCAGACCCTTGGAGTGGACGTAGTCGGCCACCCCCTTGATGCCGTCCGGGAACTTGGCGGTGTCGACGGCCCAGCGGCCGTAGCCGTCGACGGTGAAGCCGTTGCTGTCGCACTTCTGCCAGAAGTCGTCGAGGTTGACGTAGACGAAGCCGTGGTCCTTCAGGCCACTGGAGACCAGCGCGTCGGCCTGCGCCTTGATCTTCGCCTCGGTCGGCGTGCGGCGCACGAAGCTCCAGCTGGACCAGCCCATGGCGGGCCGGACGGACTGGCCGTTGTCGGAGGCGGCCGCCGGGTGGGCGGTGCCCACGAGCGGCACCGCCGCGGCGAGCAGCAGGCCCGCCGCCGCGGCCGTGAGCGATCTGACACGGATCATGACTGTCCCCCGTTCGCGGGTGTGGCGTACGACGTTCCGATCCACGCCTCGTCGACCCGCAGTCGCTTGTAGCGGGTCGTGTCGCTGGAGGCGGCCCAGGTGGTGTCGACCTCGAGCCGGACGTAGCGGGCGTTGGCGGCGGTCAGGTCGATGCCCTGGATGCCGCGGCGGCTCGGCAGCTGGCCGGACTTGACCGCGCTGCCCCAGGTCGAGCCGTCGTTGCTCAGGAACACCTTGTAGTCCTTGATCCGCGCGGACTGCTCGGTGCTCGATCGGGCGTAGGCCACGGAGTCCTCGCGCTGGTTGAGCCCGATGTACTGCACCTTCTTGGCCGAGCCGAGGTCGAAGGTGAGGTTCACGGGGAGGGTCTTGTTGTTGTCCCAGTAGGTGAGGTAGTCGCCGTCGCCGGCCGCCGACGCGCCGTGCCCGCTCGCGGAGGCGCTCGCGCTGACCTTGACGCCGGTGAGGATGCCCTGGCGGCCGGCCGTGGTGACCTTGAAGACCGTGTCGTACGGGTCCCAGGTGCCGAGCCCGCTCAGGGTGAGCACGCCGCCGGACTGCGACCACGAAACCGCGGCGCCCGTGCGGAGGTTGGTGACGGAGGCGATGCGGTAGCCGTTGTCCCGCACGCGCAGGGTGCTGGTGCTGGGCGGGGTCAGGACGTGGATGTACTGCCGGTTCGCGTCGTCCTTGGCGATGGTCGTCACCCCGTACGCGCCGTCGTTCCAGGAGCCGGGCTTGAGGCCGCCGTACATGTAGCCGCCGCCCTCGGTGCCGTGCAGGGACTCCCAGATGGGGTCGAGGTAGGAGTCGGCGAAGGTGTTGAAGGATGCCTGGTTCGCCGGGAACTTGCCGTTGACCTGGGCCGTCTCGGCCATCAGCGCCTTCACCGAGGAGCCGGCGTTGGTGATGAGGCGGCCGAGGGTGAGCGCGCGGTCGACGGAGGGGTTGGAGCCGTCGTACCACCACGCACCGGTCGAGGGCAGCTTGAAGTCGGCCTCGGTCAGGCGGGGTTGGGCGGTGTAGACGGCCTGCGGGTAGTCGTAGGCCGGGGTCATGCCCGTCTTCTGCTCATTGCTGATCATGTCCATGATCGGCGTATCTTCGTTGTTGTTGCTGAGCGTGTAGTTCGGGCGCTTGTCGTAGATCTGCTGGTAGAGGTCGTGGCTCTCCCAGTAGGAGTTGTCGTTGTCGATCCAGAAGCCGCCGAGGTCGGGGTAGCGGTCCATGACCTCGAAGAAGTTGTCGTAACTGAACTGCCCGAAGCCGCCGTTGGTGGTCAGGTCGACGTTCTTGCCCTTGTAGGCGGAGTACGCGGACGAGTCGAGCCACTCGTGGCCGCCCTCGTCGTGCCACTGGGGGTCGTTGGTCATGTAGAGGATGACCTTCAGGCCCTTGGCCTTGGCGGCCGTGATCAGCTCGCCGAGGAAGTCCCGCTTGGTGGAGCAGGAGCCGGGGATCTTGGACGGCCAGGGGCGGGCGTAGCCGAGGCGGCTGTGGAAGGTGGCGAGGACCAGGTACTGGGTGTGCAGCTTCTGCGCCTCGTTCACCCAGTAGTCGGGGCTCCAGCCTC
The DNA here is from genome assembly GCF_053593695.1 of Streptomyces sp. NPDC002144. Classification (NCBI taxonomy): domain Bacteria; kingdom Bacillati; phylum Actinomycetota; class Actinomycetes; order Kitasatosporales; family Streptomycetaceae; genus Streptomyces; species Streptomyces sp. NPDC002144. The sequence continues at coordinate 84,479 of NZ_JBSFDB010000006.1, forward strand.
CGCTCGTGACGTCGTTCTCCCAGGCGGTGCAGCTGGTGTGGGCCGGTGCGGTGCGCAGGCCCCAGTGCAGGAACAGACCGCCGACGGAGGCGCGGAGGAAGTCCTGGCGGGGGTTCTCCAGGTCGAGCGGCTTCACCGCCGCGCTACTGCCGCAGTCCTGGCTGCCCGAGACGCGCAGGGCGCCGCCGGAGGTGTTGTGACTGTCCGTCAGGCAGCCGCCGATGACGTTCTGGAAGCCCACGTCGAAGGGCGAGTTGCTGCCCTTCTGCGCGGTGAACCGGGTGAGCCGGATGCCGCTGGCCGCGTTGGCGATGAACGCGGGCCGGCCGTCGTTCGAGGCGAATTTGACCGAGCTGTCGGTGAACTGCACGTTGTCGGCGTTGTGCAGGTACCAGCCGTAGGCGGGGCGGGTGCCGATGCTCTTGGGGTTGTAGTCGGTCGAGTCGTTGCTGGGCACGCCGGTGGACATGGTGCCGTTGCCGCCGGGGACCGTGATGTTGACGTTGGTGAAGGTCACGCCGTTGATGCGGTGCCCGGACTCGCCCCACAGGGTCGGGCTGAAGGACGGGCTGCTGCCGGTCGCCGTGATGTTGTCGTACGTGACGTTGCTGATCGATCCGACACCGGGACTGTTGCCGCAGCGTTTGCGGGTGCCGATCTTCTGCATGATCGGCGAGTGGACGTTGGTCATCGTGATGTCGCGGTAGTGGACGTCGGAGATCTTCGAGCCGTCCATCGAGACCATGCCCAGGCCGGACTTGTCGGCGCCGTCGATACGGATGTTCTCGAACTGGTAGTCCGAGAAGTCGCCGCAGGTCTCGGAGCCGAACATCAGGGCGTTGCAGCACTTGGCCCCGAGGGTCGAATCGCTCACCCGCACATGCCCGTTGGGCAGCTTGGCGCCGAGCGCGTAGTCGCTCTTGAAGACCAGGGCGTCGTCGTTGGCGTGGATGGTGGCGTTGGTGATCGTCGCGTTGGTGGTGGAGATGACGTTCCAGCCGTCGCGGTCGCTCGCGGTGTCGATCGTCAGGTGGTCGGAGGTCACGTTGGTGCAGCCGTTGATGAGGGCCGCGAAGTGACCGCCCCGGCGCAGCGTGAGACCGTCGCCGATCCTGAGCCCGTCGCACCGGGTCAGCGAGATGATCTTGTCGGCCTCGCCGGACTTCGGGTTGCCGGTGATCAGGTTGCCCGCGCCGTCGATGACGCCCTGGCCCACGAAGCCGATGTCGGTCAGCTTGTCGCCGTAGATCATCGCGTCGTGGAAGTGGCTGTGGCCGTAGTCCTGGTAGGAGTCGTACGGGTTGGACTCGGCCTTGTCGTAGGTGTCGGCGCTGGAGCCCTGGAGAGTGGCGCCCTTGTCGAGCTGGAGCGTCACATGGCTCTTCATGTGGAGGGTGTTCTTGGACTTGTAGGTCCCGGAGGGGAAGCGGACGGTGCCGCCGCCGGCCGCGTTCGCGGCCGTGATCGCCTTGTCGATGGCCGCGCTGTCGTTGCTGGAGCCGTCGCCCTTGGCGCCGTAGTCCCGCACGTTGTACTCGGCGGCGGCGCGCGGGGCGCCGGCCGGGGCGGCGAGGGCCGCGGGGTGGGTGAGGCCGAGGACCACGGCCACCACGAAGAGGATGACGGCCGCCGCTCGGCGGCCCGGACCGGTGGGGGGTTTCATGTGACGGCTCCTCACACGAGTTGGTAGCCCCGGAGGTTGGTGAGCAGGAGGTAGGTGTCCTGCAGGGACCCGGAGGTGTCGCCGAGGGAGCGGTAGATGCCCCATTTCGGGCGCACGCGGTCGGCCAGGAAGGTGTCGACGCCGGTCTTCGACTTGTCGATGACGGTCGTGCCGCCGGACTTGAGGATCCAGCGGACGGAGCCCGCCGAGCCGTTGCCGACCTTGATCTGGAAGTCGACGTCGGTCCAGTTGTCGTGCAGCGGGTCGAGATCCGTGCGGCCGATGAGGGTGCCGGAGATGGGCAGGGTCAGCTCGATGGTCTGCTTGCCGCTCACCCGGCGCAGCGACTGCGTGACGATCGGGGAGGAACCGGCGCCGGGCTGCTTCATCTGCATGATGTGGGTGAAGGTGGTGGTCGCCTTCAGCGAGCTCGGGATGTACATCGAGTAGGTGACCCGCCAGGTCTGGCCCTCGTTCCACTTGAGGTAGCTGCTGGAGCTCGTGCGCAGACCCGTGACCTCCTGGCGCTGGCGGTCCGTCGAGGTGTCCCGGTCCACCATGTGCATGTTGAACCGCCAGTTGTTGCCGGTGGCGAAGATGTGCGGATGCCCGGCGGGGTGCGAGTCGGCGCGGTCGTCCTCGATCGTCTCGAAGGCGCCGAGGCCGTCGCCGCTCGCCGAAGGAGCCCACTTCTGCTGCCAGGAGGCGGCGTGGGCGGTGGCGGGCAGCCCCAGCGTCGCCCCGGCCGCACCCGCGACCGCCGCACCCAGCAGCGCCCTTCTGGACGTGCTCATGACACTACTCACCTCGCAGTTGTTCGTTCATGATCAGGAAGGCGCCCAGACCGTGGAAGTCGTTGGTGGCCCGGTCACGGGCGATGTAGTACGCGTAGTCGCCGACGTTGGTGCCGATGGAGATGTCGGCGAGGTTGGTGCGGCCGTCGGAGCCGACCGAGAGCTTCGCCAGCACGCCCTGGTAGCCGCGCTGCGCGACGGCGGCGTAGTGCGGGTCGAGGTAGCCCTGCTGAACGCCCCGGGAGAGGGCGTAGGTGAACATGCTGGAGCAGGAGGTCTCGGTCCAGTCGTCGGACCGGCTGCCCTTGTCCATCACCTGGAACCAGCGCCCGGTGGCCGGGTCCTGGTACTTCTCCAGCCCCGCGGCCAGCTTGCGGAAGATGGTGAGCAGTTGGGGACGGCGGGACTGGTTCGCCGGAACGGCGTCCAGGACGTTGACGATCGCCATGGAGTACCAGCCGACGGCCCGGCACCAGTGCTCGGGGGCGAGCCCCGTCTGCGGATCGGCCCAACTCGCGCTCTTGGACTCGTCGTAGGCGTGCCTCAGCAGCCCGTTCGCGACCTGCAGATGGCTGCCGTAGACGTACAGCTGCTTGGCCGCCTCGTCGTCGGTGTACGCGCTGTCGCCGAACTCCTTGCCGTACTCGACGAGGAACGGGTTCACCATGTAGACGCCGTCCGCCCAGAGTTGATGGGCCCGGCTGGAGGTGTTCGCGTGCCAGAAACCGCCGTCGGCGGTGCGCGGGTAGGTGTTCAGGCGGTCGCGGATCTTCTTGGCCGCCTTGCGGTAGCGGTCCTGTCCGGTCTCGTGGTGCAGGATCACCAGGAGCCGGCCGGCCTGCATGCTGTCCAGGTTGTTGAAGGACTGGTCGATGGAGCCGTCGCTCTTCACGAACCGGTCGACATAGCTCTTGATGTAGGTGAGGTAGCGGGCGTCGTGGGTGCGCCGGTAGGTGAGGTACTGGCCGTAGAGGTAGAGGCCGACGGGGTACGACCAGCCGCCGATGGAGCTCGGCGTGTAGCGGGCCATGGTGGAGTCGACGACGGCCGTGGACCAGTCGCGGGCGGCGGCCGGGCGGAGGGCCGCTGGGCCGGTGGGGGCGGTCGGCGCGGGTGCGGCCGCGGGCAGGGTGGTCAGGGCCGCACTGGCGAGGACCAGCCCGGTCAGTGCCGTTCGCAGGCGACGGCGTCTCATGTTCCTCCCTCTCGATCGGACGGGGAGACCCGGAAACATCGGAGGAAAACCGAACCAACTGTTCACATTCATGGATCGCGTTCAGGGACTCGTTCGTTGGCGCGATCCAGAGTTGCGGTCCGGAGGTTCAGCGGTCAATGGTCCGGACCGCAGAGGTCGGATCCATTTCCAGCCAATCTCGGCTTCCGGCACTGACTCATCGGTCAGTTCGGACGGATTCTCCGGTCAGGAATGCATCGCGGCTCGTGATCGTTGACGATGGGAGTACCACCTGACGACAACCGAAGGATCAAGAGCTCGTGAGCAGCAAGGTCCCCCCGATCATCCTGAACAACGGCGTGGAGATGCCCCAGCTGGGCTTCGGCGTCTGGCAGGTGCCGGACGACGAGGCGGAGCAGGCCGTCGCCACCGCGCTGGAGGCCGGGTACCGCAGCATCGACACAGCGGCGATCTACGGCAACGAGGAGGGCACCGGCAAGGCCATCGCCGCGTCCGGCGTCCCCCGCGAGGAAATCTTCGTCACCACCAAGCTCTGGAACTCCGAGCACGGGTACGACGCCACGCTGCGCGCCTTCGACGCGTCGCTGGAGAAGCTCGGCCTGGACTACCTCGACCTGTACCTGATCCACTGGCCGACGCCGGCCCGCGACAAGTACGTCGACACCTACAAGGCGTTCGAGAAGCTGCACGCCGACGGACGCGTCCGCGCGATCGGTGTCTCCAACTTCGAGCCCGAGCACCTGCGGCGGCTGATCGACGAGACGTCCGTCATCCCGGCGGTCGACCAGATCGAGCTGCACCCGCATCTGCAGCAGCGCGCGGCCCGGGAGTTCCACGCGGAGCAGGGCATCGCCACCGAGGCCTGGTCCCCGCTCGGTCAGGGCAAGGGCCTGCTGGAGGTCCCGGCGATCGTCGCCATCGCCCAGAAGCACGGGCGCACCCCGGCCCAGGTCGTGCTGCGCTGGCACCTCCAGCTCGGCAACATCGTGATCCCCAAGTCCGTGACGCCGTCCCGGATCCGGGAGAACATCGAGGTCTTCGACTTCAGCCTGGACACCGAGGACCTCGCGGCGATCAGCGCCCTGAACGAGGACCGGCGGTTGGGGCCGGACCCGTCGTCGTTCAATATGGCCTGAGCCGCTGCCACGGCCACCACGGCCTGACGGCACTCACCCGCGGGGGCTCCTCCCGCACCACGGGCCGGGCAGCCGGGGCCGGGCCCGGAACCGGCTGCTGGGCCGTGGAGTTCCGCCAGGCCAGGACGATGTCGCCGTACGCCTGGTCGGCGAAGTAGTCGGAGTGCCCGAGCGGCTCCTCGTAGCAGGAGTCGCCGGGCCGCAGGCCGAAGCTGCAGGGATCCAGCAACTGCCGGTCCGGCGCGCCGGGCAGGCAGCCCGCCGTCGCCCTCGGCCGGGCGGCCGCATGGGGCGGCAGGGGGTCGTCCACGATGACCCAGCCGCCGATCGGGTCGCTGGGACGGTAGAGGTTGTTCCAGCGCCAACGCCCGTTGTCCGTCAGGAGTTCGCCCAGCCGCCGCAGCGTGCGGACGTCGAAGTAGGCCGGGAAGAACCGCACGTACAGCCGGGTCGCCGGGTTGCCGTAGCTGAGGAGCGCGGTCCTCTCGCTCGCCGGAGTCCTGGCCTGCAGCAGCACGGCCGTCCCGATGACACAGCCCTGCGAATGGCAGGAGAAGACCACCCGTCCGTCCTTCGCCGGGTCCCCTGCGGCAGGAGTGAGGTACTCCAGTCGCTCCAGCAGATCGGGAACCGTGCGCTCGGCGTAGCAGGGCGGGGCGAAGGGGTGGGTGGCGCGGGGCCAGAAGGTTCCGATGTCCCACAGCACACCGACCGTGCGGCGGAAGCGCTCACTGCGGTAGGCCTGCCGGCCGGCCCACAGGATGGCCGCGACCAGGCCGGTGAGCACGAGGTTCGCCAGGGTCAGGAACCAGCGCGGCCCCTCGGTGACCAGGCGCACGCCCAGGACCGGACCGAGGACGGCGCCCGCCACGGTGATCAGGGCCACCGTCGCCAGCAGCCGCCCGAGGACCGACTGCGCGGCCCCGTCGAGCCGTCCGGCCAGGTCCCAGCTCGCGGCGATCCGTGTGCACCGCACCCCTTGCTCGTCCTGGCCCACCTCCGCCTCGGGATAGGCGTCGGCGACCCTCTGCGCGGACGCTCCACGGCCGCGCCGGATCCCCGCCCAGGCGATCCCCGCCAGCGCCACGGCGGCCGCCGTGCTCGCGAGCCCGACCGCGGCCGCCCAGTAGTACGCGGTCGGTACGACCAACAGCCGCTGGCCGCCGGGGTGCTGGGTCTGTCCCGGCACCGCGGGAGCGCCCAGGATCTCGGCGACGCGCAGGGTCAGACCGGCCGACAGAGCCGTCGCCAGCGAGGTGGCGAGCAGGGCGACCCCGCTCATGGTCAGCCCGCCCCACGCCGGGCGCGGGAAGTCCGGGTTGCCGAAGCCGGCCTCGCGGTCCTCGCCCCTCCGCCCGCGCAACGCCCCGACCATCCCCGGGACATGGGTGAGGAACAGGACCGCCAGCAGCGCTCCCTGCGCGCCCAGCACCCACTGGGTCGCCCCCACCTGCCACGGCAGTTCGGCGGGAGCGGGCCCGAGCGGCTCGTCGCGCCACAAGGCCACCACCACGGCACCCGCCGTCAGCAGTGACGCGGCGAGCGGCAGCAGCGTGTACCCGTCCCGGTAGCGCCTCAACGGCTCGCCCACCGTGGGCTGTTCCCGCTTCCCCGTACGCGGCAGCGCGACCCGCAGGACCACCCAGGCCAGCAGCACCAGCAGCGCCAGCAGTACGGCGTTGCGCGCGTCGCCCAGCGGTGTCGTACCCCAGCCGGAGCCGTGCCACAGGCGGGTGAGGTCACGGCCGGGCGGCAGGGGCGCGAGCAGCAGCACACCCACCAGCGCGGTCGCTCCCGCGACATGCAGCAGACGCAGCCTGCGCACGGCCGCGTTCCCGTTCCACAGCTGCCGGTTCTCCAGCAGGGTCCGGTTGTCGGGTTGTTGCACGCTCTGCGGCACGGGCCGCTTCTCGAACCGCGCCCACGTGGTGTGCGCCAGGTACCAGAGCAGCCCGATGACGGCCAGCGGAAGCAGGGCGGCGACGGCGAGATGGCGTCCGGTCCCGGCGAGCCATCCGTACCGTATCCAGTTCAGCCACACCACACCGCCGTTCGCGCAGTGCGGGCCGCCCGCCCCCGCTGCCCCGCACTGCCATCCGACCAGGTCCATCGAGACCGAGGTCGCGGCCAGTACGGCGGTCCCGGTGAGGGACAGCGCGAGCAGCCGCTGGGCCACGATCCGCGCCTCCACCGAGCGCCGTCGCCGCTCGGCGGAGTGCCCCGGGTCCATGTAGAAGGCCATGTTGAGCAGCATGAACGGCAGCAGGAGCAGCCACAGGGCCCGCTTGTTGTCGCCCGAGGTCAGCCCGCCCCACGAGTAGCCTTCACGCCGGAACCCCGGCGGATCGTCCGTGCCCCGGCGGCTGTCCCAGACCCGCCGGTAGAAGCCGGCCTGCCGGTCCCCGGCCACCCGCAGCACCGCGGGATGCCCGAGTTCCGACTCCGGCGAGGTTCCTCCCACGCCGTGGACCCGCAACTCGGTCCAGCCGTCGGTGCCTTCGTTGACGTAACGGTCCATGAGCGCCCCCGTTCCCCCGAACAGAACATGTCCAGGATGACGGGTTCGCGCCCGGTCGAACCCTTTGCGGCAGCCGCGAGTTCAGATGGGAATTCAGATGGGGACGGCGGAGCCTCAGGCGCCCCGCACGTCGGTGAAGACGATCTCGAACTCCTCCAGTCCGGTCACCGTCACATGCGCCTTGGCCGCGCCCTCGTGCCGGGCCGCCGCCTGGGCCGCGCGGGAGGCGACGAGGGAGCCTCGGTCGGTGAACAGGGCGCCGACCAGGCCGCGTCCGCGCTGCCGGTCGACGAGCAGGGACGCCCGGGCCAGCCCGGGCAGCGTCTCCAGCCGGGGCACCACCGACGCCCGGAAGGTGTCGGCGAGCAGATCGGCGTCCGTGGGGTCCAACTCCAGCCGGGTGAGCCGCAGTCCGCCGCCCTGCGCGGGCTGCCGGACCTGGTGGAAGACCAGGGCCTCGTAGTTGTCGACCGCGGTCGTCGCCGCGAACGGCTCCAGCAGCGATCCGCGCCGCTCCCGCATGACCTCGTCGCTGTTGCGCCGGGCCTCCTCGGTCTGCCACCAGCTCACCGCGAGCAGCTTGCCGAGCTCCCGGTCCACGAAGACGCCCGACCCGCGGTAGCCGGGACGCTCCTCCAGCAGGTCCCTCCCCTGCGAGTTCAGCGCCCTGATGGCCGTGTCGACCTGCGCGGGATCCCCGGTCACGTACACCGTGCGAACGAACATGCCCCTCGCCTCCCGAAGCCGAGCGCTGTACGGAATGTTCGATATGACCAGTCTTCTCCTGTGCGGGGAACGCTGCAATCAGGGCGACTCGGCGGACCCGTCGTCGCGCGGGTGCGTACGGCGGCCTGCCACGGTGACGTACGCGCTCACCAGGATCAGCACACACCCGCCCCATTGCGCGAGCGTCGGTCGCTCCCCCAGGATCCAGGCGCCCAGCAGCACCGCCCCGACGGGGGTGAGCAGCAGCAGGACCGCGCCGGTGTGGCTGGGCAGGCGGGGCGAGTTGAGGGCGACCAGGAGCCAGCCGACGATCTGGCTGCTCAGCGCGACCAGGGCGAGCCAGCCCAGGGTGTGCCAGGGCGGGGTGAGGTCGAGGGCGCCCCAGGCGGCGCCACCGAGCGCGGAGACGACGGTCGCGGACAGGATCACCACCGTGTACGTCGTACGGACATGTCCGTGGAAGCCGCCGCGGCGCAGCAGGAACAGGAAGCCGGAGTAGCTCAGGGCGGCGAGGACCGCGTGGACGGTGCCCGCGACGGGGTCGCTGCCGCTCGCTCCGTGCTCGAGGAGCCCGCCGGTCAGCACGACCCCGGCGATCATCGCCGGGAGCCAGAGCAGGAAGCGGCGGGGGATGTGCTCCCGGTCCACCGCCCAGGCCAGCAGCGGCACCAGGACGACCTGCACGTTGACCAGCACGGTGGACAGCCCGGCGCCCACCTCGGTGATCGACCTGGCCCACAGCAGGGCGTCCACGGCGAACAGCGCGCCGCCCGCGACGCCGTAGAGCAGCTGGCGGCGCGGTGGCCGGCCCTCACGGCGGAACTCGGGCAGGGCCAGCAGCGCCAGGACGGGCAGGGCGAGCAGACAGCGGTACGCGGAGGCCGTGCCCGCGTCCGCGCCGGACAGCTCGATGAAGACCGGCGACAGGGACAGCGACAGCGCGCCGGCCGCCTGGCCCCAGCCCGGGCCGCCGAAGGCCCGGGCGGGACGTCGGCGCTGCGGGGCGAGGTCGGTACGGGCCACCCGGCGGCCTCCTCACGACGGGTACGCGGCGGGGCGGTCGCCCCGAGTACCCGTGTACCGGCCATCTACGCGGGACCGGCTTCCCCGCGGTGAGCTGGCGCTTTCCGCTCCAGCCCCAACCGCACACCCGGACAGGGCCGTTCATGGGGTTGACGCGGGCATGCTCGCGGGTCCACCTTGTACGCCAACCCGGTCAGGAAAGTTTCCTAACAGAAGGGTCTCCCCACAGTGCGCATCCGAACACTGACCCTCGCCGCGGCCTCCGGGGCCGCCCTGCTCGCCGCCGGAGTGCTCCCCGCGAACGCTTCCGGCGCCGTCCACCCGACGTCCGCCCAGGAGGGCTCGGTCAGCGCGGCCGACCTGCTCGCCAAGGTGACGTCCTGTTCCCAGATCTCCAACGGCAAGTACAAGACCGACGACGAGACCTCGGCCACCATCCCGGTGTGCGGCAAGAACGGCGCCGTGTTCTGGAAGGCCGACATGGACATCGACTGCGACGGCCAGCGGACCACGAACTGCAACGAGGACCGCGACCCCTGGTACCAGGACGACACGGCCTTCCACCAGTCGAACGGCAAGCCGCTGAAGGCCGAGTCGCTGCCCTACATCGTGGTGCCCAGCTCCAGCAGCATCTGGAAGTACTCCAGCTACGGCATCAAGGGCGGCGGTGTGGTCGCCGTGATCTACAACAACAAGGTCGAGTACGCCGTCGTCGGCGACACCGGTCCCACGAAGATCATCGGTGAGGCCTCGTACGCCACCGCGAAGGCGCTCGGCATCGACCCCGACCCGGCGACCGGCGGGGCCGACTCCGGCGTGACGTACATCCTGTTCAAGAACTCGCAGGTATCCCCCATCGAGAGCCACAGCGCGGCGGTCTCGCTGGGCCAGCAGTTGGCGAAGCAGTTCATCGCCAACAACTGAGGGGGCGGCCCGGGCAGCCCGACGTCCCTTGCGGGAGGGTCAGTTGGGCTGCCCGATCGGCCGTACGACGACGGTGTTGACGTCGACGCCCTCGGGCTGCCGGATCGCCCAGAGAACCGAGTCGGCGATCTGCTCGGCGGTCAGCAGATGGCCCGGCGGCAGGCTGCCGTACTCGTCCCAGAACGGCGTCTCCACCCGGCCCGGAGCGATCAGGGTCACACCGACGCCCCACTCGGTGACCTGGCGCCGGGTGTTCTCGGCGAGACCGGTCACCGCCCACTTGGTCGCCCCGTAGATGTTGCCGGGCGTGTTCACGAAACCGGCCACGCTGCCGACCAGGACGATCCGGCCCCCGGTCTCCTTCAGCGCGTCGACGGACGCCCTGACGAGGAGCGCGGGGCCGAGCACGTTGGTCAGCACCATGTCCCTCCACCCGGCCGGGTCGCCGTCCGCGACCGAGTCGTGGGTGGCGTACCCGGCGTTGGCGACGACCGTGTCCAGCCGCCCGAACTCCTTCAGCGTGGCCGCGACGGCCGCCTGCACGTCGTCCCACTCGGCGGCGTTCCCGGCGACCGTCAACAGGCCCTCCGGCTCACCGAGTTCGGCGGCGAAGGCGCGCAGCCGCTCCTCCCGGCGCCCGGTGACGGCGACCCGGTGCCCGGCGTCGAGCAACCGCCGCGCGACAGCGGCACCGATGCCGCTGCCGCCACCGGTGATCAGCGCGACCCGGGACGCGGTACTGGTGGACATGGTTACCCCCTGTGTTCCGTACGGACGTTCCGTTCGAACGAAGGGAGTGAACCAGTTGAAGCACTCTCGAAGTCAAGAGCCACGATCCCTGGGCGGGGGCTCCCCCAACCGCCGGCTCACATCGCGTGGGCGGCCGTGTGCACGGTGTGGGCCGCCAGGACGAAGACGTCCGGGCGGTGGTGGACGCCTGCCTTGTCGTCCGGGTCGAGGAGGCGGTCGAGGGTGCCGCGGTCGTCGGCGTCGAGGCGGTCGGCGAAGGCCTCGCGGAAGCGGGAGAGGGTGGCGGCGACGTAGGCGCGGGCGCGGTCCTTGGCGGGAGCCGGGAGGTCGAGGAGGAAGGTGCGGCTGCCGGTGGGGCGCAGGCCCGCCGTCGTCATCAGGCCCGGCCAGTCCTCGGCCTCCGCCACCGTGCCGGGCAGACTCGCCCGCATCCCGGCGAACCACTCCTCCTCCAGCGCGTCCAGCCGCGCCTGCAGACCGGGGCGCCCGATGCCGATGTCCCGGGGCAGGAAGCGCGCCGGCAGCCCGCCCTCCATGATCGCCAGCGTGCCCCCGGGCGCGAGCCGCTCGGCGAACGCGGCGAGGGCGGCCCGCTGGTCACCGAGGTGATGCAGACTGCGGCTTGCCCACAACAGGTCCGCCGGATAGTCCAACTCCTCCAGTACGCCGGGCAGTTCACCGGCGACCGTGCTGAAGCGGTCGCCCACGCCGAGCCGTTCCGCCCGCGCCCTGGCCCGCTCCAGCAGCGGCTCGGAGCTGTCGACCGCGACGACCCGGGCCCCCGGGAAGGCCTCCGCGAGCAGACACGCGACGACACCCGGACCGCTGCCCGCGTCGACGATCAGCCCCGGTTCCGTCTGCTTGTCGGTCAGCCAGGCCAGGGCCCTCTCGTACAGCGAGGTGAACAGCTCCGCCTGGGCCTCCAGCAGCGGGGCCATCTCCGCCCAGTCGATGTCGCCGTGGTCGTGGCGACCGGGCTGGTGGTTGCCGTGCTCGTGGTTGCCGTGGTGTCCGTGCGCCATGGAAGTCAGCCTCTCGTCCGATGCGGCTCAGCGTGCGCCGACGCACCGCGGGACGGCAAGCGGAGTTGCCGTGACGGCAAAATCCGGCGGCATCCGACGGTATCCGGCGGCAGGAAATTGGGATGCGCATGGCGGGACGGCTCACCGACGATGGCCCGATGGACGACGTACTGGTGGAGCGCTTCCTCGCGGACGGGTTCGTGAGGATCGAGGGGGCGTTCCCGCCCCGGGTCGCCGAGGACTGCGCACGGCTGCTGTGGCGGGAGACGGGGTACGACCCGCAGGACCCCGGCACCTGGAAGGACCCGGTGGTGTGGGTGGGCGGCATGGCCCAGGGCCCGTTCGCCGCGGCGGCCAACTCCCCCGTACTGCATGATGCGTTCGACCTGCTGGTGGGTGAGGGCCGCTGGCTGCCGCGCTACTCCCTGGGCAGCTTCCCGCTGCGGTTCCCGCACGAGGAGGAGCCGGACGACGCGGGCTGGCACATCGAGGGAAGCTACCTCCCGGAAGGGGAGAACTGGTACTTCACCAACCTCCGCTCCCGGGACCGCGCCCTGCTGATGCTGTTCCTGTTCAGCGAGGTGACCGAGGCGGATGCCCCGACCCGCATCCGGGTGGGCTCGCACCTGGACGTCCCGCCCCTGCTGGAGCCGTACGGGGAGACGGGCGTCTCGGGCCTCGAGATCGCACCGCAGCTGGTCGAGGCCTCGGCGCACCGCCCCGTCACCCACGCCACCGGCTTCCCCGGCGACGTCTACCTCTGCCACCCCTTCCTGGTCCACGCGGCCCAGCCCCACCACGGCACCCGCCCCCGCTTCATGGCCCAGCCACCCCTGATGCCGGCACTCCCGTACGAACTGAACCGCCCGGACGCCGACTACTCCCCGGTCGAGTTCGCCATCCGCCGGGCCCTGTCCGACACGGGGTGACCAGCCACAGACGGCCCGCAGCCAGAACCATGAGTGCGGGTCTCCTTCTCCGGGACGGGAATTACGGGGTGAGGGCGCGCAGGTGATCGCGCAGCCCGGTGCCGTACGACGTGGGTGTGCCGTCGTAGTCGGAGATGAGCGAGGGACCGGAGGAGCAGTCCCAGGTGTTCCAGGTCCAGCCGAGGTAGGAGAGCCCCCGGTCGTCGAACCACTTCATCACCTGGTCGACGAAGGAGTGCGAGCAGGTGTTCTCGCCGATCTCCCCGGCCACGAGCGGGACTTGGGCCGCGACCGGGGCGAGGGTGGAGTTCCAGCAGCTCTCACTCGCGCAGGAGTTGAAGTTGTACACGTGGTACGCGGCGACGAGATCGCCCGTCGGGTCGCTGGGCCGGTACGTCAGCCACTGGCTCAGGTCGTTCGAGTACGCGAGCCCGCCGGCCAGGACGACGTTCTTCGCGCCGGTCCCGCGCACGGCGTCGACGAGGTCCTGCATGCCGGCGACCTGGTAGCCGATGCCGGGGCAGGTGCCGCCGTCCCGCCAGCACTGCCACGCCTGGGTGGCCGTGGAGGTGGCGCGGTCCGGGTAGGGCTCGTTGAACAGGTCGAAGATCACGGCAGAATCGTTCTTGAAGGTGTTCGCCACCGAGGTCCAGAAGGACGGCGTGTACTGCATGTCCGGCATCGGCTTCTGGCAGGTGGCGTGCACGTCGGAGCAGCCCGCCGAGTTGCCGGTGTACTGGCCGTAGGTCCAGTGCAGGTCCAGGACCGGCGTCAGGCCGTGCGCCTCGGCGCGGGCCACCAGGTCCTTGACGGCGTTGACGTAGTTCGTGCCGCCGTACTGCGCCTGGACGCCGGAGAGCCCCAGCCAGCACTCCTCGTTGAGCGGGATGCGGACCGTGTTCGCCTTCCAGCCGGCGATCGCCTTGATCGCGGTGTCGTCCACCGGACCGTCCCAGATGCCCCGGCCCTGCACGCACATGAACTCACCGCCGGACCGGTTCACGCCGACCAGCCGGCGCGTGGCACCCGAGGCGTCCACGAGCCTGTTGCCGGACACGTGCAGCGCGGGCGCGGTACCGCTCGCGGGCGGCTGGGTCGGCGGGGGTGACGGCTCCGCGTCGACGTTGCACGTCGTCCCGTTGAGCTTGAACGACGTGGGTACGGCGTTGCTCCCCGACGCAGGCCGGGAGGCGAGAAACCCGGCGCTGACGCTCGCGCCGGTGGCCAGCGAGCCGTTGTAGCTCTCGTTACCGGCGGTCACGGTCGTGCCGGACTGGGACCACTTGGCGTTCCAGCCCTGGGTGACCTCCTGGCCGCCGGCGAAGTCGAAGCCGAGGTTCCAACCGCTCAGGGCCGCCGAGTTGTTGGTGATCGTCACGGCGGCCTGGAAGCCGGTGTCCCACTGGCCGGTGACCGAGTACTCCACCGAGCAGGCGGGCGCGGCTCCCTGCGCCGTGACGACCGGAATCGTCATGAACCCAACAAGTCCGACCGCCCCGGCGACAACTAGAAGTACTGAACGCGAGGGGTGTCGCATGAGCGACTCCTTGCAGCTCGGGCACGTCGGTACGGACGCGTCGACTGATGGAATCGCTCCCACTGGTGTCCATGAAGCTAGCGCCAAGTGACGGCAAAGGACAGGGGAGGCACTGACTTTCCTGACTTTCCCTCAGCTGAAACGCGTCGAATCTTTTCGACTCTTCAAGCACCTTGACCGCCCCCACCCCCGTCCTCACTATGGGAGCGCTCCCACTGGTTCAAGGCTTGTTGCTCCTCCCCCACTTTCTCCGAGCCGCAAGGAGGAACCAGCACATGCACCCCAGCAGGAGACACAGAGCCGTGCGCCGGTTCTGGACCGCCGTCGTGGCGGCCCTGGCCCTTCCCGTCGCCATGCTCAGCACCGGCACAACCGCCGCACAGGCGGCGGCACTTCAGTGCAGCGTCGACTACAAGACCAACGACTGGGGCTCCGGCTTCACCGCGGACCTGACGATCACCAACCGCGGTTCGGACACCATCGACGGCTGGACGCTGACGTACGCCTACAGCGGCAACCAGAAGCTCGGCAACGGCTGGAGCGGCACCTGGTCGCAGTCCGGCCAGTCGGTCAGTGTGAAGGACGCCGGCTACAACGGGAAGATCGCCGCGGGCGCCGCCGTCTCCACCGGAGCACAGTTCACCTACAGCGGCACCAACACCGCCCCCACGAGCTTCGCGGTCAACGGCACCACCTGTGCCGGCGCCCACCAGCCGCCGGTCACCGTGCTGACCAGCCCCTCGGCCGGCGCGGTCTACACACAGGGCACCGCGGTCCCGCTCGCGGCGACGGCGGCGGCCGCCGACAACGCGACCATCAGCAAGGTCGAGTTCTACGACGACACGACCCTGCTCGGCACCGACACCAGCGCGCCGTTCACCCTGTCCGCCTCCGGATTGTCCGTGGGCAGTCACTCCCTGGTGGCGAAGGCGTACGACAGCCTGGGCGCGTCCGCGGAGTCGACACCGGTCGGCATCACGGTGGCGTCCGGTCCCGCGATCGTCGCCTCCCCCACCCAACTCGGCGTCCAGCAGGGCAAGTCGGGCACCTACGCGGTGAAGCTGTCGACGCAGCCCTCCTCCACCGTGACGGTGACGACGGCCCGCGCGAGCGGCAACTCCGGTCTGTCGGTGACCGGCGGCGCATCGCTGACCTTCACGCCGTCCAACTGGAGCACCGCGCAGAACGTGACCGTCACCGCCGACTCCTCCGGCACCGGCTCGGCGTCCTTCGAGTCGACGGCGACGGGGTTCACCACGGCGGCGGTCACGGTGACCGAGCTGGCGGCCTCCAAGGCGTACGACGCCCGCTTCCTGGACCTCTACGGGAAGATCACGAACCCGGCGAACGGCTACTTCTCGCCGCAGGGCATCCCCTACCACTCGGTGGAGACACTGATCGTCGAGGCCCCCGACCAGGGGCACGAGACCACGTCGGAGGCCTACAGCTACCTTCTGTGGCTGCAGGCGATGTACGGCAAGGTCACCGGTGACTGGTCCAAGTTCAACGGCGCGTGGGCGCTCATGGAGAAGTACATGATCCCCACCCACGCCGACCAGCCCACCAACTCCTTCTACAACGCGTCCAAACCGGCCACCTACGCGCCCGAGCTGGACACCCCGAACGAGTACCCGGCGAAGCTCGACACCTCGGTGTCCGTGGGTTCGGACCCGATCGCGGGCGAGCTGAAGAGCACGTACGGCACGGACGACGTGTACGGCATGCACTGGCTTCAGGACGTCGACAACGTCTACGGCTACGGCGACACCCCCGGCGGCACCTGCGAGGGCGGGCCGACGGCGAGCGGGCCGTCGTACATCAACACCTTCCAGCGCGGCGCGCAGGAGTCGGTGTGGGAGACGGTTCCGCAGCCGACCTGTGACGCCTTCAAGTACGGCGGGCGGAACGGGTACCTGGACCTGTTCACCGGTGACTCGTCCTACGCCAAGCAGTGGAAGTACACGGACGCCCCGGACGCCGACGCGCGCGCCGTGCAGGCCGCGTACTGGGCCGATGTGTGGGCCAAGCAGCAGGGCAAGGGCGCTGACGTCTCCGCGACCGTGGGCAAGGCCGCGAAGATGGGGGACTACCTGCGCTACGCGATGTACGACAAGTACTTCAAGAAGATCGGCAACTGCGTGGGCCCGTCGACGTGTCCGGCCGGCACGGGCAAGGACGCCTCGCACTACCTGCTGTCCTGGTACTACGCGTGGGGCGGCGCGACGGACACCGGCGCGGGCTGGGCCTGGCGGATCGGGTCGAGCCATGTGCACGGCGGCTACCAGAACCCGCTGGCGGCCTACGCGCTCAGCTCCTACGCCGATCTGGAGCCCAAGTCCGCGACCGGTACGGCGGACTGGGCGAAGTCGCTTCAGCGGCAGCTGGAGTTCTACCAGTGGCTGCAGTCGTCCGAGGGCGCCATCGCGGGCGGCGCGACGAACAGCTGGGCGGGCCGGTACGCGACGCCGCCGGCCGGTACCTCGACCTTCTACGGCATGTACTACGACCAGCAGCCCGTCTACCACGACCCGCCGTCCAACCAGTGGTTCGGCTTCCAGGCGTGGTCGATGGAGCGGGTCGCCGAGTACTACCAGCAGACGGGGAACGCGCAGGCCAAGGCGGTCCTCGACAAGTGGGTCAAGTGGGCGCTGTCCAAGACCACGGTCAACCCGGACGGCACCTATCTGATCCCCTCGACACTCCAGTGGTCGGGCCGGCCCGACACCTGGAACGCCTCCAGCCCCGGCTCCAACAGCGGGCTCCACGTCGCCGTCGCCGACTACACCGACGACGTCGGGGTGGCCGCCGCGTACGCCAAGACCCTGACGTACTACGGCGCCAAGTCCGGTGACGCGAACGCCAAGTCGACGGCGAAGGCGCTGCTGGACGGCATGTGGAGCAACTACCGGGACAGCCTGGGTATCGCGGTGCCGGAGACGCGGGCGGACTACAACCGCTTCGCCGACAGCGTGTACGTGCCGAGCGGCTTCAGCGGCACGATGCCGAACGGGGACGCGATCAACTCGTCCTCGACGTTCGCCTCGCTGCGGTCC
Organism: Streptomyces sp. NPDC002144; assembly: GCF_053593695.1. Classification (NCBI taxonomy): domain Bacteria; kingdom Bacillati; phylum Actinomycetota; class Actinomycetes; order Kitasatosporales; family Streptomycetaceae; genus Streptomyces; species Streptomyces sp. NPDC002144. Next base: position 101,749 of record NZ_JBSFDB010000006.1, read on the forward strand.
TTCTACAAGAACGACCCGGCGTGGTCGAAGATCCAGGCGTATCTGGCGGGCGGGGCCGCCCCCGTGTTCACGTACCACCGGTTCTGGGCCCAGGCGGACATCGCCCTGGCCATGGGTTCGTACGCGGAGCTTCTCGAATAGTCCCCGCCGGGCGCTCCGCGGGTTCGGCCGTGCTGTGACTGCGGGTCCGTTGTGGCTGGTCGCGCCCACGCGGCGGAGCCGCACATGTCACAGCCCCGCGCCCCTGAACCCGCGGTACTGCCCGAAGGCTCCGTGTGCGTCGTCCCGTCACCTGACGACGGGACCCCGGCCGGGCGCCCCCCACCCGCACTGGGGGGCGCCCGGCCCTCGGTCAGGTCACGTTGCCGTAGATTCCGGCCAGTTCGGCGATCGTGCGGGCCAGGCGTGTCCGCAGGTCGGAGGGTTCCAGCACCTCGACGTCCGCCCCCAGGCGCAGGAACTCGCCGTGCGCGTGCCCTACGGACTCGATGGGCACCCTGACAACCGTCCGGCCGTCCGCGTCCGTACGGAGGACGACCGCCCTCGGCAGGCTCACCCCCGGCGCCAGCCGGACGACGGCTTCACCCCGGTACAGCCGGTCGTGGAAGTCGCGCTGGTAGGCCGCCCAGTACGCGGCGAGGTCGAAGTCGGCGGGGCGGGTGAACTCCTCGTCGGACGAGGCGAGTTCGAGGATCTGGTCGACCCGGAAGGTACGCGGGCCCGGTCCCGCCACGACATACCAGCGGCCCGCCTTCAGGACCAGTCCGTACGGCTCCAACCGGCGCCGCACATCGGTGGGTTCGGCCCAGCGGCGGTACAGCACGCGCAGCACCCGGCCGTTCCACACCGCCTCGGCGACCGCCGGGAGGCACGGCGTCTCCTCCGCGTCCGCGTACCAGCCGGGGGCGTCGAGGTGGAAGCGCCCGCTGATCCGGTCGGCATGGACGCGCAACTCCGGCGGCAGGGCGGCGCGGACCTTGAGCTGGGCGGCGGCCAGGACGGAGCCGAGGCCCAGCTCGGCGGCCGGCCCTGGGGCGCCGGCGAGGAAGAGGGCCTCGGCCTCCCCGGCGGTGAGGCCGGTCAGCCGGGTGCGGTAGCCCTCGAGCAGGCGATAGCCACCGGCGTGGCCGGCGTCGCCGTACAGGGGGACGCCCGCCGCGCTCAGCGCCTCCACGTCCCGGTAGACGGTGCGGACGGAGACCTCCAGCTCCTCGGCGAGCTGGGCGGCGGTCATCCGGCCCCGGGTCTGGAGCAGCAGGAGGATCGAGACGAGTCGGCCGGCCTTCACTGACACAGGATGTCAGTGAAGCGGGCCTAGCGTCCTGCCATGCCTTTCGAGGAGAAGTTCCTGACCGTGCCGCCGCCCGTCGAGGTGGCCGGCCGGCACATCAAGCGCTATCACGTCACCGCCGACCCGTCCGGCATCGCGCCCGACGTGGAGAAGGCCGCCTACGCGATCCTGCCCGAGCTGCTGCCGGAGCCGGACGGCACGCCGGCGGCCGCGTTCGTCGTCGTTCACCGGGGAAACGACGACGGCGCCTACGTCAACGCCTACAGCTGGGTCTGGGACAACGTCCTGCACTACGCGAACGCGGCGGCCGGCCAGCCGGTCGTCGGGTGCCCGGACCTCGACCCGACGCACTTCGTCAGGCCCGAACTGCCGTGGATCGGCTGCGTCTTCGAGCTGCCGCCGCTCGTGCACGAACGGGACGCCTGGGTGCGGCACATGCTCGTGCCCGACGTCCCGGACCTGGCCGCCTACCTGGCCGACTCCCTGCCCGAGGGAACCACTGGAGACCGCTCATGAGCAGCCCGCACGACTTCGACTTCCTGCACGGCGAGTGGGAGGTCGCCAACCGCCGCCGTACCGACTTCCTCGACCCGGACAGCGGCTGGGAGGAGTTCCCGGCCACCCACTGGTGCCGGCCGCTGTTCGACGGGGCCGCGAACATCGACGAGATCGACATCCCGCACCTGGGGGCGAAGGGGCTGACCCTGCGCCTGTTCGACCAGGAGCGGAAGGAGTGGTCGCTGAGCTGGTCGTCCAGCCGCACCGGCACCCTGTTCCCGCCGGTCGTCGGAGGCTTCGACGGCGAGCGCGGCGAGTTCCACGGCGACGACACCTACGACGGCAAGGACGTGCGGGTGCGTTACGTCTGGGCGGACGTGTCCCCCGTCTCCGCGCACTGGGAGCAGGCCTTCTCCGTCGACGACGGGCGGACCTGGGTGACCAACTGGACCATGGACTTCAGCCGGAGCCGGCCGTCGGCTTCCTGAAGGCACGCAGGGTGAACTCGGGGTCGGGGCGGGGGCGTTCCTGCTCGGGCAGGGCCTTCAGGCCCGCGACGAACCGCTCGGTGAGCGGGTCTCCGGGCGGCAGCGTGGTGAACCAGCCGCGCCGCAGGTCGGCGGCGGTGCGCCGGGGACTGCGGCCCTGGCCCCGGCCCCGGAAACGGGCCTGTCCGGCGGGGCGCAGTCCGTGGGCGGTGGCGTACGACTCCACGAGCGGCGCGGCGTCCGGGGCCGGGCGGCGCGGGCGCGGGGCGAGGACGGCGTCGATGTCGCTGCCGACGTCGTGGGCGGCGGCCTTGTCGACGGTGGTGACGTACACACCGCCCGGCTCGAGGACCCGGACGCACTCGGCGACGACGGCCCGCACGTCCTCGGGCCCGTCGAGGAGGTGCAGCAGCCAGACGCTGGTCACCGCGTCGAAGGTGGCGTCCGGGAACGGCAGGGCACGGCTGTCGGCCAGGACGATCGCGCCGGGCAGCCGGCCGGCCGCCATCCGGGCCATGCCGTACGTCAGGTCCGCGCCCGTCACCCGGGTGGCGGGCCGGGCGGCGGCCAGGCGCCGGGTGACGATCCCGGTGCCGCAGGCCACGTCGAGGAGTCTGCGGGTGCCCGGCGGGACGAGGCCCAGGACGGCGTCGGCGGCGGCCCCGGCCCTCGGTTCGCCGCCGCGGCTGGCGTCGTAGGCGTCGGCTTCCTTGTCGTAGTCCAGCACACCGGTCAGTGTGCCCCGTGTCCCTGTGCGAGCTCCTCGACCCTGCGCGCCAGCTCGAAGTCGAGTGCGGTGACCTTGCCGCCGACGCTGTGCGTGTTCACCGAGAGGGCGACGGTGTTGTAGCCGAGGGTGAGGTCGGAGTGGTGGTCGAGCTCGTCCTGCACCTGGGCGATGTGGATCACCATCGCGGTCGCGGCGAAGTGGGTGCCGAGACGGTAGGAGCGGGTGAGCCGGCCCGCGTCGACCGACCAGCCCGGCAGTTCGGCGAGCCGGTCCTCGATCTCCTCCTGCGACAGCGGTTCGACGGCCATGACCTCGCTCCTTCCCGGTGGTGGGACACGGACTCCCAGCGTGCCACAGCCGCACCACGACGGCCCGTCGCGGTCGCCTGCCCCCCCTACAGACGTACGCTTCTCGACTACGGTCGTATGCATGACCATCGTCGCGACCGGCAAAGCCGCCTCCTCCGCCGTCCCGTCCGACAAGGGCGTGGGCCCGCTGCTGCGGGCCTGGCGGGAGCGGCGGCGGGTGAGTCAGCTGGAGCTGGCCCTGCGCGCCGACTCCTCCGCCCGGCACATCAGCTTCATCGAGACGGGGCGTTCCCGGCCGAGCGAGGAGATGGTGCTGAGGCTGGCCGAGCACCTGGAGGTGCCGGTCCGTGAGCGCAACGCCCTGCTGCTGGCGGCCGGTTACGCCCCGCACTATCCGGAGACCCCGCTGGACTCGCCCGCGCTGGACGCCCTCCGCCAGGGCCTGGAACGGCTGATCCGGTGCTACGAGCCCTACCCCGCGTTCGTGGTCGACTCGGTGTACGACGTCGTCGCGGCGAACCGGGGGATGACGATGTTCCTCGACGGAATCCCGGAGTTCCTGCTCCGGCCCCCGCTGAACGCCATGCGGTTGACCCTGCACCCCGAGGGTCTCGCGCCCCGCATCCGCAACCTCCCCGAGTGGCGCGGGCATCTGCTCGCCCAGATGGAGCGGGAGATCGCCCTGCACCGCTCCGAGCCCCTGCGCAGGCTGTACGAGGAGGTGGCGGCATATCCGGTACCGGACCCGGAACCCGGCCGTGAACCGACCGACCCGGTCCCCTACTTCGCTCTCCCCCTGCAGATCGAGCACGACGGCCGCACCCTGTCCTTCGTCTCGTCCATCTCCACCTTCAACACCCCCATGGACGTCACGGTCGCCGAACTGGCCGTGGAGACGCTCCTGCCGGCCGACCCGGTGACGGTCAAGTACCTCCAGACACAGCTGACTTGATCCCTTGTTGACTCCGAACCTGTGGAACCGAAACCGGAACATGGCACACTGCTGGCGCAGACTTCGGCGCGTAGGGGAGGCGTGGCGTGAGTGAGCGGCGGCCCGCGCCCACCGTGGGCCAGGTGGTGCTCGGCAGGCGGCTGCAGGAGCTGCGGGAGGCCGCCGGGCTCAAGCGTGAGGAGGCTGCCCGCGTCCTGCGGGTGGCCCCGGCGACCGTACGGCGTATGGAGATGGCCGAGGTCGCGCTGAAGATCCCGTACGTTCAGGTGCTGCTGGAGACCTACGGCGTGCCGGACGAGGAGACGACGGCCTTCGTCGAGCTCGCCGAGGAGGCCAACCAGCCGGGTTGGTGGCAGCGGTTCCACGACGTGCTGCCGGAGTGGTTCAGCCTGTACGTCAGCCTGGAGGGCGCCGCCGGGATCATCCGCTCCTACGAGCCGCACTTCGTGCCCGGCCTGCTGCAGACCGAGGACTACGCGCGTGCCGTGATGGAAGCAGGAACGATCGGCCAGACCGGCGCGGAGAACATCGAACGCCATGTGTCCCTGCGGATGACCCGGCAGACGCTCCTCGAACGCCCGGAGCCGCCCCACCTCTGGGTGATCATGGACGAGACGGTGCTGAAGCGCCCGGTCAGCATCCGCGGCGAGGTGATGCGTGAACAGCTGGACAAGCTGCTGGAGTTCGCCGAGCGCGACCGGGTCACCCTGCAGGTCGCGGAGTTCAGGGACGGCCCGCACCCGGGGACGTACGCGCCCTTCTCGCTGTTCCGCTTCGACGAGCCCGAACTCCCCGACATGGTCTTCACCGAGTATCTGACCGGCGCGCTGTACCTGGACTCGCGCACCGAGGTCTCCACGCATCTGGAGGTCCTCGACCACATGGCGGCGCGAGCCGCGTCGGCCCAGCGCACGAAGAAGATCCTGCGGGAGTACCGCGAGACCTTCTGAGCCCCCGCCGCGTCCCGCACGGCACCTTCCGCACACGAGGAGACGACACCGCATGACCGGATCCGACGCCGCGCCGCGGATAGACACCAGCCGCCCGCACCCGGCGCGGGTGTACGACTGGTGGCTGGGCGGCAAGGACAACTACCCGGTGGACGAGGAACTGGCCCGCAGGATCCTCGCCCTGGACAGCACGGCCGTACGCGGGGCCCGGGCCAACAGAAGGTTCATGCACCGGGCCGTCCGCACGGTCGCCGAGGCGGGGATACGCCAGTTCCTGGACATCGGCACGGGCATCCCCACCGAGCCCAACCTGCACCAGGTGGCGCAGGGCGTGGCGGCGGAGTCCAGGGTGGTGTACGCCGACAACGACCCGATCGTGCTGCGGCACGCCCAGGCCCTGCTGCACGGCTCCGCCGAGGGCTCCACGGACTACGTGCACGCGGACGTGCGGGACATCGACACCCTGCTGGCCCGGGCGGCCGAGAGCCTGGACCTCACCCGTCCGGTCGCGCTGTCGCTGGTGGCCCTGACCCACTACCTGGGCGACGAACCCGACGGCGACGACGTCCACGGCCTGGTGGGCAAGTACGTCGCGGCGCTCGCCCCCGGCAGCTATCTGATCCTGTCGCAGGTCACCCCCGACCTGAACCCGGAGGCCATCGCGAAGGCGGCGGCCGCCTTCCAGGGCAGCGGCACCCCCTTCCACCCCCGCCCGATCACCGAGGTGTACCGCTTCTTCGAGGGCCTGGAGCTGCTGGGCCCCGGTGTCATCCCGGTGACGGGGTGGCGCCCGGAGGCCGAGGACGTGGCGGCGCAGGCCGAGGGGGTCGTACCCGTGTACGCGGGGGTCGCCCGCAAGAACTGACCCGTACGGGCGTCCTGAACAGGTGCGTTCCCCTGCCCGCCCCTAGCGTCGAGGGACAGGGCGAGCAAGGGAGCCACGCACCTGCCCAAGGAGGCCCGATGCCCTCGGACGCAGTGCTCTACCAGGCGGCGGCGCTGTGCCTCACCTACCCGGACGAGGACTTCGTCGCCCGGCTGCCGCTGCTGCGGGAAGCCGCCCCGCAGCTGAGGGAGTTCGCCGACCACGCGGCCCGCACGCCACCGCGGGAACTGGCCGCGCACTACGTGCGGGTCTTCGACTCCGGGAACCGCCACAGCCTGTACCTCAGCCGGTGGCAGGACGGCGGCACCCGGCGGCGCGGCACGTCCCCCGGCACTCTCAAGGACGTCTACCGGGCCGCCGGACTGGAGCTCACCGGTGAGGAACCGCCCGACTTCCTGCCCGCGGTGCTGGAGTTCACGGCCCGCACCGGCGACACCGGCCTCCTCACCGGACACCGCGACGGCCTGGAGCGACTCCGTTCCCGGCTCACCGACGTCGGCACCCCGTACGCGTCGGTCCTGCACGCCGTGTGCGCGACGCTGCCGAGCCGCCGCAGGACGGGGCCCTAGGCGGCGCCGCCCTTCGTGTCGCGGTCCTCGTCGACGATCTCCGCGTCCACCACGCCCTCCTCGTCCTGCGGTGAGGTGTGCTGCTCGGTGCCGCCGCCGGGGTCCGTGCCGGACGACGGCTGTTCCGCCTGCGCGTACATCGCCTGGCCCATCTTCTGGCTGACGGACGCCAGTTTCTCGACCCCGGCGCGGAGTTCGGCCGTGTCCGCGTCGCGCTCCAGCAGCTCCTTCAGCTCGGCCGTCGCCTCCTGGACCTCCGTCCTGGTGTCGGCGGGGACGCGGTCCTCGTTGTCGCGGATGAACTTCTCGGTCTGGTAGACGAGTTGCTCCGCCTGGTTGCGGGTCTCGGCGGCCTCGCGGCGCCTGCGGTCCTCCTCGGCGTACTGCTCCGCCTCCCGCATCATGCGGTCGATGTCGTCCTTGGGCAGCGCGGAACCGCCCGTCACCGTCATCTTCTGCTCGCGGCCGGTCGCCAGGTCCTTCGCCGAGACGTGCATGATCCCGTTCGCGTCGATGTCGAAGGCGACCTCGATCTGCGGCACCCCGCGCGGGGCGGGCGGCAGCCCGGTGAGGTCGAAGACGCCCAGCTTCTTGTTGTACGCGGCGATCTCGCGCTCGCCCTGGTAGACCTGGATGCCGACGGACGGCTGGTTGTCGGTGGCCGTCGTGAAGATCTCCGAACGCCGGGTCGGGATCGTCGTGTTGCGTTCGATGAGCTTGGTCATGATGCCGCCCTTGGTCTCGATGCCGAGGGACAGCGGGGTGACGTCGAGGAGGAGGACGTCCTTCACGTCACCGCGGATGACACCGGCCTGCAGGGCCGCGCCGACGGCCACGACCTCGTCCGGGTTGACGCCCTTGTGCGGGTCCTTGCCGGTGAGCTCCTTGACCAGGTCGGTGACGGCCGGCATCCGGGTCGAGCCGCCGACCAGGATGACGTGGTCGATCGCCGACAGCTTCACGTTCGCGTCCTTGACCGCCTGGTGGAAGGGGGTCTTGCAGCGGTCGAGCAGATCGGCGGTGAGCTCCTGGAACTGGGCGCGGGTCATCTTCTCGTCGAGGTGCAGCGGGCCCTCGGCGGAGGCGGTGATGTAGGGCAGGTTGATCGTGGTCTCGGACGAGCTGGACAGCTCGATCTTCGCCTTCTCGGCGCCCTCCCGCAGCCGCTGGAGCGCCATCTTGTCCTTGCCGAGGTCGATGCCGTACTGCCCCTGGAACTTCTTGACCAGGTGCTCCACGATCCGCTGGTCCCAGTCGTCGCCGCCCAGATGCGTGTCGCCGTTGGTGGCCTTGACCTCGATGACCCCGTCGCCGATCTCCAGCAGCGACACGTCGAAGGTGCCGCCGCCGAGGTCGAAGACGAGGACCGTCTGCTCCTCGCCGCGGTCGAGGCCGTAGGCGAGGGCCGCGGCCGTCGGCTCGTTGATGATCCTGAGCACCTTCAGGCCGGCGATCTCCCCGGCCTCCTTGGTCGCCTGCCGCTGCGAGTCGTCGAAGTACGCGGGTACGGTGATCACCGCGTCCGTGACGTCCTCGCCGAGGTAGGACTCGGCGTCCCGCTTGAGCTTCTGCAGCACCCTCGCGGACAGCTCCTGCGCCCGGTACCGCGTCCCGTCGATCGACCCCTGCTCGGGGAAGCGCCAGTGCGCGTCGCCCATGTGCCGCTTCACCGACCGGGCCGTCCGCTCGACGTTCGTCACGGCCTGCCGCTTGGCGACCTCTCCGACCAGTACCTCCCCGTTCTTGGCGAAGGCCACGACCGACGGTGTGGTCCTGGCCCCCTCCGCGTTGGCGACGACGGTGGGTTCGCCGCCCTCCAGCACGGCCACCACCGAGTTCGTGGTCCCGAGATCGATCCCGACCGCACGTGCCATGTCCGTCCCCTTCCGCCAGGGCGCTTCTCAGACTCCAGCACAAAACTTGAGTGCGCTGTTGTCAATGCCGCGAAGGGCCCTGCGGTCCGGGTACCCCGGAAAACCGCGGTGCCGCGCCTCTGTGCGAGACGCGGCACCGGTGTCGCGGGCGTTCAGGAAAGCTTGGCGGACAGGGTGATCGTCGTGCCGGTCAGCGCCTGGCTGACCGGGCAGTTCTTCTTGGCGTCCTCGGCGGCGGCGACGAACGCGTCGTTGTCGATGCCGGGGACCGTGCCCTCGACGGTGAGGTGGATGCCGGTGATGCCCTCACCCGGCTGGAAGCTGACGTCGGCGGAGGTGACGAGCTTGGTGGGCGGAGTGCCGGCGCCGTTCAGGGCGTGCGACAGCGCCATGGAGAAGCAGCTGGAGTGCGCGGCGGCGATCAGCTCCTCGGGGCTGGTCTTGCCGTTCGCGTCCTGGGAGCGCGAGGCCCACGTGACCGGCTGCGCCTCGATGGCACCCGAGGAGTCGAAGTTGACGACCCCGTTGCCCTCGATCAGGCTGCCTTCCCAGACGGTGTGTGCGGAGCGCGTGGTTGCCACGGTGAATCCTTCCGACTTCCTGGTGTTCCTTGCGACCCCATCCGATCACATTCCGGCTCATCGCACCCGGAAGACGGGCCCTCGGGCGGTGAACGGCAGCCGGGCGCCCTGCGGGATCAGATAGGCGTGCTCCCGGCGCACCCGCAGCACGTCGCACCAGCCGTCGGTGATCACGAGGACGGGCGCGGTCGGCGGGAAGTCGTCGGCGCGCAGCAGCAGGTCGATCCCGGGCTGCAGGACCGTGCCGCCCCGGCCGTGGACCCGTACCCGCCCGGCGATCTCGGTGACCGGCAGGAAGCCCGCGTCGTGCGGGGCCGCGTCGCAGAAGACCACACGGGCGGCGGGCACGTCCCGGGCCCCGGCGTACGAGGCGATCGCCCCCAGCGCCTTGCCGAGCAGGGTGCGGTCCATGGACCCGGAGGTGTCCAGCACGACACCGAAGGTGCAGCGGGCGATCTCCTCGGGAGGGTAGTAGCGCCCCGCACGCGGGATGTCCGGCGTCGAGGACTGGCGGCGGGAGGGGCGGGCGTACGACCGCACGGGCTGCGGGCTCGGCACGAACTCGTCGAACCAGCGGGCGAGTTGCGCGTCCCAGGGCAGCGGCGGATGGCTGAGCGCGCGGATCTCCTCGACCAGGCCGCCGGGCAGGAACCCGCGCTCCTGCCGCTGGTGCAGGTCCAGGCCCTGGGCGAGGCCCCGGCGGTAGAACCCGTCCAGGTCGACGTACTCGCCGGGCGGGCCGAGCGGGGCGCCGAGGATGTCGCCGAGGCCCTTGCCGCGCGGGGTGGCCAGCCGGCGCATCCGGCGCAGGTCGCCGGCGAGACGGTCGTAGACCTCCTCGGCGGACAGACCGGTCAGCGCGGGGTCGTACAGCAGTCCCTCCGGCATGGTGCCGATCTGCATCTCCCGCAGCCAGTCGTTGATGACGTAGTCGCAGGCGACGTTGAAGAGGTAGGGGTCGCGGGTGCCGCAGCGGTCGCCGTGGCGCAGGGCGGCGTGCAGCATCTCGTGCGCCAGGATGAACCGCCACTCCTCGTCGTCGAAGGTCCGCAGCGGGTTGATGTAGATCTCGCCGGCCTCCGCGTTCACCGCGGCAACGGAGATGCCGTGGGCGCGGGCGAGTTCGGCGTCGGCGACCAGCCTGATGCCGGCCGCGATGCCGCCGAGCAGGGGGTAGGAGGAGATGAACCAGCTCAGCGCCTTCTGCCACGGCCGCTGCGGGGCGAGTTCGCCGCTGAGCGAGTCGCGGCGGCCGCCGGCCAGGTCCATCGCCGCGGACACGGTCCGGGTCAGGGCGCCGGCGAACGCCAGCTGGTGGTCCGGGGGCCCGCTGTACCATCCGTGCCAGGTCAGCAGCAGCTGGTCGGGCTCGTCGCCCGCCGTGCCGCACCGCTCGTACGCGGCCGGGAGTCCGTCCCGCCGCCAGCGCGCGGCGAGTTGCTCCTCGTCGCCGTCCGGATAGGAGCCGGGGAGTTCCTCGGGAGCGGTGCCGATGGTGAAGTTCAGCAGGAAGCGGTTGACGACGACGCAGCGGGCGGCGAGGTCGAACCGGTCCGGCTGGACGCGCTCGCCCTTCGCCGCGGGGACGTGCCCGAAGCCGAGGTGCAGCACGGCGTGCGCGAGCGCCCAGGCCCAGGCGGCCGGTTCGGCGAGCCGGAAGGGATGGACGTGCAGGTCGGCGTCGGAGTCGACGACCACCAGGCCGTCACGGGGCGCGAGCTTGCACTCCTCGTCCCGGCAGACGTCGAACTCCACCGCCGCGAGCGCCGGGTTGGCCTTCACCAGCCGCAGTCCCTCGGCGAACGCCTCGGCCGCGAGGTCCCGCTTCTTCGGCCCCTTCGCGCGCGGACGGCTCACCGCCGCGCCTCCACCAGCCGCGGCATGTCCCGGGCCGCCTCGATGAGGAACCACGAGGGCAGCACGGGGTTGCCGTCGGCGTCGGAGGCGATGACGGTCTGCGCGACCTCGACGGAGATCTCGGCGAGCTGCACGAGCAGCGACTTGGCGCGGTACGCGGTCTGCCGGCCGTTCGCCGACATGTGCTCCTTGCTGACCGGGAGTTCCTTGATCAGCCGGCCGCGGAAGGACTCGGCGAGGTAGTAGAGCAGGTCGCGGTCCTCGAGGCGGTTCGGCCAGCGGGCGTCGCCCTTGAGGATCGCCTCGATGCCGAACCGGCTGCGCACGATCTTGACGTAACCGCAGAACGCGGTCGCGTGCACCGGCGTCAGCGTGCCGTGCGCCAGCACCTTCAGGGTCTCCTCGTCGACGCCCTGGCCGAAGGAGTGCAGGGCGTCGGAGAGCATGTGCCAGGAGCGGGGCGTGGAGAACGGCTCCTCGGTCTTGGGCGGCTTGGACCACAGGTGGTCGGGGCGGTCGGTGAGGTGGTCCAGGACCCAGGGGTGGATGTCGTTGTTCGCGGCCCAGGTCAGCCAGTCCTTCGCGGACGCCTCCAGATGGACGTGGGTGAGGCGGTTGACGAGGGCGGAGGCGATGGGACGGGCGAGCGCGTTGTCCGTGGCGCGGTTGCCGGCGCCGATGACGATCGAACCCTTGGGGAGCTCGTAGGTGCCGATGCGACGGTCGAGGATGAGCGAGTAGAACGCCTTCTGGACGTCGGGCGTGGCCGCGTTGAGCTCGTCCAGGAACAGGCAGTACGGCTCGTCGCGGGCGATCGCCTCCGGCGGGCAGAACACCGAGCGGCCGTCGCGGATCTGCGGAACGCCGATCAGGTCCTCCGGCGCGAGCTGCGTGCCGAGCAGGCTCACGCACTCCAGTCCGAGCGACTCGGCGAACTTCCGCACCAGGGACGACTTTCCGATGCCGGGCGCGCCCCAGAGGAACACGGGACGGACGGTGGCCAGGCCCAGCAGCAGCTCGGGGACACGGGCGGGAGTGACGGTGACGGCAGCCTGCAAGGGCGGGGTTCCTTAGGGATGTCCGGCGGAATGTCCGGGCGATGTCCGACCTGAACAGTGTGTGCGTACGGCTCCGCCCGCGCAGCTGATTTTCAGGCGACCCGCTCCCGCTCGTCCTCACCCGTCAGCGGCACCTGCGGCCCGTTCAGCTCCCGCAGCCACCGCCGCAGCACCCGGTGGACCTGCTCGGCGCCGACGAGTTCCGAGCCGTCCTCGACCGGTTCGGAGAAGGCGAGCGGGGAGAGCAGGAAGGGCCTGGCCTGGGCGCCGCCGAGGCCGCCGTGGGAGCCGATCTGTTCCTCGAAGGCGAGGACCTCGCCGTCCGCCGGGTCGTGGAAGGAGTTGACCATGATGTCGGCGGTGTGCGGGAAGGAGTGCGTGCGCCGCACGGCGTCCGCCGCTCCGGGCCCGAAGACCTCGAGCGGCCCCGGATCGTCGTCCAGGCGCTCGAGCGGGATCTGGGCGCCGTGGGCGCCGAGCACGAGCCCGCCGTGCTCCTCGCTGCGCACCAGGAGGAATCCGATGCCGGGATGGTTGGCGAGGGTCGTGAGCAGGGCGGGGTGGCGGGCGTCGATCTCCTCCTTGCTCATCCGGTGCGGCACGTCGGGGAAGGAGACCAGGCCGAGGTTGCCGGAGGCCAGCACCAGCGGCTCGGAGTGGCGCGACGGGCGGTACTGCTCGCCGCGCTCCTCGACGGGCCGGCGCAGCGCCGCCCGCACCGCCACCCGCGCCTCGGCGCCGCTGTGGGTGCGCCGCGCCTTGCGCGGCACCGGCAGCCCGCAGCCGGCCCGCACCAGCTCGCCGAGACCGAGGCCGTAGCGGGCGCGGAAGGTCTCGCCGGGGCTCTGCCCGTGGTCCGACAGCACGACGATGCGGTACGGCCGCGGGGCGTGCTCGGCGACGTTTGCGATCAGCGCCAGCGCCCGGTCGAGGCGCTGGAGGACCTTCTCGGCGTCGCGGCTCATCGGCCCGGAGTGGTGCGCGACCTCGTCGTAGGCGACCAGGTCGGCGTAGACGGCGGTGCGGCCGGCGAGCAGGTCGCCCATCACGGCGGCGACCACGACGTCCCGTTCGACGACGGTCGCGAAGGCGCGGACGAGGGGATACAGACCGCCGCGGGAGACGCGGGGCCGCTGCTTGCGCATCCGGGCCCTGGTCGACTCGCCGATCTCGCGGCCGACCTCGGCGACGAAGGACATGACGGTGCGCACGGCGTTGGCCGGGTCGGAGAAGTAGGCGAAGTAGCCGGCCCGGGAGCGGTTCTCCCGGCCGCGGCGGCGGGTGGCTATGGACAGCACGAGGGCCTGTTCGTCGGCGCCGCCGCCGAAGAGGTTGCCGCGGCTCGCGCCGTCGACGGTGAGCAGTCCGCCGTCGCCGGTGAACTCGACGGCTCTTCGCTGGAGTTCGGCCGCGCTGGTCGGACGGTTGCAGACCATGACCTCGCGGCGGTCCTTGTCGTACCAGCGGAACGCGGGCACGTCGTGGTTGGTGCCGTGCAGGATGCCGAGCTGGCTGGCGCCGGTCTGGCTGGACCAGTCGGTGCGCCACGGGGTGAGCCGGTGGGTGCCCTCGAGCCACCGGGCGACGGTGGGCATCAGGCCCTTGCCGACGGCGGCCACGAGGACGTCGTGCCCGACGCCGTCCAGTTGCAGGAAGACGGTCCCCGGGGTGGCCGGACCGGGCTGGCCGGGCACGCGGCGGCGGTCGGCGAGACGGTAGAGGCGACGGCGGTAGGCGTCGTCGTCGCGCACCGCCAGGGCACCGCCGGTGGCGGAGGCGACGGCGGACATCACCGCGGCGACGACCACGGCCGTCTCGGGGGCGGCCTCGGCGCTGGAGGAGGGGTTCAGCCGCAGGGCGACCAGCAGCAGGGAGCCGTTCAGGACGAAGACCAGCAGGCCGAGGACCAGCGCCGGCACGAGCAGCAGGGCGCGCACGAGCAGCGGCCACACCAGGGCCGAGAGCACACCGAAGGCGCCGGCGCCGAAAGCGGCGGTCACGGCGATGTGCGTGGCGCTCTCGCCGTCCGGGGACTGGAGCCGGAAGTCGGGCAGGATGCCGGCGAGCACGAGCATGGTGACCGTGGAGACCGCCCACACCACGACGCTCCGCCCCAGCTGGCTGGCGACCCGCCGCCACCGCACACCACGCACGCCCGGTCCACCTCACGTCCCGGCCCGTCGTCCCCGCGGGCCCGGACCAAGCCTGTCATACGAGCTGCCCGGGGCGGTTCTACCGGCCGTCGTAGCCGGCCGTCGGCATCGACAGCCTGCGGTGCACCCGGGCCTTCATCTGGGCGTCGTAGCGCGGTTCGGCGCTGCCCACCGTCTCCACCCGCACCCCGCGGCGGGCGCACTCGGCGGTGAACTCCTCGACCGACGACAGCGCGCTCTCCAGGACCCGGCGGCTGGGGGCCACGAACAGGTCGACGCCGGGCCGGACCCCGTCCCACAGGACGCAGTGGTCGGCCCGCACCCCCCGGACCAGCAGCTCGCGGGCGATCGTGTACCCGTGTTCCGCCGCCCAGCGCGCGCACATCGCGTGCTGGCTGCGGGAGTCCACCAGGAAGGGATCGGCGTCCAGCTCCTCGAGCGGCGTCAGACTCGCGATCGCCGTCACACGCACGCCTACCGGGCCCATGGCGTCCCCCTCACCTCCGGGTTTCGCCGCCGACCCTACTCCAGCCCGTAGGCTTCGGGGAGTCGCGCGAAGGAGGCAAAGAGGTGCCGGTGGAGATCACCTGGTGGGGTCACGCCACCTGCACGCTCCGGGACTCGGACGTCCGGGTGCTCACCGATCCCCTGTTCGCCCGCCGCCTCGCCCATCTGCGCCGTCGCCGGGGTGCCGTCCCGCCGCCCGGCGCCTGGCAGGCGGACGTGGCCCTGGTCTCCCATCTGCACGCCGATCACCTGCACGTTCCCTCGCTCCAGCGGCTGGCGCCGGGCACGCGCCTGCTGGTGCCCCGGGGTGCGCCCCGGGCCGTCCCGGGTCTGCGCCGGCTCACGCATCTCACGGTGACCGAGGTGGGCGCCGGGGACGTCACACGGGTCGGTGACCTGGTCGTACGGGCCGTTCCCGCGCTGCACGACGGGCGGCGGCTGCCGGTGGGGCCGCACCGCTCCCCCGCTCTCGGGTACGTCGTCGAGGGCGAGGGGCGCACGTACTTCGCCGGTGACACCGGGCTGTTCGACGCCATGGCGAAGGAGGTCGGGCCGGTCGACGTGGCGTTGCTGCCGGTCGGCGGCTGGGGGCCGTACCTCGGGGAGGGGCACCTGGACGCGGGGCGGGCGGCGCGGGCGCTGGCCCGGCTGGGGGCGCGCAGCGCGGTGCCGGTGCACTACGGCACGTACTGGCCGATCGGCATGGACGCCGTGCGCCCCCATGAGTTCCATGCGCCGGGCGAGGAGTTCGTGCGCCTGGCCGCCGAGTACGCGCCGTCCGTGGCGGTGCACCGGCTCGGGCACGGGGAGAGTGTGCGGCTGGAGGTCGCGCGGTGATACAGCTGGCCGTCACCGCGACGACCGTGCCGGCCGAGTCGACCCAGCAGGCGCTCGGATACCCGTCGTTGTTCCTGCTGGTGCTGTTCGGGGCGCTGGTCCCGGTGATTCCGACGGGGGCGCTGGTGAGTACGGCCGCGGTGGTGGCCTTTCACCAGACCTCGCCCTTCTCGATGTTGCTGGTGTTCGTGACGTCGTCGGTGGCGGCGTTCCTCGGGGACGCGGCGCTGTACTGGCTGGGGCGGCGCGGGCTGAAGTCGAAGAACGGCTCGCGGTGGCTGGAGGCGATACGGTCGCGGGCGCCGGAGGAGCGGCTGGCGCAGGCGCAGTCGAAGCTGGCCGAGCACGGGATCGCGGTGCTGGTGCTGTCCCGGCTGGTGCCGGCCGGGCGGATTCCGGTGATGCTGGCCTGTCTGCTGGCGAAGTGGCCGCTGCGCCGGTTCGCGCGCGGCAACCTTCCGGCGTGCCTCGCGTGGGCGGCCACCTACCAGGTGATCGGGATCCTGGGCGGGTCGCTGTTCCCGGAGCCCTGGGAGGGCGTGGTGGCGGCGATCGTACTGACCGTCCTGGTCAGCGCGGCCCCCGCCCTGTGGCGGAGGATCCGCCGCACGACCACCGCCTGAGCGCTCCGCTGCAGGCGCGCCACGATCTGCCGTCCCTCTGCTGCGGCGCCGTCATGGCTGGTCGCGCCCGGCGCGGCGGAGCCGCACATCGACCGCAGCCCCGCGACCCTTCGGGGCGCCGCCGAACCGCAGCGGACTTCATCCCACCTGCTCAGTCCAGCACCCGCGAGCCCCCCACCGGCAGGTCCCACAGGTTCTCCCGGTCCAGGCCCGCCTTCTCCCAGGCGGTGCGCACCCGGGTGAGCGGTTCCATCACCGGCTCCGCCGACAGGACGAACGTGCCCCAGTGCATCGGCGCCATCCGGCGCGCGCCGAGGTCCTGGGCGGCCCGTACCGCCTCCTCCGGGTCGCAGTGGACGTCGCTGAGCCACCAGCGGGGGTCGTACGCGCCGATCGGCAGCAGGGCCAGGTCGATACCGGGGTAGCGGCGGCCGATCCGGTCGAACCAGTGGCCGTAACCCGTGTCTCCGGCGAAGTAGACGCGCCGGCCGTCGCGGTCGGTGAGGACCCAGCCGCCCCAGAGGCTGTGGCAGGTGTCGGTGAGGGTGCGCTTGGACCAGTGGTGGGCGGGGACGAAGTCGAAGCGGGCGCCGTTCAGTTCGGCCGCCTCCCACCAGTCCAGCTCGGTGACGGCCGTGAACCGGCGGCGGTGGAACCAGCGGGCGAGGCCGGCCGGGACGAACACCGGGGTGTCGCGCGGGAGTCGGCGCAGGGTGGGGGCGTCCAGGTGGTCGTAGTGGTTGTGGCTGATGACCACGGCGTCCACGCGAGGGAGGGACTCCCAGGGCACGCCGACCGGGGTGATGCGGGCCGGGGTGCCGAGAATGCGACGGGACCAGACCGGGTCGGTGAGGACGGTCAGACCGCCTATCTGGAGGATCCAACTGGCGTGCCCGGCCCAGGAGACGGCGACCGTGCGGGCGTCGACGCGGGGCAGCGGGGCGGGTTCGAAGGGGAGCCGGGGGATGTCGGCGAGGCCCTCGCGGCCGGGGCGCACGGAGCCCTCGCGGGCGAAGCGGGCCATGGCCTTCAGACCGGGCAGAGGGGCGGTGAGACGGTCGTGGAAGGTCCGCGGCCACACCCGGCGCTCGCTGAGCGGGCGCGGCTCGGCGAGCGGGGGGACCGGGGGCGCGAACTGGGTGGTGGACTGCGGCTCGTCGGCTTCCCGGGTGGTCGTGGTGGTGGTCGACTCGGACTGCTGCGTCATCGAGGAGGCTCCCATCGCCGAGCGTCGTCGCGGAGGTCGTCGAAGACCGACTTCACTTGGTTCAACGCGCGTTGCACGTGTGGCAGTTCCAACGGCGAGGGTGCGGTGAGACATTCCGCGCGCTCCTCGTCGCTCGCGCCCAGCAGCGGGCCGGTGGACAGCCGCACGCGCAGGGCGCCGAGTTCGTCGCCGAAGCGGTGGCCGCCGGGCGCGGGCATGCCGAGGCGGGCGGCGAGGAAGTCCTCCAGTTCCTGTGCGTCGCCGACGCCGTGTCCGGCGAGCGCGGAACGCAGCGGTCCGAGGTCGGCGTAGAGGTGACGGCCGGCCTGCGGCGGGCGGGCCAGGGCGCCCGCGGCGACGACGGCCGCGTGCGCGGCGGCGGCCACACGCGCGTGCAGACGGACGGTGGCGGCCACACGCGCGGTGACCGGCTCGGGCTCGCCCAGCGCGTACACGGCCGGGGCGGCGACCGGGCCGGCGACACGGGCGCCGAGGGCGGTCAGCACGTCGAGCACGCGCGCGTGCAGGCCGTTGCCGGCCTCGCCCGACGGGAAGCGGGCCACGGCGGCCGGCCAGCCGGGCGGCAACAGGGCGCCGGCCAGGTCGGTGACGACGGTGACCCGGTCGGGAAGCATCTCGGCGGGGCTGAGCAGCACGGTGTCGTGCGGGGCGTGCAGGGTGTCGCGCCAGGTCTCGTCGCTGACCAGGTGCAGCCCCTCGCCCGCGGCGGCCTCCAGGCACGCGTGCAGCGCCTCGGGCGGGGCGACGGTGGCGGTGGGGTCGTCGGCGACGGACAGCACCAGCAGCCGCGGGTCACCGCCCTCGTCGCGCACCCGTCGGACGGTCTCCAGCAGCGCGTAAGGGTCCGGGACGCCACCGCTCTCGGCGGGCGTCGCGACATGGAAGACGGGTCTTCCCAACAGACGTGCGTACGGCGCCCACCAGGCCGCGCAGGGCCGGGGCACCAGGACGTCGCCGCCGAGCGCGGCGGTCAGGGCGAGCAGCAGGGCGGGGGCGCCGGGGCCGGCGGCCACGCGGTCGGGGCCGGCGGCGAGTCCGCGGCGCCCCCAGTAGCCGCAGGCGGCCTCGATGAGAGCGGGGCCGCCGCCGACGGGCTCGCTGTCGCCGCGGGCGGCCGACGCGGCGAGAACGGCGGCGAGTTCGGGCAGTACGGGCAGGCCGTCCTCGGGAAGGGGTGGCCCGAAACGGACGGGGCCGTGGCCTTCCGGGTCGGTCCGCGGCATCCCTACCTCCGTTGTGGACTGCTGGGCCGGCGCGGCCCTGGGCTCGGAGTACCCAGCGAGCCGCCCGTCCATGGCGGCCGGACCGGGTTGCGCCCGTCACATGCGGCGGCCGGGGTCAGCGGCCGGTCAGGGTGTCCCGGCGCCACAGCCGGTACGCGGCGGCGCCCAGCGCGCCCGCGATCAGGATGCCACCGGCGACCAGGGCGGGCACGGAGTCGGTGAAGGAGCCGCCCTCACCTGCCCGTACGCCGCGCTGGATGACGGCGGGGTCGCACGAGTCGGCGGAGTCGGCGGAGTCGGCGGACTGCTCGCGGCACGGGTCGCTGTCCTTGCCGGGCCGGGTGACGCCCTGGCCGTCCTCGCCGGGGCGGGTGACGCCCTGGCTGTCCTCGCCGGGCCGGGTGACGCCCTGGACGTCGCCGGGCGGCGTGACGGCTTGGCCGTCTTCGCCGGGCGCGGTGACGGCTGCTTCGTCGTCGCCCGGCGGGATGACGCCTGCGCCGTCGCCGCCGGGACGGGTGACGCCTGCGCCGCTCGCACCGTCGCTGCCGGGCCGGGTGTCGCTCCCGCCCCCCGCGCCGTCGCCGCGGTTCACATGGAACGAGGCGCTCCACGCCTTGCCCTGTCCGCCGGGGGCCGCCGGGCAGGTGCCGTCGACGGTCCAGGGGGAGTCCTGGGTCGCCGCGTCGGGGGCGTCGGCCGCGAGGGAGTCGGCGGCGGCGAGACGGGCGGTGCCGCGGTAGGCGGCGCGCGCGGGGGCGGTCGCCCCGTCCTCGTCCGGGACCCGCTGCAGCTGGACGGTGCCGTCCTCGAAGGCCTGCGAGGTCGCCTCCAGGGTCGCGGGGACAGGGCCGCCGGTGGACTCACAGGTCACCGAGACGGTGACGCTGCCGCCCGGGGAGCCGGTGGTCGGGCTGACCTCCGCGGCCGGGTCGGCGAGGGCGGCCGAGGCGGCGAAGCCGACCACCGCACTGGCCAGGGCCGCGGCGGACAGGACACGGGCGGTGCTGCGCATGGGGTGGGCTCCTTCGAGCGACGACTGCGGGCGGGGCACGGTGCCCATGCCTCGCAGCCATCACAGCCCGTCGCACGCCGCGCCGCGCGCGGCCGGACCCCATTCGCGGGACACCGGGGGTCCGACCGGGTGACACCGGCGGCGGCCGCGCCGAAGGACGCCCCCGCTCAGGCGGACTCGCGCATGACCTGTTCGCGGACCCGGTCGCAGCACCGGCTGATCAGCCGGGACACGTGCATCTGGGAGATGCCGAGCTGCTCGGCGATGCGGCTCTGGGTCATGTCGCCGAAGAAGCGCATGTAGAGGATGGCCCGCTCGCGTTCGGGCAGGGCGGCCAGTTGGGGGGCGACGGCCTCGCGGTCCACCACCTGCTGCAGCGCCGGGTCGGCCGAGCCGAGCGCGTCGCTCAGGGAGTAGCCGTCCTCGCTGCCGGGCAGCTCGGCGTCGAGCGAGAGGGCCGAGAAGCTCTCCAGCGCCTCCAGGCCTGCCCGCACGTCCTCCTCGCTCATCTCTGCGTGCTCGGCGATCTCCGCCACGGTGGGCCTGCGCCCGGAGATGGTCTGCGAGAGGTCCTGGGTCGCGATCCGGACGCGGTTGCGCAGGTCCTGCACGCGGCGCGGCACGTGCAGGGTCCACATGTGGTCGCGGAAGTGCCGCTTGATCTCGCCGGTGATGGTGGGCACGGCGTAGCTCTCGAAGGCGTTGCCGCGCGCGGGGTCGTACCGGTCCACGGCCTTGACCAGTCCGAGGGCCGCGACCTGGCGCAGGTCCTCGTAGCTCTCGCCGCGGCTGCGGAAGCGGCCCGCGAGCCGTTCGGCCATCGGCAGCCAGGCCTCGACCACCCGTTCGCGGAGGGTGTCGCGCTGCGGGCCGGGGGGCAGCGAGGCGAGCCTGCGGAAGTCCTCGGCGGTGTCGGGTGCGTCGTCGTGCGGGTGGTGCTTCGCGCTCACTCGGGTGGGCATGATGCGTCGCAACTCCTCAGAGGGTGCTCTGGGTTGGACGGTCACCGTGGAGTACGGCCGCGAGCTCGGGAACGGTCGCGGCCGGGGGCGGCGCGTCGCCGCTCCCACGGACGTGCCTCCGGTCCGAAGCACTGCAACTGCGCCTGCCCCCCGCCCCCTGCCGCAAACACCGCGCATGTTTTCCCCCGGCCCGGGGGGTGACTCGGTCAGCAGACGACCGCTGCCCGTTGACGTCACGGCCCGGGAGGTTCCCCAGATGAGCACCAAGGTCTCCGACCACATCCTGCAGAGGCTGCGCGAGTGGGGGGTGGACCACGTCTTCGGTTATCCGGGCGACGGCATCAACGGCCTGCTCGCCGCGTGGGGGCGGGCCGACAACAAGCCCCGGTTCGTCCAGGCCCGGCACGAGGAGATGGCCGCGTTCGAGGCGGTCGGCTATGCCAAGTTCAGCGGGCGTCTCGGGGTGTGCGCGGCGACCTCGGGGCCCGGCGCCATCCACCTCCTCAACGGCCTGTACGACGCCAAGCTGGACCATGTCCCGGTGCTGGCGATCGTGGGGCAGACGCATCGCACGGCGATGGGCGGCTCCTACCAGCAGGAGGTCGACCTGCACACGCTGTTCAAGGACGTCGCCTCGGACTTCATCGAGACGGTGACGGTCCCCGAGCAGCTCCCGAACGTCATCGACCGCGCGATCCGCACCGCGTACGCGCGCCGCTCCCCCACCGCGATCATCGTCCCCGGTGACGTGCAGGAGCTCGACTACTCCGCTCCCACGCACGAGTTCAAGATGGTGCCCTCCAGCCTGGACCGCAGTTCCTGGACGGCGATTCCGTCCGAGGAGTCGGTGCGCCGGGCGGCGGAGATCCTCAACTCCGGTGACAAGGTGGCCATTCTGGTCGGCCAGGGCGCCGCGGGCGCGCGCGCCGAGGTCGAGCGGATCGCCGAACGGCTCGGCGCGGGGGTGGCGAAGGCGCTGCTCGGCAAGGACGTCCTCAGCGACGAACTCCCCTACGTCACCGGCTCCATCGGGCTGCTGGGCACCCGTGCGTCGTACGAGCTGATGCGGGACTGCGACACCCTGCTCACCATCGGATCGTCCTTCCCGTACACGCAGTTCCTGCCGGAGTTCGGCAAGGCGCGCGGGGTGCAGATCGACATCGACCCGCACATGGTCGGGATGCGCTATCCGTACGAGGTGAACCTCGTCGGCGACGCGAAGGCGACCCTGGAGCGGCTGATCCCGCTGATCGAGGAGGGCCGCGGGCGCGAGTGGTACGACACGGTGTGCGCCAACGTCACGCGCTGGCGCGATGTGATGGACCGCCGGGCGCAGCTCTCGGCGGACCCGATCAACCCCGAGTACGTGGCGCACGCGCTCGATCCGCTGCTGCCGGACGACGCGATCGTCTCGTCCGACTCGGGCTCGACGGCGAACTGGTACGCGCGGCACCTGACGATGCGGGGCACCATGCGCGGCTCCCTGTCCGGCACGCTCGCGACGATGGGTCCCGGGGTGCCGTACGCGATCGGTGCGAAGTTCGCCCATCCGGACCGTCCGGCGATCGCGCTGGTCGGGGACGGCGCGATGCAGATGAACGGTCTGGCGGAGCTGATCACGGCCGCCAAGTACCGGGATCTGTGGGAGGACCCGCGGCTGATCGTGGCCGTGTGGAACAACCAGGACCTCAATCAGGTGACGTGGGAGATGCGGGCCATGGAGGGCGCCCCGTCGTTCCTGCCCTCGCAGCAGATCCCGGACGTGCAGTACGCCGCGTTCGCCCGCTCGCTGGGGCTGACCGGGATCCGGGTCGAGAAGCCGGAGGACGTCGAGGCGGCCTGGCGGGCCGGCCTGGAGGCGGACGGTCCCGCGGTGCTGGAGTTCCTGACCGACCCGGCGGTGCCGCCGATCCCGCCGCACGCCACGTGGGAGCAGATGGAGGCGACGGCCGCCTCGATCCTGAAGGGCGACGCGGACCGCGCGTCCATGGTCAAGCAGGGCTTCAAGGCCAAGGTGCAGGAGTTCCTGCCGGGCCGGGAGAAGAAGAGCTAGGCCGCCTGTTGAACGGCGCTGAAGAGTTCAGTTGCGCACGAAACAGTTCAGTGGTCAGTTCAGTAGCGCGGTGAACTGTTCAGTGCCGAACTGCCGTACTTGACATCGTGGTGCGGCTGATACTCCCGGACGTCACGCCACGGGGGCTTGCGGAACACGCTGGGCACCCAGCGGCCATCGGCGCCATCGGCGCACCGTGCGGGCAGGAGCAGCGCTGGCCTTCTCGGCCGGCCGGGTCCCCTCCCGTGACGGTGACGGGGCCACGATGAGGGCTCACCGCTGTGCCTGAGCTCAAGGCGGATGAAGGATTGGCCGGGGACGTCTGTCTGGTCCGTCGGGCGTGAGCAGCGGCAGCAGGACTTGGTCGATGAGGCGCCGCGTGGATCGGATCACGCAGGGATGAGGTGACGGCCCTTCGTGCGAGAATGCCGATCTCGGGAACACGTGTAACCGTCAGACGCACGCCGTCCCCTTATCTGTTGGAGGGGCCGGGTCAAGTCCGTCTGGGCATGGTGATGGGCAGTGTGGTGCGTGGCCGGCCCAGCCTTATCTCGGTGCGCAGACGGCTTGATGGTTGTCTGGCGACATGATGATGGATGGGGTCGGGCTCACGGAGTGCGGCCTCTCGGTCTTTAGAGGCCGTGGGGTGGCACGAGGCGGCCGGGCAGGGGACCTGCGAAAGCCGGCCACGGGCATCGTGGAAGTCGGGCGGGGTCGCGCACCGGGCGCCGGGGACGTCGGGCCGGGATGAGTGCCTGGTGGCCCAGTGCATGTGGCACGCTCCAGCCGCACTCCCGAGATGGACAAGATCGCGCCGACAGACGCAGCCACCGGGCACGACCTGACGCTCGACGCAGCTGTTGCCCTGGTCAGCCGCCATCACGGAAGTCTCCCAGCCCGCTGAGGATGGGATCCAACCCAAAGGGGAAGACCTCTTCGACAAGCACCGGCAACGCCTCCGCGATCGAGTGGACAGCGGGGAACCGTGCCGGATCCACGCCCCGGAGGGCAGCGACCGGCACCTCGTTGCGCCGCCCACCGGCGCCGTTCTCATGGTTGAGCTGTATCGCCAGGCCACATACGTGGCGAGCCAGCGTCACATACGCGCATGTGGCCAGTGAGGCCTCTAATCCCGCCTTGAGCAAAAACGCGACACAGCGCTCCCGCAGCGCCATCGCGTTGGGGCCGACGGGAATCTGCTCGGCCAGCAGCCTGGCAGCGTTCCCGTGCCGACCCAAGGCGCGGAACATGGCGTGTGCCACCACCGTCAGAGACCACTGCCAACTCGCCGACGCCAGTTCTCGATCGTCCAGTTCCACGAGGCCGAACATGTGGTCCACGACCTGCGCCACGAGCTCTGCCCGGTTGCCGAAATGCCGGTACAGCGTCGCCGTAACCGAGCCCAGGCGCTCGGCCAGGGCCCTCATCGACAGCGCCTCCGCTCCCTCCTCGTCGACGATCTGCAGCGCCATGGCGACGATCCGGTCCGGTGGGACCGCCAGACGACCTGCAGGGCGGCGCACGAACTGATCCATCTCCTCGCTCAAGACCACCGTGGCCGTAACACGCGGGGGCTTCCACTTGACACGAAACTATATCGGTAACAGTGTAGCCATTATGAGTACCTGGTCTGAGCCCCAGCCCGATTCCCGGTTCGTCGAGGTGGACGGCCTGCGGATCCACTACAAGCGTGCTGGGCACGGCCCGGCACTCGTGCTGCTGCACGGCAGTGCCTCATCGCTGCAGCACTTCGACCGCGCGACGGATCTGCTGTCGGATTCGTTCGATGTCATCCGTCCCGACCTGCCGGCGTTCGGACTGACTGGCCCGCGCAAGGACCGCGACTACCGCGTTCCGGCATACGCCGCGACGGTGGCGGGCTTCCTGGAGGCGCTGGGCGTGCCGCGCTACGCGTTGGCCGGCAATTCCCTGGGCGGCAACATCGCCTGGAACGTCGCGCTGGATCATCCGGAGCGGCTGACCGGCCTGGTTCTGGTCAATGCCACCGGCTACCCGGAGAAGACGGTGCCCGCGGGGATGCGCCTGACCCGCAACCCGCTGGTGCGGCCCCTGCTGAGGCGGGTGATGCCGCGCGGGGCCATCGAGCGCAGCCTGCGCGAGAGCGTCGGGCCGTATTCGCAGATCGTGGACGACGCCATGGTGGACCGCGCCCATCAGCTCATGAGCCGCCCCGGCAACCGTTCGGCCTTCGTCGACTTCTGCAACACCGACCAGCCGGACCGCAGCGCGCAGATCCCCCGCATCACGGTGCCCACGCTGGTGCTGCGCAGCGCGAGCATCGACGGCCAGCACTTCGCCCGCGACATCCCCGGCGCCCAGGAGCTCGTCCACCCCGACGGCGGACATCTGCTGCCGGAGGAGGAACCGGAGTGGGTCGCGGACGCGATCGCGAAGTTCCTCGGCTCCTGCGCCGACACCCCCGCGAACTGAGGGCAAGGAGGCCCGTTCCATGAAGTACTTCGTCGCCTCGGGCGAGGACCGCAAGCTCACCGCCGACTCGCGCAAGGCGCTGCGCGGCAGTTTCATCGAGCTGTCCGACGGTGTCACCCACTACGAGTTGACGGGGCCCGAGGACGGGGATGTCGTCCTGATGGTGGGAGGTCTGACCATACCGCTGTTCTACTGGGACGGCCTCGTCGGCGAGCTGCACGCCCGCGGGTTGCGCACGCTGACCTGCAGCGCCTACGGCCGCGGCTACTCCGACCGGGTACAGGCGCGCTACGACGAGCCGCTGTTTACGCGGCAGCTGGCCGAGCTGACGGACCGGCTCGGCCTGACGGCGCGGCCCCTGCACCTGGTCGGCACCTCCATGGGCGCGCTGGTCAGCATGACGTACGCCGCCCAGTACCGCTCGTCGGTGTCCACTCTCACCATCGTCGGGCCGGCCGGTCTCGCGAAACCGCAGTTGACCTCCCCCCACCGGCTGCTGCGCAGTGATCTGCTGGCCGGACTGGTCGCCCGCCGCCGCGGCCTTCAGCTGCTCCAGGGGCACCTCGGGCACAACGTCCGCGATCCCGAGCTCGGCACGAAACTGACCGAGATGGTCCTCGACTGCCTCTGCTTCGAGGGCTCGATGTACGCGGCCTTCGACACCCTGCAGCACCTGCCTCTCACCGGCCGTGAGGACCTCTTCCGGCGGACGGGGGCCCTGGGCATTCCGACGCTGCTGCTGTGGGGCGACGAGGACCACGTCACGCCGCTGGCGCAGTTCGACACGGCGCGCGCTCTGCTGAAGCCCCAGAAACAACACGTCATTAACAAATGCGGGCACATGGCCCCCTTCGAACGGCCTCTTGACGTCGCCGATCAGCTCGTCCCGTTCGTGTCCGCACGCACCGAAAGGCTCGACTCATGAACCGTCCGCAGGTCATCGATGTACTGATCGTCGGTGCCGGTCCCTCGGGCTCCGCCTTGGCGATCGACCTCGTACGCCGCGGACTCGACGTCCGGATCGTCGACAGGTCCCCCCATGCTTTCGACGGCTCGCGTGCCAAGGGCATCCAGCCCCGCAGCCTCGAAGTCCTCGAAGACCTCGGCGCTCTCGACGACGTACTGGCCGGCGGCGACATCTATCCCAAGCTCGGGCTCCATGCAGGACCCATCGGTGTGCCGTGGAAGATGTTCCCCCACAAGGAGGCGACCCCGGACGTCCCGTACCCGAACACCTGGCTGATCCCGCAGTTCCGCACGGACCGCGCCCTGCACGCCCGGCTCGGTGAGCTCGGCCGTCAGGTCGAGTTCGGCAAGGAACTGACCGAGCTGACGCAGGACGAGGACACGGTGGTCGCCAAGGTGGTGGGCGCGGACGGGGTCGAGGAGATCGTCGCCCGCCATGCCGTGGGGGCCGACGGCGGTTCCAGCGCGGTGCGCAAGCAGCTCGACATCGGTTTCGTGGGGACGACGGACGAGGCCGACCGTGTGCTGATCGTGGACGCCTCCGTCAGTGGCCTGGCCCGCAACCGGTGGCACATGTGGCCCGGCCTCGGCGGCAAGCTCATCGGCGCCTGCCCACTCCCCGACAGCGACATGTTCCAGTGGATGATCCGGCTCACGCCCGACGAGAAGCCGCCCCAGGAGATCGGCGCCATCATCGACCGGATCCACTCCCACACCCGCAACCGGCACATCCAGCTGCACGAGATCCACTGGAAGTCCGTGTTCAGGCCCAACATCCGTCTCGCGCAGCACTACGGCCACGGACGTGTTTTCCTCGTCGGGGACGCCGCGCACGTCCACACCCCGGCCGGCGCCCAGGGCCTGAACACTGGTATGCAGGACGGCTACAACCTGGGCTGGAAGCTCGCCCAGGTCCTCGCCGGAGCCGACCCGGCCCTGCTGGACACCTACGAGGCCGAGCGGCAGCCGATCGCCGCCGGGGTCCTGGGTCTGTCCACGGAGAAGTGGGGCGGCATCGCCAAGCTGGACCCCTCCAGCATGAAGCGCGGCAAGGACGAGCAGCAGCTCTCCCTGACCTACTACGGCGGCCCGCTCGCCCCCGCCGACGGCATGCGCACCGAGACCCTGCGCGTGGGCGACCGCGCCCCGGACGCCCGACTGCTCGGCGCCGACGGCGCCGAGACCCGCCTGTTCACCCTCTTCCAGGGACCGCACTTCACCGCCATCGCCTACGGCCCCGGCGCCACCCGGGACCTCGAACTCCTCGACTGGCCGACGACGGGCGCCCAGCTCAAGCGGCTCACGATCGGATCGACCGCGGGCTTCTCCGACCCCCAGAACACGCTGCGCAGTGCCTACGGCCTGACCGGCGACACGCTGCTGCTGATCCGTCCCGACGGCTACATCGGACACATCGCCACTCGGGACTTCCTCACGACCACGCAAGCCGCCGTGCAGGCGATGACGCCCGAGGCAAGGAGCCGCACCATGTCCCAGCCGAGCCACACCTCCCCCGGTTCGGGGGCCACTGAATGAGCCGCATACTGCTGCGCGGGGCGCAGGTCATCACGATGACGCCGGACCGGCCGGACTCCGAGCACACCGATGTCCTCGTCGACGGCGACCGCATTGCCTGGGCCACGGTCGATGGGGCCAAGGCACTGGGCCTGGCCGACCGGGTGGGCCGTATCGAGGCGGGCATGCAGGCCGACCTGGTCGCCGTCGACGCCCGCGCACTCAACCTGTGGCCGGCACACGACCCCGTCGCCACGGCTCTGCACGCCGACATCGCCAACATCGAGGCCGTGATGGTGGCGGGCACCTGGCCCAAACGCGATCACGCGCTGCTCGCATCCGGCCTCGACAAGGTCAAGGACCAGCTACGTGAGTCCGGAGAACGCCTGCTGCACAGCATCAGGCCCGCGGGCTCTCCCGGCTGACACAGCGCAACGACCCCAGATGAACCGCGCCGACGGGCACGGCACCGCGTCCTCGTCGGCGCGACGGCCACGCGCCTCCCAGAGCCGCACGCCGCGGCCTCGTTCCCACAGCAAGAAGGTGCCGTGAGCAGCCCCATCCCGACTACCGCGGGGATGCCCCGCGACGCTCTGCACCAGGAGCAGATCGTCCAGGCGGCCATCGCCCTTCTGGACGAGGGCGGCATCGAGAGTCTGACCATGCGAAGACTCGGCAGCCGTCTCGGTATCACCGCGGCAGCCCTCTACTGGCACGTCAAGAGCCGACACGATGTGCTCCTGATGGCTGCTGACACCGTCTGGGGGCAGACACCTCTCTCCGCTCTCGACGGTCTCGAATGGCGTCCGGCCCTCCTGGCCATGGCGGACAACCTGCGTTCGATGCTCCTCAGGCACCCCTGGCTGCTGGCCACCATGACCGTCCAGCCTCTCGACGGCCCTGCCAGGGACCGCCATGACGAGCACCTGCTGGCGGTCTGCCAGGCGTCCGGCCTCACCAGACGGGATGCCGAGCAGGCCGCCCAGAGCGTCGTCACGTTCGCGATCGGCGCCGCCCTCGCAGCCACTCCTCGCCCGCATGTGTCCTTCGGCCTGCAGTCACTTCTCGACGGCGTCGAAGCCAGGCTTGCCGCCCGTACCTGACCCGACACAGCAGAAGAGGCAGACGCTCGGCTCGACCGCCTTCCTCTGAACCACCTGGATCCACCGCGTGGATTCTGATCTTCGGTATCGGAGCGCGTCTCACCTGCGCAAGGACGGACTAATGAACCGGTCCGACTTCGACGTCGACGTGATCGGCCGACCCGGAACCTCGCGTCGGCGTCCTGGACGGCGAGGCAACGCGGACGCTGCAAAGGCTGGAGTGTACGAGTGCGCAATCGTTGACATGCTCCCAGGCACCGGTGCGCAGTGGATGTCGCCGCGTGGCAAGGTGGTGGTCACAAGCCTTCCGGCCGAGAAGCCTCAGTGTCATCCGTCGGCACCTGCGCTCGGCGCTTGCAGAGTGCGGAGCGACGGACGTACGCCTCAACCACGCTGTCACGTTCCTTGACGCACGCGGCGAACTCGGACATGCGCGAGCAAGCATCGTCTTGGGGTGTGACGGCGCCAACAGCGAGGTACGCAAGCTCATTGGGGCCACGTTGGTCGGATCCGACTTCACCGACACATGGCTATCGACGAGCACCTGCACGGCATCCAGGACCCGGCTGAAGTCATGGCCGCCCTTTTGGATCGCCGCCCCAGCTGGCCAGGGCCCATCCGGAAGTGACCCGGATCCTGCGCCGTCGTGGCCTGCAGCACATCCATTCTGAGATCGGCCTCGCCCCCCGCGTCCTGCGGGACGTGGAGGAAGGCGTTGCGTCCGGCCGCTTCGACGTGCCCGATCCGCTCGTCGCCCTCTCGGCGCTCGGTGAAGGCCAGCTGACCCTCTGGGAACTGAGGTCCGCACGCCCCGATGTCAGCGCCGACGAAGCGCGGCTGACATGGCGGAAATGATCCTGTGCATGCTCGGTCTCCCCCGCGAGGAAGCACGCGAAGTCGCCCGGCGTCCCTTTCCCGCTCTCGACTGATCGAGCCGGCCTGGCCGTCGAGGCCGGTTCGGCATGTCCGGGGCGGTCAGGGCTTTGCCAGGGCAGTTCGCAGAGCGTCGAGGGCGGCAGCGCGGAAAGCGGTCATCGAAGGTGCTTTGCCGTCGAGCAAGGCATCAGCACCGTGGTACATGCCTGATTCGACCCGCAGCTCGCAGGCGACGCCGGCCTCGCTCAGGCGTCGGGCGTAGTCGACGTCTTCGTCGTGGAAGAGGTCGATGTCGCCCACGCCGATCCACGCGGGCGGCAGCCCGTCGAGGTTCTTGCGCCTCGCAGCCGCAGCATAGGGGCGATCGTCGAGGTCCTGTGGCGGGCGGCCGAGGTAGGAGGTCCAGGCGAAGCGGTTGGAGTCCGGGGTCCACGTATAGATGGCACTGTCGGGAGGGTCGACGCGTAGAGCCGTGCGGTCGTCGAGCATGGGGTAGATGAGGAGTTGAAACCGGACCGGCACTCCTGCATCGTGGGCGCGCTGGACTACGGCGGCGGCGAGCCCGCCTCCGGCGCTTTCGCCGCCGACGGCGATGCGGGCGGGATCGACGCCGAGGGCGGCGGCGTTGGCGTGAAGCCAGCTAAGCGCACCGAAGCAATCGTCCAAAGCTGCGGGGTACGGATTTTCGGGTGCGAGGCGGTAGTCGACGCTGACGACCAGAGCGCCCAGTTCGTCGGCAACGCGGCTGCACCAGGTGTTTTCCTGCCGAGCGGCACCCATGACGGTTCCTCCGCCGTGGATCCAAAGCAGCGCCGAGCGCGGTGCTTGGCCTTCTGCCTGGTAGGTGAGCACCTCGACGGGGAGGTCGCCGGTCGTGGCCGGCAGCGTGCGCTGCTCGATGCGGACGCCTGGCCTGGAGGCGGCTCCCGCCAAGGGCACGAGGCGGCGAGCGATGGCCAGAGTGACCGGGTTGCCGAAGTTCAGCGGGAGGAAGAGCACTGGGTGCCGCAGCTCGCGAGGGACTGCCGCCAGGGCGCGGCGACGTGTGCTGATCGCCGCAGCAACGCCGAGGGTTGCTGCGGCGCCCAGTTCGGCGAGGACTCGTCGGAGCGTCATGTACTGCGCACCTTTCGTTCGGGTGGTCACGGTTCTCGGGTTCCAGGGTGGCGCCTTGACGGTCGGCCGCGGTTTCCAGGTCGGGCAGTGGTTGCCGGCAGATCTCGTGGGCCTCGTCTCTGGTAAGGCCGAACATCGGCAGCAGTTCCTCGATGACCTGGTCGGCCGCTTCGGCGTCGTCGCGTTCGGGGTTGTCGTGCAGGAGTTGGCCGCGGCAGAGCGCCGCGTCCGCGAGGCCATGTCCCTGTTCACGCCGGCCAGGGCCAGTCCGTTCCCGCTCTGACGAGCCCTACTTCGGAGGCGAAAGCCACCGCCCGGTCGCGGGTCCCGGCACCGATCCTGGCGAGGATGCTGCTGACGTGTGACTTGACCGTGGTTTCGGCCGGATGAAGGTCCTCGGCGATCTCTCCGTTGCTCCGACCCGATGCGATGCGGGCGGGAACCTCACGCTCGCGTCCGGCGAGGTGGTGGAGCGGCCGCTGTCGTCCCGATCCTGGTCTGGGACGGAACGTTTCAGACGGTGAGCGAAGGTGTCGAGGAGTCTGTGGGTCACACTCGGCGCGATGACGGCGTCGCCTCTGGCCAGTGCGTGGACTGCGGCGATCAGAACGTTGTCGGGCTGTGGTGCAGAGGCCATACGGACCCTCTCGGAGCCGGTGTCGGCCTCGCCGACGACGGTCAGTCCAGGTTGTCGTTCGAGGATTACGCGCGCGGCAAGACGTGGCAGGGGCTCTTCGTCGACGATCAGCAGGGTCATCATGGTGCTGGTTCTTTCGTGGGGGCCAGCGGTACGGGCGTCTACGGCGCTGCCCGGGTAGGCCCTACTCGTGTGCGATGTGTGCGCGGTGTTCGGCGAGCACGTCCAGTCCGAAGTCGGAGGTCAGGTCACGCCACACCGAGTGGGCGTGGTTTGCGTACCGCTGTGTGTTGTCGTACTCGATGAGGACGCGAGGGTCCTGCACCCGGTAGTAGTGCGGTTCCCCGGCGTCCGTGCTGCCCGCCCAGCCGAAATGCACCGCGTCGAGGACGGTGTCGAAGGCGTAGTGGGTGTCGTAGGCGTCGGCGAGGAACTCGGGTGCCCGGCCGGTGTAAAGGCTGACGAGCCGGCGCAGCAGGTGCCGCTGCTCCTTGTTCAGGTCGCGACCGCCGATGCCTTTGGGGGGAATCGTGATGGCCACGCGCGCGTGATCGTTCTCGGTGTATCCGCTGCCCGCTTCCGCCCGGCGGTCGATGTCGTTGACGAGCCGGTCCAGCTCAGGGTCGGCGAACCGGCCCCGCCACAGGTCCTGCATGTGCATCATCGTGTCGCCGTGTTCGACGCGTGGGCGGTTGCCGGAGACGATGTCCGAAACTGCGGACGGGTGGAGCAGGGCGCTTTGGAGTTGGCCCGGATCCAGACTGCGGACCAGTTGACGGGCCGTCTCCTCAGGGCCTTGCAAGGGCCGCAGGGTGCCTCCGATCAGCTCGGTGGTGGCCGGGTCGGCACCGATGAAGCAGGGGGTCGTGGAGACGAGCCGGCCGGCGACGACGAGGTTGTTCAGGGAGATGTGGTGGCCGCCGAACCGCCATGCCCAGACACGGTCGCCGGGGCGGCCGAAGATCCTCAGCCAGTAGCGGCCCGGGTCCCGTCCGCGCTGCCGGCCCCAGTGGACCCGCCACCCTTCCAGCTGGTCCAGGACGTTCTCCAGTCCCATCACGGTGGTGACCGTGGCGTAGCCCGGGATGGACAGTCCGGTGGCCACCAGCCGCATGGCCAGGCTCTGTTGGCGGGCGTTCTGGTCCCGGACGGCGAGCCCGCCGTGGTCGGTGGGGGTGTAGAACCAGCGCAGCCGCTCGGCCTCCGCATCCGGGCGCAGCGGGGAGTCGTATGCGGCGAGCGGGAGTTGGTCCTCGCTCAGGCTGTTCAGCCAGGCGGTGGCAGCATCGGCCATGGCGGCCGCTGCCTTCTCCCGCCCGGCTGCCAGGGCGTCGGGCACGGTGCCCTCTCGGTCACCGGTCACCGGCGGACTCCCAGTCCTCGGAAATGTCGAGCATGACCTTGATGGCGTTGCCCCGGCGCTCGGCGTAGGTGTCGAACGCCTCGGCGACGTCGGGCAGCCCGAAATGGTGGGTGACCAGTTCCGCGGTGCGCAGCCGGCCCCGGGCGGCCAGGCCCACGGCGCGGGCCACCGAACCGGTGCCCTCTCCGCGGACCGTCTGGATCGAGATGCCGTTCATCACGGCATGGTTCAGGTCGGCCCGTACGGGCTCTTCGAAGAAGCCGACGAGGACGACCGTCCCGGACCGCTTGGCCATGCGCAGCGCGTCGTCCACCGCACTCGGGGCGCCGGAGCACTCCAGGACGATGTCGGCGCCGATCCCGTCGGTCGCCTCCCGGACCGCCGCAACCGCGTCCTCCTCCCGGGAGTTGACGACCAGGTCCGCGCCGAAGGACTTGCCCATGGCGAGCCTGGATTCCCGCGTGCCGGCCAGGGCTACGGTCCTGGCCCCGAGTTCACGTGCGACCTGTACCGCGAGCAGACCTATCGGTCCCGGGCCGATCACAGCGACCGTGGATCCGACGAGCAGGGTGTCGAGCACGTCGAAGGCGTGCATCACGGTGCCCACCGTGGTGAGGACGACCGCGGCGTCGAAGTCCACGGTGTCCGGCAACCGGTGGAGGGTCGCCACGTGGTTGAGCGCGTACTCCGCGAAGCCCCCGTTGACGGTCATCCCCTGCACCCGGTGCCCTGTGTGCCGCAGGCCGTAGTTGAGGCAGTCCGTGTAGGCCCCGGCCAGGCAGTTGGCGCAGCGCATGCAGCCGCGGTGGGCTTCCGTCACGACCCGGTCGCCGACCCGGAACTCGTCCACGGCGCTGCCCACCGCGGCGACGACGCCAGCGTACTCGTGGCCGGGTACGAACTCGCCCGCGGCCGGGCCGCCGTCCTTGAAGAAGTGCCGACTGCGGATCTTCAGGTCCGTTCCGCACAGGGACGCCCTGCGGACGTGCACCAGAACGTCTTCCGGCCCCACCTGCGGCACGGGCAGCGTCGTGACGGCGAGGGTGCCGGGCTCGCCCAGCACCGCGGCCTGCATGGTTTCCGGCAAGGACATAGGGGCCTCCAGTTACGGCCATGAACATGCGTCGGAAATCGAACCGAAACGGCCCTGTTCCCCACCTCATCTTGCATGCCGGCAACGCCTATTCCCTATTCGCGGCGCATAGGCATCCCTTATGCATGTCGCGAGAGATTCCTATTGGAGACCCATCACGACCTCATGGCAGTGTCATTTGAAAACGACGAACGGGGCCACCGCCCAAGGAGCGAAGCTGTGGATCTGGGAATTTCGGGCAAGACCGCGCTCGTACTGGGCGGGGGTGGGGGTCTCGGCGGCGCGATCGCCCAGGCCCTCGCCGCTGAAGGCGCCGCTGTCGCCGTCGCGGACATCAGCCCACAGGCCGCAGAGAGCACCGCCGAGGCGGTGGCCGACGCGGGCGGGAAAGCCGTGCCCCTGGAATGGGATCTCGCGGACCTGGGCGCGATCGACCAGCAGATCGCGGCAGTCGAAGGGGCGCTCGGTCCCGTGGACATCCTGGTCAACAACACGGGAGGGCCGCCGCCCTCGCCGGTTGCGGGGCAGGACCCTGAACTCTGGCAGAAGCACTTCCAGTCCATGGTGCTGTCCGTCATCGCGATCACGGACAGGGTCGCGCCGCTGATGCGGAGCCGCGGCTGGGGCAGGATCATCACCAGTGCCAGCTCGGGGGTGATCGCCCCCATCCCCAACCTGGGGCTGTCGAACGCCTTGCGGGGCAGCCTGCTCGGCTGGTCCAAGACGCTGGCCCGGGAAGTCGCGGCCGAGGGTGTCACCTGCAACGTGGTCGTTCCTGGACGGATCGGCACCCAGCGGATCAAGTTCCTCGATCAGGCCAAGGCTGATCGGGAGGGCAAGTCCGTCGCGGAGACGTCCGCCGAGAGCGTCGCGTCGATCCCTGTGGGCCGCTACGGCGAACCGCGGGAATACGCAGCCGCCGTCACCTTCCTCGCAAGCGTCCAGGCCTCTTACATCACAGGCTCGGTCATCCGAGTCGACGGCGGACTCATCCCCAGCCTCTGAAAAAGACATCGGACTTCTGAGGAGGCAGAAAAAAATGGCACCCCTGGACCGCAACACCAATGGTGTTTTCGCCATCGCACCAACGCCCTTCGACGAGGAAGGCGCAATCGATTTCGACTCACTCAGCCGACTCGTCGACTTCTACGCAGACGCCGGCGTCACCGGACTGACCCTCCTGGGCCAGATGGGCGAAGCACCCAAGCTGTCCCACGAGGAAAGCGTGCGCATCGTCCAGCACGTCCTCAAGCGCACCGATCTGCCGATCATCGTGGGCGTCTCCGCACCCGGCTACGCCGCCATGCGGGCTCTCACGGTCGACGTCATGTCAGCCGGTGCCGGCGGCGTCATGATCGCCCCGCCGAACACGCTGCGCACCGACGACCAGATCGTGAGCTACTACGAGGGAGCGGCGGGCGCCATCGGCGCGGACGTGCCGTTCGTGATCCAGGACTATCCGCTGTCCTTCTCCGTCGTCATGTCCCCTGCCGTCATCGCCCGCATCGCGAACGCCGCGCCCGGGTGCGTGATGCTCAAGCACGAGGACTGGCCGGGCCTGGAGAAGATCAGCGCACTCCGGCAACTCGAAGCCGACGGAGCGATGCCCCGCCTGTCGATCCTGTGCGGAAACGGCGGCCTCTTCCTGGACTTCGAGACCGAACGCGGAGCCGACGGAGCGATGACGGGCTACTGCGTTCCCGAACTCCTCGTCGACGTGGTGCGCCACACCGCCGCCGGCGACCGTGACGCCGCCCATGACGTCTTCGACACCCACCTACCCCTGCTGCGCTACGAACAGCAGCCGGGCATCGGCCTGGCCGTACGCAAGTACGTCATGAAACGCCGCGGAATCCTGGCCTCCGACACCCAGCGCAAGCCCGGGGCCGCGCTGTCGGCGCGTGCCCGCACCGAGGTCGACTACTTGCTGTCCCGGCTCACCCGCAAGGACAGCAGGGTCGCACTCAGGGCATGACGCACACGCGAGCTGCATGCCATGCGGCCGAGTAACTTGATCACATGCAGCTACGTCAGCTGGAGTACTTCCTCGCGGTCTGGGAGGCGGGCTCCTTCAGCAGAGCGGCTGCGCGGCTCTATGTCACGCAGCCTTCGCTGTCCCAGCAGATCGGGGCCCTGGAGAAGGAGCTGGGCGCGGTCCTGCTGGAGCGCGGCCGGCAAGGGGTGACGCTGACTCCCGCGGGCCGTGTCTTTCTGCCCCGAGCACAGAACGTCGTCCGCGCGGTTCAGGACGCGCAGGACTCGGTGCGCGAGGTGGTGGAGGGCCGTCAGGGCGACGTCCACGTCCTGACCGTACGGTCCGTCGCCTCGGGGATCCTGCCGCCGTCCGCGGCGCGCTGGCACTCGACGTACCCCTCCACCGTGCTGAGACTGCACGACTACTCCCACCGCCGGGACCTCGAAGAGGCCATGCGCAGTGGCCAGGGCGACATCGCGGTCAGTCCACGGCCCGAACCGTGGGAGGGACCCGTCATCTCCCTGGGATACGAGGAGATGGTGGTGACCGGCTCGGCCGAATACCCGGCGGGGACAGCGGCCGATCCGGCCGAACTGGCCGCTGCCGACTGGGTGCTCTACGAGCAGGAACAGGGCATGAGCGAAGTGGTGGACCGCCTGGCAGGGCACCTCGGGTTCACGCCGCGCGCCGTCGCACGCACGGGCCAGGTCTCCGCGGCGCTCCTGTTCGCGGTCGAGGGGATCGGTGTGACGGTGACACCGGAGAACGCGGTACCGCTGCGCTGGTCGAGGCACGCCCGGCGGATCGGGCCCGGCTATTTCCGAGAGCTGGTGGTGTTCAGCAGGAAGCTCCCCTCCCAACTGGCCGAGCGGTACCGGGACATGCTCACCACTGTGGAGTTGCCGCTGACCGCGGAGCGGGATCTACCAGAAGGAGCACTCCGCTTCTAAGCTTGACTCTGTCGGGGATCTTGGAGTTTCCCGGTGCGGCAGCAAGATCGACGGGCAGTACTGCCCGTACGGTACGAACTGGCACCGGGGGTGAAGCTTCGGCACCCCGAACCGGTCCGGGAGGCGGGGGGCGAGGGGAAGGGGCTGCTGGCGACGCTGCGGAGGGTGATGTTCGGGGCGAAGAAGGAGAGTTGAGGAGGGGGCCTTTCCCTCGGGGGCCCACCCGTCATGAGCAGTGATGCGGGGCACCGCCAAGCGCACCCTGGCCCGTCGAGGCCCTGAAAGAGATTGCGGGCTCCGCATCATTCCGCTGCGGTGGGTGACACCGATCCGCATCCGCCACCGTATCCGTCGAGCAGCTGCCGCCGGGTCCCGCACCGCCGGACGACCCCGCTTGACGGGCTGCGGCAACAACGCCTCCAGCCAGGCCCATTGACCGTTCGCCAGAAGACCCTATTCGCGGCCTTCAGCCTTCGGAGAGGTTCTCGCTCCAGCGCGGTCGATCACAACGGCCGGGGCAACCGGCTCACGTCGTCACACTGCGCGGCGGCGGACACCCGGTCCCGGAACCAGCAGTGGGCCGGGTCGTACGCCCAGCGCGGAGACCACGCCATCGCCATGACGTAGGGCCGGGCGAGGGACGCGGGGACCGGGGCAGGGCGCGTTCCCGTCGGCCCGCACCACGTGTCCGCCAGCCGCCTGGGCACGAGCGCGGTGAGATCCGTACCCGCCACCAGCGGGAACAGTATCGCGAAGCTCTCCACCCGCACGGTGATCGACCCGGCGAGGCCCTCCCTCTCCAGCAGTTGGCCCGGCGACCACGGCATCAACGGTGTGTCGTAGCAGACGGCCCACCGTGCCTGCGCGAGATCGTCGCCCTCGGACTGCCGAGTCGCGCTGACGATGCGCACCCACTGGTCCTCGTAGAGGTCGAGCGACGGAGTCCCGTCCGGGAGCGCGGCCCGGGGCACGATCACTGCATCATGCCTGTCGATCTCCTCGACGATCCCTGCCCGCATGTCGTTCGTGAGCAGATCCAGGCGGATACGTGCACCAGTGCCGTGCGCCGTGACCTCGCGCACCAGTGACGTGGCGAGCGTGCTGCAATCGTAGTCGGAGAGCAGCAGGGAGAACTCGCGGTCGAGCGAACCTGGTTGCAGGCCGGCGTTGGCCCCGAAGACGCCGTCGAGTTCCGCGGTCAGCAGTGAGACCCGATCGCGCAGGCGCTCGGCCAGCAGCGTGAGCTGGGTTCCCTGGCCGGGGACCCGGACCAGCAGTTCATCACCGAAGTGCCTGCGCAGTCGCTTGAGCGCCGCGCTGCAGGCCGGCTGGGAGAGGCCGATACGGTGCGCCGCGGCCGTCACACTGCGCTCTTGGAGCAGCGCGTTCAGCGGCACGAGCAGATTCAGATCGAGACCCATCACGTTCCAACTTCATCCATGCGGTGAATGAAACCCATAACAAAGTTCCACTGTACAGATGGAATGGGGTGTGATGAAACTAAAGCAGCGGCCGCGCCGAGCACGCGTCGCCGCAACGGATCGACCATTCGCGAGCAAGTCGGAAAGACCCAGGGGGCTGAACCACCCAGCAACAACGGCGTTTCCTCGCCACCGCTTCCAATCGGCCGCTTCAGGTCGCCCCACCTCCAGGATTCTCCCTGGGTGCAACGTATCGGAGTGAATCATGATCAAACTTATTGTCGCGGCCCGTCGCCTGCCGGGCATGACACGTCAGAAGCATTGGCAGCATTATCAGAACGTCCATGCGGCCAAGATCCTGGCGGGCCCCGCCGATATGCTGGCCCACCTCTCAAGGTATGTACAAAACTTTGTAATCGACGCTGCCTATGGCGCACCGGATGCGGCACGAGTGGCGCCGGCCGAAATAGATGTCGTAAGCGAAATCTATAACCCCTCGCCGGAAGCGGTAGGTCTCCTGACGTCGCACCCCTATTACCTTTCGGTTATCCAGCCGGACGAACACCTCTTCGCCGACGGGTCGGCCCTGAAGGTGCTGGTGACAGCCGAGGAGCGTGAGCAGGTTGCCGTGCCCCGGCGCGGTGCCGTCAAGCTTGTCCATTTCATAGCCACGCGCGAAGGTGTCGACCGGGAACAATTCTTCACCGCATGGCGTGCGGCCTCGCAGGCGATTGTGGCTGATCCTTCATTGTCGCCCGCGCTGTGTGGCTACACCCGCAGTCATGCACTGCCGGTGCCCGAGGAAGCGACGCGCGATCTTTTGGGCGGCGCCCCCATAAATGTCCATGCCGGCGCCACAAGCATCTGGCTGGACAGGGCAGACGACCTTTCCGGCGTCGCCCGCTACCGCGAGCTCTTCGACGAAATCATGGTCTCGGCATCGGACAGCCTGGTCGATGCCTCTCAGTCCATGTTCCTGATCGTGCAGGAACTGGAACATTACCCGTATCACGCCTAGGGCCCGTTGCGAAAGTGCTGGTCACAGCCACTCGTTGAGGACTGCGACCAGTACGGCCGCCTCGTATCGGACAGCGAACTTAACTCTGTCGGGGATCTTGGTGCCGGCGGAGTCAAGTGCCCAGGGTTCGCCAGGACTTCAGGCGAGGGATCTCGCGTTGGTCGAGGTAGTTCTGGAAGGCAGTGGGCCGACGGGGTGTGGGGGCTTCCTCAGCCGGTGGCAGTCCGCTGAGGCGTTCGATGTTGACGGCGATGGCTGTCAGGACGTGCTGGACGTGGGCCTTTCCCTGTCCTCGGTAGCGGCAGCGCCGCATACCGTGCCCGCGGGCGAACTCGTTGACCGTGCTCTCCACTCCGGAGCGGACCGCGTAGCGGGTCTTCCACTCGGGGGTCTGCTGCTCGGCGCGGACGCGGAGTTCCAGGTCGCGGAGCTCTCGTGGGGGAAATCCCACGGTGCGGGCGTCGTCGGCGGTGCTGGTGCACTGGGTGCGGGTCGGGCAGGGGCGGCACTGGCTCTTGGTGAACCTGGCCACGATCAGCGGGGCGGCGGTGGGTGAGGAGGTCGGGTAGGGGCCGTGCCAGCCCGCGCTGACCTGTCCCTGGGGGCAGGTGACCTGCTGCTTGTCGTAGTCGATGTGGAAGTCGTCGCGGGCGAAGCCCTCGTTTCGGCGATGCTGGCGGGTGGGGTTGCTCTTCAGCGGCCCGGAGACGGTGACCTGGTGTTCACCGGCGGCTTGTTCCAGGTGGGGGCAGTCGACGCGTCCTCGACGCCCGGGAGTCGTTTCGTTCCGACTACTCCTGTCTGCTCCCAACACGCCCCCGAGCGCTGCCATTTGACCGCTGGCGGGGCCGACCGCCATCGGCTACTTCGCACACATGACCCCGCACGGCCCGTATCCCAGCGACCTGTCGGACGCGCGCTGGGAACTGATCGAGCCCGTCCTGACGTCCTGGCGGGACCAGCGCCGCGCCCGGGCGTTTGACATCGGCCGACCGCCCGAACACGACCTGCGCCAGATCATGAACGCCATCCTGTACGTGGACCGCACCGGCATCCCCTGGCGCTACCTCCCGCACGACTTCCCACCCTGGACCACGACCTACGGGTACTTCGCCAAGTGGCAACACGACGGAGTATTCGAGCAGCTCACCGGCCTGCTGCGACGCCTGGTCCGGGAAGCCGAGGGCCGAAGGGCGGAGCCGTCGGC
Source organism: Streptomyces sp. NPDC002144 (assembly GCF_053593695.1). Taxonomy (NCBI): domain Bacteria; kingdom Bacillati; phylum Actinomycetota; class Actinomycetes; order Kitasatosporales; family Streptomycetaceae; genus Streptomyces; species Streptomyces sp. NPDC002144. Next base: position 142,083 of record NZ_JBSFDB010000006.1, read on the forward strand.
CTGCGTGCTGGACTCCCAGACAATTAAGACTTCCGCCAACGTGCCCCTCGCGGACCAGGGCACCGACGCAGGGAAACGGATCATCGGGCGCAAGCGCCACCTCGGCTGCGACACCCTCGGCCTGCTGCTGACCGTGCTGGTCACCGCCGCCAGCGTCTCCGACACCGCAGCCGGCGTGACCCTGCTCTCCCGCATCGCCGCCACCCGCCCGCACATCACGAAGGCCTGGGTGGACGCCGGCTACCGCACCACCGTCATCGACCACGGAGCGCGCCTCGGCATCAACGTCCACCCCGTCCAGCGCCCGCCCGGCGCCCACGGGTTCACGATCATCCCGAGACGGTGGACCATCGAGCGCAGCATCGGCTGGCTCATGCACCACCGACGCCTCGCCCGCGACTACGAGACACACCCGCACCGCTCCGAAGCCATGATCCACCTCGCCATGATCGACCTCATGGCCCGCAGACTCAGAGGGCGACGCCACCCTGAACTGGCGCGGAACCTGACCCGGGACCAAACACGAATCACCGGACCAAACGCTCAGTAAGGGCCCGTAAAGAAGTGGGGCCGTCGGGGAGTTCGCGAATGCGGGATGCCTATGGCAGCCGACCGGTGAACCCGTGCGGGCGACGTCCATGACTTCCTCGGCAACTCGCTGAGCAAAGGCCTGCCCTCAGGACCATCTACAACCTGGCGACGGCACCGGCTGCGTGAACGTCGTTACGCCCACGCCCCCGCGAACTCGCTCCGAAGCCGACCATCATAACGGTTACATTGTTGCCGTTATTTCGCTAGGCTGAGCCGCTGCATCGATCGACCGAATCGCCCATCTGGGCGCCGAGCGATGCGCTCGGCCGGCAACTCGACCGCGCCCGACACATCCCATAACGGTCTCGTGACGCCCCGCCCGCCATCAGGCCGTCACCCTTGACGCCCACGCCGCCGCGACGCCGGCACCTGGAGATACCTCATGATCCTCACCATCACCCTCGCCTGCGCCATCGCCCTGATCTTCGGGGGGATCGGAGTGCTCAACACACTCGCATTGCCGAAGGCGCGCGAGCTGGCCGCCGAGACCGGCTTTTCCGTCGCCGCCTATCGCCGCATCGGCGTGCTGCAACTGGCAGGAGCCGCCGGCGTGGCGCTCGGCCTCGCCATGCCGCTGCTCGGCGGCCTCGCGGGGGCCGGGCTTCTCCTGCTGCTCGCCGGAGCTGTGGTCGTACACCTGCGCAAGGGCGACCCGGTTGCCAAATTTGTGCCCGCCGCTGTGTGCGCGGCGCTTGTCGCCTCATACCTCGCGGCCTTGTTCGCCTGAAGCGCTGCGGATCGAGCCCATGCCACGGAGGGCAGCTCCGGCAGTGTCACCCTGAAAGCAATGCCGCCTCGAGCTGTGACTTCACCTCGAAGAGCCGACCGACGGGGATGGCTTCAGACCGCCACGCTCCCGAAGGGCAGATCCAGGGCTGGCCAACAGGCATCCGATGGCACCACTGGACCAAAACCAGCTAAACGGCTACGCTGTAGCCAATATTAGAGGTGGCAGGAACCGCAGCCACCTGGGCTCGAGGGCGCTCAAGCCGCGACCGCACGGTCCGCCCTGCCTTCACCAGCGCCCCTTCGTCCACAGTGCCCACCCCCGAGGGGTAGACGATGCCCGTCCTGATCGTGATAGCGATCTACGCCATCCGGATCGCACGCGCCCCCTTGGACGCGCGCCTGAAGAAGCGCCACGTCGGACCCCTGTCGGTCACGACCGGAGCGGTCATGCTCTATCTGGCCTGGGACTGGCTCAGGCCCGAGGGCCTCAGCGCTGTCTATTTCGTCGGCGAGTTCGCCGGCGTCCTGTCCGTCTACCTGATGTCCTGCACCCTGGTACTGGCCACCCGCCTGATGTGGTTGGAACAGTGGTTCGGCGGCCTGGACCGCATGTACCGACAGCACAAGCTGTACGCCGTATGGTCCATTCTCCTGCTCACCCCCCACCTGCTCCTCCACTTCTTCTCCGGTTTCGACGGGAGCCAGTACGGCTACGCCCACCGGACCGCGTCGGTAGGGATGGGCCATCTCCTTGGTGCCGTCTCCGCCATCGGCCTGCTGCTGCTCGTCCTCATCTCACTCGGCCAGGTCGGCCGCATCCTCCGACTGCCCTACGAGCGCTGGCTGTTCCTGCATCGCCTCACCGGCCTGCTGCTCCTGTCGGCGCTGTTGCACGGCTGGTTCCTCGATCTCATCATCAACGGATCCACGCCCCTCCTGGCGATCTACGTCACCATGGCCACCATCGGCATGACCGCCTACACCTACGACGAACTGGTGCTACGCCACAGAGAACCCCGGGCGGACTACACCATCCACCGAGTCGAGCGGCCGACACCCGACATCCTCGACCTCACCCTCACGCCCACCGGCGAGACGACCCTTCCCGTGACAGGAGGTCAGTTCGTCTACCTGCGCGCCGGCGGCTGGCACGAACACCCCTTCAGCGTCGCAGGAACGCAGGCCGACGGCTCGGTACGCCTCACCATCCGTGCCCTGGGCCGCGGTACACGCCGCCTCTACACGGACCTGAGTGAAGGACACCCCGCAACCCTCAAGGGTCCTTACGGCATGTTCGACCACACCCTCGGCGGACCCCGGCAGATATGGATCGCGGGGGGCATCGGTATCGCGCCCTTCCTCGGCTGGCTCACCCACCCCGGTGCAGCGCCGCCCCGCACCGACCTCTTCTACTGCGCCCCCACCGCCGACGAGGCGCCGTTCCTCCCGGAACTCACCGCTGCGGCAGCACACCGCCCCGAGTTCCGGCTCCACCCGACGTTCAGCCGCAGCCACGGCCGTCTGACCGCCGAAAGAATCCAGGCCGAGGCCGGACCGATCACCCCCGACACGCACGTCTTCCTCTGCGGCCCCGCCTCCATGATCGAAAACCTCACTCGCGCCCTCCATCGCCAGGGCGTCCCCCGCCGGCATCTCCACGCCGAACACTTCGCCTTCCGCTGACGAACCGCCGACCACACGAGATCACGCGCTCAGCACCAGCAGCTGTGGCCACGCTCCATGCCGACCGAGATGACTCCGTGGGTGGGCAGCCTCAGGCTCGCATCGTCCTGGCTGGTCAGGCTTCGTCGCGCAGGTGGGCAAGCCCGCTGAGAAGGAGTTCGAGGCCGAAGGAGAACTCCTCCTCGATCGGAACGGGCATCGACCCGGCGACGGTGACCGTTGCCGGGAACAAGGCTGGATCAACGCCCTGAAAGACGGCGGACAGTTGCGCGTCGTCGAGTTGCCCGCCACCGCCATGACCGTTGACCTGTATGGCGAATCCGAGGACGTAGCGGGAGAGGGTGGCAAAGGCGTGCGCGGCCAGTCGCGGCGGGAAGCCGCTGTCGAGCAGCACCGCGACACAGTGCTCCCGCAGCGCCATGGCGTTCGGCCCCAGGGGAATCTCTTCGACCACCAGGCGCGCCGCGTTCCGGTGCCGGGCCAGGGCCTCGAACATGGTGTGCGCGACCGTCCGCAGGGCTTGCTGCCAGCCCATCGCGAGGAGTTCTTCGCCCTTCAGTTCCACGGCGCCGAACATGCGGTCCACGACATGGGCGACCAACGCTGCCCGGTTGTCGAAATGCCGGTACAGCGTCGCCGTGCCCGAGCCCAGGCGCTGGGCCAGCGTCCGCATCGAGAGAGCGTCGGCCCCTTCATCGTCCACGATCTGCAGTGCGGTAGCGACGATGCGCTCCAGCGGCACGGGCGGACGCCCCGGGCCCCGACCCGATGCCGTGGTCGCTCGCACAGGACCAGCTGCTGCCACTGAACGTCCACCTCCTCAGCCAGCACCATAACAGCAACACCGTATCCAGTATGGAGCTCGCCGGCTGGGCATGGAGCGGCAGTGCCCCTTCGATCAGCCCATCGACGACCGCTCATCGGGGACTCCATGCACCGGCCAATCCCACTGAGTGGTGTGCATCGTGAAATCGCAGGTCACGGGTCTGGTGTGAGTGACGATTCGGGGACTCGTGCCCGTCGGCGGCCGATGTCTATGCCGTAGATCATCGGGCAGGTCCGGTTCCGAGGGTCTGCCGGGTTCGGCTGCGCACGTGACCGCCCCCCTACGATCCGTCGGCAGGTCGGCACCCCACGAGATCGCGGGAGGGCCCGGGATGCCGGAGCGGCAGTGGATCACCGCTCGTCGGAGTGAACTGGACGCCCTCGCCGAGGAGTTGATCAAGCAGCTTCAGGAGGTCCAGGTCGCTGGCCGCCCGCATGCCGTTCTGGCCTTCCTGGCCCTGGTTCAGGTCCTGTCGGAGGCTGTCCGCTTGCGCAGGCGCGGCCGTCGGCGCGCAGCGGTGATCGGCGTGGGCCGCTCGCCCGGTACGACTCGGTTGCGGATCGAACCGATGCCCTCGACTGTCATTTCCACGATGTCTCCGGGTTCGAGCGGAGGCGGTGTCCGCGTCCCGCTGCGGCCCCACAACTCACCGAGGCAGCCGCCGTTGCCGCAGGTCCCGGAGCCGAGGACGTCACCGGCCTTCACCCAGGTGCCGCGGGATGCGTACGAGATGAGCTCCTCGAACGTCCAGCTCATGTTGCTCAGCAGATCCTGGCCGACCTCGGTGCCGTTGACCGACACCCGCATGTCCAGTTGCAGGAACCCCTCGTCGTCGCGGTAGGTGTCCAGCTCGTCGGCGGTCACCAGCCACGGTCCCAGGGTGGTGGCGAAGTCCTTTCCCTTGGCGGGCCCGAGGCCCACCTTCATCTCGCGGCCTTGCAGGTCCCGCGCGGACCAGTCGTTGAGGACGGTATAGCCGAACACATGGTCCCGTGCCTCTTCGGGGGTGAGTGAGGCGCCGTCCTTGCCGATGACGGTGGCCACTTCGAGTTCGAAGTCCAGCACGTGTGAGCCCGGCGGGACGGGGACGTCGTCGTGCGCGCCGATCAAGGCATAGGGGTTGGTGAAGTAGAAGGCCGGGGCCTCGTACCACTCCGGTACGACCACGCCGCCTCCGCTGACCGACCGCACGACACCCTCGACGTGCTCCTCGAATGCCGCGAAGTCCCGCACGGTCGGCGGTTCCAGCGGCGGCAGCAGCCGTACGGAATCGATCGGTGTCGGGGAGGAGTTGTCGAGGGCGGCGGCACCGGCCTCAAGGGCGGCCGGCAGTCCGGCCCGTACGAGGTCCAGGACCGTCGTCGTACCGGGGAAGGCGTGCAGCCCGTGCTCGCCGACGACCCCGGCGGCGCAGCGGCCGGCGCTTTCCCAGGTGGCGAAGCGCATGGTGTGTGTCCTTTCCGGGGGCTCTACTTGATGGCGATGGGGTTGACCGGGGCTCCGACGGCACCGGTGACGGGGAGGGGGGCGGCGGTGAGGAAGAAGTCGTAGATTGCGTCGGCAGCGCAGTCGGCCGCGAGGGCGTCGAGATCCCATATCTCGCCGATGAAGAGACCCATGTGCGGGATGGCCACTTGGTGCAGCGGCTGGAAGGCCTGGTCGAATTCGTTGGGCCGGACCTCGAAGCCCCAGGTGTCAGTGGCGATACCGGCGATCTCGCGGGTGTGCAGCCAGTCGGCGGTGGTGAACGAGAGGCCGGGTGCCGGCCCGCCCGCGTAGTCGCCCCAGCCGTCGCGACGCGTCCGCGCCAGCTGTCCCGTACGGACCAGCAGCAGATCGCCCCGGCCCACTCGGGAGGATTCGCCTTGTGCCGCGATCGTGGCTTCGAGGTGCTCGGCGGTGATGGCGAAGCCGTCCGGCAGTTCGCCGTCGGTGCCGATCGCTCGGCCGACGTCGAGCAGCACTCCTCGACCTGCTATCCGGTCGGCCACGGTCTCGATACCCGTGAGCTGATCGCCTTCGCCGGTGACCACCGCGGAGGCGCGTCGTCCGTTGTAGGCCATGCCGTGGTCGAAGACGTGGCCGAGGCCATCCCACTGCGTCGACGCCTGCAACGGCATGAACACCACATCGTCGGCACCGCCCAGGCCGTGCGGGAACTCCGGCGGACCGAACTCGGCGTCCAGGCCCGAGGAGAGCATGGTGTGCACGGGATTGGTCCTGCGGCGCCAGCCGTTCTGCGGACCGTTCGTGTCGAAGCGCTGGGCGAGCGAGAAGGAGACCCCGCGCCGGATCAGGGCCGCGCCCTCGCGCCGTTTGCCCTCGTCGAGGAAGTTGAGGGTGCCCAGTACGTCGTCCTGTCCCCAACGCCCCCAGTTGGAGCAGCGCTTGGCGGCATCGGCGATCGCGCCGGCGGGGTTGGCACGGTCCAGTTCGTTGGGGGTCACGCCGGGTTCCTTCCGATGAAGAACTCACGGAACGGGTCCATGCTGGGCTCGAGTCCGGCGTCGAGGAGTCCCTTGCGCAGGGCGTGCATCTGGGCGTCGTGGATGCGCTGGGTGGGCTGGCGCAGCGGTCCGCCGTTGTAGCCCTGCAGCCACCCCTGGAACTTCCATGCCTGCCGGTTGATGAACGCACCGCCGTGCAGCACGGGAGCGAGGCCGCCCTTGATCTTGCGGGCCGGATGCAGCTGCCAGTAGATGTCGGTGGCGTCGTCGTACTTGCCCTCGCGCAGCAGCTGCATGACACGCGGGATCATGGGCCCGAAGTATTCGTGGTCGCTCGTGGCGGACAGCTGAACAGGCATGACCTGGGCCAGCGGGATGAGCTCGCCCTCGATGGGCACCGAGATGACGACCTCGTCGCCGAAAAGCCGGTGGCACTCGATGGCGCTCTGAATGCTGGGGAAGCCGCCCTCGGCCTTGATGACCGCGATGTTGGGGCAGTCGTCGATGAGCCGGCGGATGAGCCGCGTCGGGATGTCCGAGGGGTGCACCCGGGGACTGAACCCCCACAGGTACATCGGGAACAGCATGACCGCGAGGTTCGTGGCGTCGCAGACGGCCTTGGTGTAGTCGTAGATCTCCTGTTCCGACTCCGGGTAGAAGTTCGGCGGATAGGACAGGAGCACCAGGTCGGCACCGGCCTCCTCGGCGCCGCGCACCGCCTCGATGTTCTGCTCCAGGGTGCTCCAACTTCCGTGGTGGACCACGACGAAGCCGTCGCCCGCCTCATCACGGACGATGCGCAGGAAGTCGAGGTATTCGGGCAGGGTGATGCTGACCTCGGAGACGCCGAGGGTGCCGAGGAATCCGTGCTGCTCGGCGAGCCGGATGTCGTGCCTGATGCCCTGCTCGTTGATGCCTTGAAGGTCGGCGGTGAACGACGGGATCGTGCAGTTGACGGCTCCCACGAGCTTCTCGCGGGCCCAGTCGCGGGCCTCTGTGCGGGTGTATGCGGGCATGGTCGTCCTTGCCTCGGTGCGTGGGTGATGGGGGGGGTGACTCAGCGCCTGGCGGGTTGGTCTCGGCGCGACTCGTTCGTGCGGTGTCCGGCGCGGCAGTCGGCTCAGGGCGCGCCGGCGCCTTCCCAGGCCAGGTACTTCATCTCCAGGTACTCGTCGATGCCGTAGACGGAGCCCTCCCGTCCCAGCCCCGACTGCTTGACGCCGCCGAAGGGGGCGACCTCGTTGGAGATCAGGCCGGTGTTGATGCCCACCATCCCCGCTTCCAGGGCGGCCGAGACGCGCCAGGTCCGCTCGGCGTCGCGGGTGAAGAGGTAGGCGGCCAGACCGTAGTCGGTGTCGTTGGCCATGCGGACGGCCTCGGCCTCGTCGGTGAAGCGGATGAGCGGGGTGAGCGGGCCGAAGGTCTCCTCGCGGGTGACGAGCATGCCCGGGGCCACGTCCGCCAGCACGGTGGGCTGGAAGAAGAGCCCTCCACGCCGGTGCCGCGAACCGCCGCACAGGATCCTGGCACCCCGCCTCGTGGCGTCGGCGAGATGTTCCTCGACCTTCGCCACCGCTGCCTCGTCGATGAGCGGTCCCTGCTGCACGCCGTCGTCGAAGCCGTCTCCGACGACAAGGTCCTCGACCCTGCGGGTCAACGCCTCCGCGAAGCGGTCGTGGATTCCCGTCTGCACGTAGACACGGTTGGCGCTGATGCAGGCCTGGCCGGTGTTGCGGTACTTGGTGGCGACGACACCGGCGACGGCGGTCTCGACGTCGGCGTCGTCGAAGACGAGCACCGGCGCGTTGCCGCCCAGTTCCATCGAGGTCTTCTTCACCGTCTGGGCGGACTGGGCCAGGAGCAGCCTGCCGATCTCGGTGGAGCCGGTGAAGCTGACCTTGCGGACCAGCGGATTGCCGGTCAGCTCGGGCCCGATCTCGCGGGGGTCGCCGATCACCACGTTGAGGACCCCGGCCGGTACACCGGCCCGCTCGGCAAGCTCGGCGAGGGCCAGTGCCGTCAAGGGCGTCTGCTCGGCGGGCTTGACGACCATCGTGCAGCCCGCGGCCAGTGCCGGAGCGGCCTTACGGGTGATCATCGCGGCGGGGAAGTTCCACGGGGTGATGGCCACGCACACACCGACCGGCTCCTTGAGCACCAGCACCCTGCGCGAGCTTTCCGGTGCCGCGAACACGTCGCCGCGGATCCGTTTGGCCTCCTCGGCGAACCACTCGATGAAGGAGGCGGCATAAGCGACTTCCCCGCGGGCCTCGGCGAGTGGCTTGCCCTCCTCCAGGACGATCAGCCGGGCGAGGTCCTCCGTGTGCTCGGTGACAAGGTCGAACCAGCGCCGCAGCACCTGTGCGCGCTGTTTGCCCGACCGCGCCCGCCACTCGGGCAGAGCACGATGAGCGGCGTCGACGGCCTGGGCGGTCTGCGCTCTGCCGAGTGCCGGCAGGTCCGCGATGAGGTCACCGGTCGACGGGTTGCGGACGGTGAGCCGACCGCCGTCGCCGGCTTCCAGCCACTTGCCCTCGACGTAGGCGGCCGTGCGCAGCAGCGTGGGGTCGGACAGGCCGAGTGGAACGGTCGTCTCTGTGGTCATGGCGGCTCTCTCACTTCTGCACGGGATGAATGGTGGCCGGCATCCGGGTGCCGAGTCCCAGCCGCTCGGCGTTGCGCGCGCACATGCCGGCGACCGCCAGGTCCTGGACCGCTGAGCCGACCGACTTGTACAGCGCGATCTGATCGGCGCGGGTGCGCCCGGGGACGCGCTCGCCGACGAGGTCGGCCAGCGAGCGGATCTCGCCCGCCACGTCGAGACCGGCGGCCCGCGCGGCGATCAGGTCACCGGTGTCGTCGAGCACCTCCTCGACCATGTCCGCCACGATCACGTCGGCACGGGCGATCACATCAGGGTCCACCTCACGCTGCTCGGGCAGGGTGGATCCGATGGACACGACGGTCATGCCTGGTCGGAGCCACCTCCCGAGCAGAGTCGGGGTCTCGTCGCGGGACCGGGCGGCGCAGACGACCAGCGTGGCGCCTGCGACGGCCTCCTCGGCGCCGGCCGCCTGCGTGATCGGCAGGTCGGACAGTTCGGCGACGAAACGGGCTCGGCTCTCCGGTCGTGGGCTGTACACCCGTACGTCCTTGAGGTCCCGTACGACGGCGAGGGCGCGCACATGGTTCTGCGCTTCGAAACCGGAGCCGATCACGGCGACGGTCAGGGCGCCGGGCAGCGACAGCAGGTCAGCCGCGACGGCCGAGGTGGCCGCCGTCCGGTAACCGGTGATGGAGTGGCCGTCGAGCAGGGCCACCAGCTCGGCCGTTCGCTGGTCGAACAGGGGGATGAGGTAGGAGGCGCGGCGCGTCGGCATCGCGGCCGCGATGATCTTCGCTCCCATCAGTTCGCGTCCGGCCGGTACGCCGGTGAGAGTGCGCAGCCAGCCGTGGTCTCCGCGGGCCATGCCGCGGGCCGGATAGCGTGCTGCGTCCACGCTCGTCGCGTATGCCTCGCGCACCGCCGAGGTTGCCAGCTCCCAGTCGAAGGCCGCCTGTACCGCCGCGTCATCGAGGAAAAGAGTCACTTCAGTGGCCTTTGCGGAGGATGGATCAGGAGGAGGGGGAGGGATCAGATCGGCGAGGGGGTCCACAGACCGCCGTCCGTCTGCTTGAGCAGCACCGGCAGCATGGTTTCGGTCATCGACCCGCCGGTCCCCCACTGGTCCTGCGACTGAGGAGAGGTGCTGTCGAAGACGCGGGGCTCCCACGCCTCGTCGTCCTCGATCGTCTCCAGCTCCGTCGTGTACTCGACGACGTTCTCGTTCGGGTCGAGGAAGTAGGTGAAGGTGTTGTCTCCCGGGCCGTGCCGGCCTGGGCCCCACAGCGGGCTGTGACCGGCGCGCATCAGACGCCCGGACCCGCGCATGTACTCGTCGATGCCGCGCATCTCGAAGGAGATGTGATTCAGCGAGACGCGCGGTGCTCGGGAGATGGCGAGGATGTGATGCTGGGTTCCGCTGCGCATGAAGCACATCAGGTCGCCGAGCCAGTCCGAGAGGCGGAAGCCGAGGTACGTCTCGTAGAACGCCTTGGTCGCGGCCACATCGGTGGAGTTGATCACCACGTGGCTGAGCTTCTTGGGGACGGATTCGCGTTCCTCGAGCTCCCGGAAGGGCTTCTGCGCGACCCCGGCGGACACCTCGACGAGTCGGCCGTCGGGGTCGAAGAACCGGACGCCGTATCCGCCGCCCGGGGTGTCCAGCTTGCCGGGCTCCCGGTCGAGCATGATCCCGCCGACCGCCAGCCGACAGGCCAACTCGTCGACTTCTTTGGGAGAGTTCACACCGAAGGCGATGAGGTCCAGTCGCTTGTCCTGGTCCTGCCGGACGCGAAGGACGTACTGCTCCGGGTCCGCGGGAGTGGCGAAGAAGGTCACACCGCTGTCGTCGGCCACCGGTTGCAGTCCCCAGAGGTTCTTGTAGAACTCCAGAGCCTTGCCGTAGTCGGGCACACCGATACCCACATGCCTGAGATGGGTGATCGGACGGAAGGCTGCGGTCATCGTCGACTCCTGCTCTTCAGTGACGCCGAACAGATCGTTCGCGTCGCTTTCCCGCTGCAAGACGCTAGACAGACGCACTCCTCGATACAAACAATCGATAGTGATGCGTTCGGATTGATGACATCAATCCGTGGTCGGAGTCGACCGTCGAGCCGCGGCAGCCGACTTCTTTCGGCATGCCTTCAGCACAGACAGGAATTCCGGTCGATGCCCACCACCAATGCGCCCCTGGATCTCAACCGGGTGGATCTGAACCTGCTCGTCGCCTTCGACGCCCTGATGGCGGAACGAAGCGTGACCGCGGCGGCGGCCCGTCTGTCCGTCGGGCAGTCGGCCATGAGCTCCACGCTGGCTCGGCTCCGCAAGCTCCTCAACGACCCGATCCTCGTCAGGCAGGGGCGGACCATGGTTGCCACACCGGTTGCCGAGTCGCTGGTGCAGCCCGTGCAGAAGACGCTGACCGACATCAAGTCGCTGCTGTCACAGCGCGACCGCTTCGATCCCGCGACCGACCACAGGACGTACTCGGTGATGGCGAGCAGCTACGCGGCCGTCGCCGTACTGCATCCGCTGCTGGTGCACCTGCCGACCGAGGCTCCGAACGTGCGGTTGCGCATCCAGCCCTTCGCGGAGGAGTACGCGGAACAGCTGATCCGCCACCAGATCGACCTCGTCATCGTTCCGCGCGAGCTGGTGCCCAGCGGCCCTGACCTGTGCAGTGAGGCCGCGTACACCGACCGCTACGTGCTCGCGGTCGACCAGGAGCACCCCGATGTGGGCGAGAGCATCTCGGTCGAGCAGTTCAGCGAGCTGCCGTACCTCGCGACGAGCCCCGACCGGCGCCCCTCCCTGGCCGAACTGAATCTCGACCTGCTCGGCATCCCGCGCCACGTCGAGGTCACCACGAGTTTCGAACTCGCCCCGTTCCTGATCCGCGGTACCCGGCTCATCACCTTGATCCCCGAAACGCTCGGGCGCCGCATCGCCCCGGCGACAGGCCTGCGGCTGCTCGAGCCTCCCATGGAGCTGCAGCCGGGCACCGAAACGATGGTCTGGACGAGACGCATGGACGACGATCCGGGCCATGCCTGGCTGCGGCAGCGCATGCATCATTTCGCAAATGCCTACATCCGGGACACGCCGCCCGCCCCGGCAGCCGGCTGAGACAGGACCGGTCAGGAGGAGCCTGGCCGCGTTCCATCGATTGGATCAATGCCGACTCATCGACAGGAATTGCTTTTCCCCATGTGATGGCACCAATAGCCTGACGTCTCGAGCCGCAGGCAGGGCCACGGAATTCCGCTGATCGCCCCTGCTGAGCACGACTGAGGCAAGGGAGCCCCATGACTGCCATCTCTCCAGAAACGGCCGATGCCGCTACCATCCTGGACCGCGTCGAGGCTTCGCTGAAGAACGATCTCGTCCCGGTGGAAATCTTCAACGACGAGGCGGTTTTCCGCGCCGAAATCGAGCGGATATTCACCAAGTGCTGGGTGTTCGTCGCGCACGAGAGCGAGATCCCCAAGGCGGGTGACTTCGTGCAGCGCAGAATCGGCCTCGATCCGGTGATCGTCACGCGCGACGGCAAGGGCGGCATCAACGTGCTGTCGAACTACTGCCGTCACCGGGGCACCCAGGTGTGCCAGACCGATGCCGGCAACTCCCGTTTCTTCAAATGTCCTTACCACGGGTGGACCTACAGCAACAACGGAGACCTGGTCGGCACCCCGCACCTGCACGACGCCTACGGCGAGCGTCTCGACCCCAAGGCATGGGGCCTGATACACGCGCCCCGGGTGGCCACCCGGCAGGGCTTCGTCTTCGCCTCGCTGGACCCGGACGGACCGTCGCTCGACGAGTACCTGGGCGGGGCCGGGTGGATGCTCGACCTGATCGTCGGGCTGGCACCCGGCGGCATGCGGGTCGCCGGGCCTCCGGAGCGCTACCGGCTGCACGCCGACTGGAAGACGGCCGCCGAGAACTTCGCCGGCGACGGTTACCACGTCGACACACTGCACTGGAGCACGGAGGAAATCGCGGTCTCCCAGGGGCTGCAGACGACGTGCGAGATCGCGCGCTTCTACGAATTCGAGAACGGCCACGCCTTCACCGGCCATGCCTGGACCAAGGCGGTCCATCCCGGCTACGTGCTCTGGGGCTACGCGCCGGAAATCACCCAGCACTTCGACCTGTCGGGCCTGGACGAGGCACAGCTCCACGTGGTCAATCACGAGCCGCCGACGGTCGGCACGATCTTCCCCAACCTCAGCTTCATCCGGCTGAACACCCCGTCCGTGCCGGGCGGTCCCCTGTCGGTGATCACCAGCTTCCGGCAGTGGCAGCCGATCGGCCCCGGCGAGATCGAACTGTGGAACTGGCAGTTCGTCTGGGACTTCATGTCGGAGGACGAGGCCCGCGATTCCTACGTCAACGGCCAGTTCACCTTCGGCTCGGCAGGCATCTTCGAGCAGGACGACACCGTCGCCTGGGAAGGCGCACCGCGCGCCGCCCAGAGTCCGTGGATGCGCAAGGCCGGCATGGAGTTCCACTTCCAGCAGGGCAACAACAGTCAGGTCGACCAGTCGTACGACCCCTCGTGGACCGGCCCGGGCCGCAAGCGCAACACCGGCTACGGCGAGCACGTGCAGCTCCACTTCTACCGCCACTGGCTGAACGTGATGCGCGGGAACACCGGCGCCGGCACCGAGGGAGCTGCGTCAGTATGACCACGACCGACACACCCCGCGTCGTCCCGCCTGTGAGCGCCAACCCCGAACTTCAGGCCTTGGCCACCCAGTTCCTGGCGCTGGAGGCCCGGCTGCTCGACGAGGGCCGCGAGGAGGAGTGGTACGGACTCCTCGACGACGAGCTTCTCTACACCGTGCCGATCCGGCAGGCAGCGGAACCGCGTGCCAAGGAGATCGACCGCAACGCCTTCCGGGTGCGGGACACCAAGGCCCACGTACGCACGCGCCTGGACCGGCTCAACACCGACCACGCGTACTCGGAGGTACCTCCGTCCCGCACCTTGCGCATCGTGGGCAGCGTCGAGGTCGAGGAGACCGACCGCCCCGACGTCATCAAGGTGTCGAGCGCCCTGCTGGTCTACCGCCAGCGCGGCATCGACCCGCACTTCGATCTCATCCCGTGCAGGCGCTACGACCAGCTACGCCTCACACCGGCGGGCCCACGCCTGCTGTCCCGCGAAATCGTGCTGACCGAAACGGCGCTGGCCACTCCGAACCTTGGGGTCTTCCTGTGAGCGACAGCCTCTCCGTCTCCCTCGACGGCACCCGCTGCAAGTCCTACGGCATCTGCGTCAGCGTCATGCCCGACGTCTTCGACACCCCGCCCGGCAGCCCGACGGCTGTTCTCCTGCGCGACACCGTCGACGCCGACGAGCGGGAGGACCTCGAAGAGGCCGCCCGCGTCTGCCCCGCACAGGCCATCGCACTCAACTCGGGACCCAAGTCGTGACCGGCGGCTTTGAGCGGGTCGTCGTGGTGGGAGCCTCCGCTGCCGGCCTCAGCGCCGCCGACGGCCTCCGGGAGGCCGGATTCACCGGCTCCATCACCGTCCTCGGCGCCGAGCTGCACCAGCCGTACGACCGGCCCACGATGTCGAAGGCCCTGCTTGTCGCCGAGGAGGACCCGCAACTCCTCGAACTCCGCTCTCCCGAACGCATCGAGGCGAGCCGCATCGACCTGCGTCTCGGGCACGCCGCGGCGGGGCTCGACGTCGACCGCCGCTATGTGGTGACCACGTACGGCGAGGCGCTTCCCTGGGACGCTGTGGTCATCGCCTGCGGCAGCCGCCCCCGCGAGATGAGGAGCCTCGCGGGCGAGGTACTGCCGGCCCTGCGCACCCCCGAGGACCTGCGGGTGCTGCGCGAGGCCGCAACGCGATACGGCGAGATGACCCTGATCGGCTCCGGCTTCATCGGACTGGAGGTCGCGGCCGGTCTCGTCGCGCGGGGCGTGGCGGTCACGGTCCTCGACACGCTCCCGCTGCCGCTGGAGCCCGTACTGGGGCCCGACCTGGCCACCCATCTCCGCGACCTGCACACCGCACGCGGGGTCCGCTTCCGCAGTGCCGTCGCGGTGGCGTCGGTCACGGGACAACCCGGGGCGTACGAGGTCCGGCTCACGGACGGAAGTGTGCACCGGACCCCGTTCGTACTCACGGGCATCGGCGCCGAACCCGCCGTCGACTGGCTGGCGGGCTCCGGGATCGAGGTGACCGGCGGGGTCGTCACCGACGCCGCCGGCCGGACCAACGTACCCGGCGTGTGGGCCGCCGGTGACGTGGCCGCGTTCCACCACCCGCTGCTGGGACAGCGCGTACGCGTGGAGCACTGGACCCATGCGGTCGAGCAGGGCCGGCACATCGGCTTGAACATCGCCCGCGGCGAGACCACGCCCTACCAGGGAGTGCCGTACGTCTGGACCGACCAGTACGGCATGCGGTTCCAGTGCTACGGCCGCCGCCGCGCGGGCGACCGCAGCCTCGTCGTCGAGGGTTCACTCGACGCGGGCGAGTTTCTCGTCCTGTTCGGCCACGCCGGCGAGCTCCACGCCGCGTTCGCCTGCGGGCGTGTCCGCTCGCTGCGCGACTACCGCAAGCTGCTCGCCCGCGGCGGCACCTGGGACGAGGCACTCGCGCTCGCCCGCACGAACAATCCCGCCCTCGACACCACAGTGTCGTGCGCCAACCGGAAGGAACGCACCACCCATGAAGCTGCTTGACGACCACGTCGTTCTCATCACCGGCGGCGGCTCGGGGCTCGGTCTCGGGGTTGCCCGCCACTGTCTCGAACAGGGCGCGCAGCTCGCGATCCTCGAGTACGACCAGGCCAAGGTACTCGGGCTGAAGAAGGAGTTCGGCGACGACGTCCTCGTCGTGCACGGCGACGTACGCGACGTCGACGATCTTCGTGCCTGCCGGTCTCAGATCGAGGACCGCTACGGCCGGCTCACCTCCCTCATCGGCGCGCAGGGCATCTTCGACGGCAACGTCCGGCTGACCGACATCCCCGTCGAGCGCGTCGGTGAACTGTTCGACGAGGTCTTCTCCATCAACGTCAAGGGCTACGCCCTGACCGCGCGGATCATGCACGACCTGCTGCAGGCCGAGGAAGGGGCGATCGTGCTCACCGCCTCACAGGCGGCGTTCGCAGCCGACGGCGGCGGTGCGGCCTACACGGCCAGCAAGGGGGCGGTGCGCAGCCTGGTGAACCAGCTCTCGTTCGAGTTCGCCCCGCGGGTACGGGTCAACGCCGTCGCCCCTTCGGGCATCGCGGGCAGTCAGCTCCGCGGACCCGGCGCTCTCGACCTGCACGAGTCCAAGCAGTCGGACATTCCCGCGGACGCCTTCCGCGCGGCGTTCGAATGGTCCACGCCCCTTCAGCACCTGCCCACCCCGGAGGAGTACGGGCCCTTCTACGCACTCCTCGCATCCCGGCACAACAAGGTGATGACAGGCCAGACCGTGATCGCCGACTCGGGCACCCTGAACCGGGCCCTCATGAGCATGGGCCAGCTTGTCAGCAGCTACCCGTCGGCCTGAGTGCCGCGCCTCTGCGCACCACACCCGGGCGCAGAGGCGCGCATGCCGTCTTCCTGCTGGCGGCCATCAGCCGTACGACCGTTGACGTGCGTGCTGTTGCCGCTTGGCCGACCTGTCCCGAACCCACATTCCAAGCCGTCTCCGCAAGCAGGTGCCGACGAATCAGCCGTACGAAGAGCCAGCCCAAGGGGCGCTATATCAGCCGCGTGGTGGGGGTGGCGCGCATTGGGAGGGTGCCTCAGCCACTTGTCGGGTGCCCGGAGGAAGGAGACGTGCGCAAAAGCCGAGAGATGCTGGGTCGTCGAGGGTCAGGCCGGTGCCCGCTATGAAGCCGTCGAGGACGGCGGACCGGTACTGAAGTCGTTTGAGCCGGTTGCGGACGAGGGCTTCTAGCCGGTCGAGGGCGACCACGGCGAGGTTGGCCAGGCTGCGCTTGACGTGCGCCCATACCCACTCGACGGGGTTGAGGTCGGGCGAGTAGGCGGGCAGTAGGAACACCATCAGCCAGGCCCGTTCGGCGATCAGCTCACGTATGGCGTGGGAGACGTGGGTGTTGAGCCGGTCCCAGACCAACACGATCGGTGCCTTGACGAGTTGGTGGACGCCGTCGATCAGTGCGATGAAGTCCCGCTCGCTCATGCTGCGGCGTCTGTCTTTGCCCGCTCGGTGGGTGCGCAGGCGATGGCACAGCCGGGTCCGCGAGCCGGGCCGCATGGCGATCAGCCCGGCCACGGACAGGCGTCCCGAGCGTCGGCCGCTCACCGTCACGACCGGGGTGCGGCCGCGTCGGCCTCAGGTGCGTCCTTTGGGCGGCCGGCGGGTGAAGCCTGCCTCGTCCTCGAAGCAGATGTAGCCTCCGCAGGCCGCCCGGGCTCTTTTACCTCGGCCCATGTCGCCTCCTTCCAGGCGGTGACGGCCTGCTCGTCGCGCTCGGCGACCCGCCGTGCGGGCACCTGCGGACTGAAGCCGAGCCGGTGCATCAGCCTCGTGGCACCCGAGACGCTGTAGGAGACGTGGAACTTTCTGCCGATCAGCGTGGCCACCCTCGCCGCAGTCCACACCTGGTCCTCCACCCAGCCATGCGCGGCCGGTCCCTCCTCGAGGTATGCGGCCAGCTTCTCCAGACAGCGCGGGGACAGACGGCATGGTGACCCGCTCGGGCCACGTGACGCCAGGGCCTGCACGCCGCTTTCCCGCCACAACTGGTGCCACTGGTAGGCCGACTTCGGGCTCACCCGCAGGCGCCGTGCCACTTCCGGCGGCTTGGCCTTCTGCTCGAACAGCTCAGCCGCCTGCATCCGTACGACCTCCCGGCGCTGCCGTCCCGCAGGAGTCAGCCCGCCCCACCTCATGTGGCACCACCAGCTTGCCTTCGACGAGACCCGTCCTCTGCGCGATCACACCCATGTGCGAGCCGCAGACCCACGGAGTGCCGCAGGAGCAGCCATCGGCTCGCCGTCACCGACTGGATCGAGTTCGAGGAGGAACGGCACCAAGTCGCGGGGCTCGACGGTGCAACCGTGCGGCTACGTTCGGAGAACGGCCGCACACAGAGCATCATGCTGTCGGTCCTGCTCGCCGACAGCAGCTTCCGTGCGGCGGTCGAACCGCCGCCCACGGCACTGATGGATCCCGATGCCCACCCCGATCCAGCCGGCGTCCTGGCAGGCCTGGACAAAGCTGTGCAGGACGCTGCGCGAGGGTCGCTACTTCCTCCCATCCAGAGAAGAGTTCAGTGCCCAGGTCAGGGCCACGGGGGCTGAACTGTTTACTTTCGTCCGACAGCCGGGCCCGAGGGCGCGGGCGGGTGCTTCTCGGCGGCGACCACCCGGGCCGGGCCCCGGCTCGGCAGCATCCTGAGCGGCAGCGTCGCGCCCGGGGGGCCGGCCGGGGCGTCCTCGCTCCGGTCGGTCTTCCTCGTCGGCAGCAGAAGCTCCTCGTAACGGCCCAGTGCCAGCACCACGCCGAGCATGAGGAGCGGGATGATCACGGCGAGCAGTGGCATGGCCGTCCTCCCTCTCCGGGGGCGTGGGGGGCGAGCTCCGGGTCTCCCGGGGTTCGCCGCGCAAACCCCGTGTCGGCCTCCGGTCCTCGGGTACGCGGTGCCCACTCGCGAAGATCTGGAGGGACCACTTATGCAGCGAGGAAGTGACCGGCTGAGCGTCCACCGCGACGAGGAGATGAAGCACGAGCTCCAGGGGCTGCTCCGGTCCGGGCGCCCCACGCGGACGGAGGAATGGCACGATCCCGAGCCCACCGCCGACGACGACCCGGAGGTCGCGGGCGGCCCCGTCGCCGCCACCGCGTCCCTGGCCAAGGTCCGCACCGAACTGGCGCGCCATCTGAACCGCCATGTGTTCCCCGCAGGCCCCCGGGAACTGACCGCCGCCCTGCGCAAGGCGCACGCGCCCGACACCCTGACCGAGCGGGTGGACCACCTGCCCCGGTCGGCGCGCTACACGACGGTCCAGCAGCTGGCCGAGGCGGTCGTCGAGGCCGGGCGAGAGCGATAGACGTGCCCGATGACGGTCGCGGGTTGCCGGCGGCCGGGAAGCGGAGGAAGGCCCACTGTGATGGCTGATTTCGTCAGGGAGGTCATGACGCCGGGCGTGGTCGCCGTCCGCCCGGACGCGTCACTCGTCGAGGCGGCGCAGCTGATGCGCGCGCAGGACATCGGGGACGTGGTCGTCGCCGACGGTCAGCGGATCGTCGGCGTGCTCACCGACCGTGACATCACGGTGCGGGCGGTCGCGGAGGGCGTCGACCCGCTGACGGTGAGCGCCCGGTCCGTGTGCACCCCGGATCCGGTGATGGTCGCTCCCGACGACCCCGTCGAGGCGGCCGTCGCGCTGATGCGCACGCACGCCGTGCGCCGGCTGCCGGTCGTCGAGAACGGTCTGCCGGTCGGTGTGGTCACCCTCGGCGACCTCGCCGAGGCCGAGGACCCGGACTCGGCGCTGGCCGAGATCAGCCGGGCCGAACCCGACGACGGGGGCACCGTATGACCCGCGGCCGCGCCGCGGACATCGCCGCAGGCACCCGCACGGTCGACGTCGCCGACGTCACCACCCGGTATCTCCTCTACGGACTGCTGCCCGGCTGGTTCGTACCCGGCCTCGCCGACTGGGCGATGCACCGCCGCACCCGCATCGAGGACACGGCGGGCACCAAGGAATCGCTGGTCCTCCCCCACTGCCAAAAGCGTGGGGGGACCCCCACGCTGATGATGGCCGAGATCGGCGTCCCCATCGCGCTGACCCTGCGCTACGAGGTCAACCCGCTGCTCCTGTCGGTGCAGTTGGGCGGCGCCGCGGTGCACGAGGCGACCGCGCTGTGGGACGTGCGGACGGCCGTCGACAGCGACCGCGAGGTCAAGCCGGTCGAGCAGCACATCCACAGTTTCCTGGAGTCGCTGCCCTTCGGCGCGCTGGCCGCCCTGATGTGCCTGCACGCCGACCAGGTGGCGTCGCTGTGGCGCGGGGGCGGTGGTGACCCCGACGCGTGGCGGCTGGTGCCCCGCCGCCGGCCCTTGTCCCGCGGCTACCTCGCCGGTATCGCCGCGGCCATCGGCACCTGTGTGGTGCTGCCGTACGGCGAGGAACTCCTGCGCTGCGTGCGCACGGGCCGCCGTAACCGCAAACGCGCCTCGGACCGAGCGACGTGGCGCACGAGGAAAGGACGTTGACCATCATGCGTATCGCATTCCTGACCGCCCCCGAGGGCGTCGAGCAGATCGAGCTGACCGATCCGTGGCAGGCGGCGAAGGACGCCGGGCACGAGCCCGTGCTGGTGTCGACGCAGCCCGGTGAGATCCAGGCCTTCAACCACCTCGACAAGGCGGACACCTTCCCCGTGGACGAGGTCGTCGGCGAGGCCTCGGCCGGCTCGGTCGGCGCGCTGGTGCTGCCCGGCGGCGTGGCCAACCCCGACTTCCTGCGCATGGACGACAAGGCCGTGTCGTTCGTGCGGGACTTCTTCGAGCAGGGCCGCCCGGTCGCGGCGATCTGCCACGCCCCGTGGACTCTGGTCGAGGCGGACGTCGTGCGCGGCCGCACGCTCACCTCGTGGCCGAGCCTGCGGACCGACATCCGCAACGCGGGCGGCACCTGGGTGGACGAGCAGGTGAAGATCGACGACAGCGGCGGCAACAAGCTGATCACCAGCCGCAAGCCGGACGATCTCAAGGCGTTCTGCGAGGCCTTCCTGCACGTCTTCTCCGAGGGGGCCGGCTGATGGGTGCCCCGGGCGAGGACCGCAAGCAGCACCAGCGCGAGGCCTTCCACGCGGACGACCCGGCCGCCGGGCCGCTCACCACCGACCAGGGTGTGGAGGTCGACCACACCGACGACTCACTGGCCGCGGGTGAGCGCGGGCCGACCTTGATGGAGGACTTCCACTTCCGGGAGAAGCTCACCCATTTCGACCATGAGCGGATCCCGGAGCGGGTGGTGCATGCCCGGGGTGCGGGCGCGTACGGCTACTTCGAACCGTACGAGTCCTGCGCGGAGTTCACCCGTGCCGCCTTTCTGCAGGACCCTTCGGTGCGGACGCCGGTCTTCGTCAGGTTCTCCACCGTGCAGGGCCCGAAGGGCTCGGCGGACACCGTGCGGGACGTGCGCGGCTTCGCGACCAAGTTCTACACGCAGGAGGGCAATTACGACCTCGTCGGGAACAACTTCCCCGTCTTCTTCATCCAGGACGGCATCAAGTTCCCCGACTTCGTGCACGCGGTCAAGCCCGAGCCGCACAACGACATCCCGACCGGCGCCTCCGCGCACGAC
This sequence comes from Streptomyces sp. NPDC002144, assembly GCF_053593695.1. Taxonomy (NCBI): domain Bacteria; kingdom Bacillati; phylum Actinomycetota; class Actinomycetes; order Kitasatosporales; family Streptomycetaceae; genus Streptomyces; species Streptomyces sp. NPDC002144. Next base: position 163,272 of record NZ_JBSFDB010000006.1, read on the forward strand.
ACCCTGTGGGACTTCGTGTCGCTGCAGCCGGAGACCCTGCACGCCATCATGTGGCTGATGTCGGACCGGGCGATCCCGCGCAGCTACCGCATGATGCAGGGCTTCGGCGTGCACACCTTCCGGTTCGTGAACGCGGCAGGCCGCGGCACGTTCGTGAAGTTCCACTGGAAGCCGAAGCTGGGCGTGCACTCGCTGGTGTGGGACGAGGCACAGGAGTGCCAGGGCCGTGACCCGGACTTCAACCGACGCGACCTCTGGGACGCGATCGAGGCCGGCGAGTACCCGGAGTGGGAGCTGGGCGTGCAACTGGTGCCGGAAGAGGACGAGTTCGCGTTCGACTTCGACCTGCTCGACGCCACGAAGATCATTCCCGAGGAGCAGGTGCCGGTCCGGCCGATCGGCCGGATGGTGCTCGACCGCAACCCGGAGAATTTCTTCGCCGAGACCGAGCAGGTCGCCTTCCACACCGGCAACGTCGTGCCCGGCATCGACTTCACCAACGACCCGCTGCTGCAGGCCCGCAACTTCTCCTACCTGGACACGCAGTTGATCCGGCTGGGCGGCCCGAACTTCACGCAGATCCCGGTCAACCGGCCCGTGGCACCGGTGCGCACCAACCAGCGCGACGGCTACCACCAGAGCGCCATCCATCGGGGCACGAACTACTTCCCGAACTCGCTCGGCGGCGGCTGCCCCGCGCACGCGGGCGCCGACGGGCACGCGTACACGCACTACGCGGAGCGGGTCGACGGCGCCAAGATCCGCAAGCGGAGCGAGAGTTTCAAGGACCACTACAGCCAGGCCGCGCTGTTCTTCCACAGCATGACCGACTGGGAGAAGCAGCACATCGTCGACGCCTACCGGTTCGAGCTCGGCAAGGTCGGGGCGATGACGGTACGCGTCCGTACGGTCGAGCAACTCGCCAAGGTGGACGGGGAGTTGGCGGCTGCCGTGGCCCGCGGCATCGGTGTGCCGGAACCGGCCGGGCAGGAGACGCCGTACAAGCAGGAGTCCCCGGCGCTGAGCCTTCAGGCACTGCGCGGCGACGGCTCGATCCGCACCCGGCAGATCGCGGTCCTGGTCACCGACGGCGTCGACGCGGCGCAGGTGACCTCCGTGCGGGAGACGCTGGCCGCCGAGGGCGCGATCGTCGAGGCGCTCGCTCCGGCCGACGGCACCGTCAAGGGCGCCGACGGGGAGACGTACGCGGTGGACCGGGCGCTGCCGACGGTCGCCTCGGTGCTGTACGACGCCGTGCTGGTGCCCGGCGGTCCGGACGGGACGCCGCCGGTGGCCGAGGACCCGGACGCGCTGCGCTTCGTGCGGAGCGCCTATCTGCACGGCAAGCCGGTGGGCGCGCTCGGCTCGGGCGTGGAGGTGCTGTCCGTCCTCCAGCCCCAGGGCGTCGAGCTGTCCACCGGCTCGCGGGGCGTGGTCGCCGACCGGGGTGTGGTGACGGACGCGTCACCGGGCCCCGCCGGCGCGGAGTTCGCACGGGCGTTCGTCGACGCGATCGCGGCGCACCGGCACCGGGACCGGCCTCCGGTGCGCCACTGACCGGTGCGGTCAGGCCTCAGGAGCGGGGAGTCACCGACTCCCCGCTCTGGCGTTCCCGGGCGCCTTCGCGGGTGCGGCCCGCGGCCACCATGCGCTGGGGGTTGCGGCGCAGATACTCGCCCTCCAGCTCGGCCATGCGGTCGTTGTGGGCCCGGAGCGCGTCGCTCGAGCCGTACAGCAGCGTGTCGTGGCGCGTGCGGTGGATCGTCTCCAGCTCCTTCATGAGCTGCTGGTCGTCCAGCCTGCTGGCGTCGACTCCGGTCATGGTGGTGATCCGCTCGTCGTGTTCGTCCATGCGGTCCGGGTACCCGCCCGGCAGCAACAACCCCAAGCGGCATCCGGGAGGGAGCCATGGATCTCGCCTTTCTGCATCCACTCTACGAACATCCGGGCCCTTGGGCCTCCGTGTACATGGACACGTCCCGGCACACGGAGGCCACGCCCCACGAGCGCCATCTGACGGCCGTGGCACTGGCCCGGGACCTGGACCGGCAGGGCGCCGACGAGGCCACCTGCCGGGCGGTGCGCGAGGCGCTGGAAGAGCTGCGGCACTCCTCCGAACCGAACGGCCGGGCCGTGTTCGCCCGGGCCGGCGAAGTGGTCCTCGATCCTCCGCTGGCCCGCCCCCCGCAGCGGGACCATGCCGTGTGGGCGCCCCTGCCGCACGCCGCTCCCCTGCTGGAGCTGGCCGGCGAGGACCCGGTGTGCGTGGTGGCGTACGTCGACCGCAAGGGCGCCGACCTGGAGCTGCGCAGCTCGCTGGGGAGCGAGGACGCGGGCTCGGTCACCGGCCGGCAGTGGCCGGTGCACCGTACGAGCACGGTGGACTGGTCGGAGCGGCACTTCCAGCTGAAGGTGGAGAACACCTGGGAGCACAACGCGGCCGAGATCGCCGAGGCCGTCGCCGCCTGCCAGGAGGAGACCCGGGCCGACCTGCTGATCCTGGTGGGTGACGACCGGGAGCGGCGGTCGGTGCACGAGCGGCTGCCGGCGCATCTGAAGGACCTGGCCGTCGAGGCGTCGCACGGCACCGGCAGCAGGCTGCTGGACGAGGAGGTCGAGCAGGCGCGCGCCGATCACGTACGGCAGCGGGCGGAGCGGGAGCTGGAACGGTTCCTGGCGGCCCGCGAACCGGACGGCGAGGGCCGTGCGGCAGCCGTGGAGGGCGTGCCCGCGCTGGTGGAGGCCGCCCGCGAGCACCGCATCGACGAGCTGCTGATCCGCCCGGACGGCCCCGACGCGCACCGCGAGGTGTGGATCGGCGAGGACCCGGACCAGCTCGCCGTCCGTCGCACGGACCTCAAGATCCTGGGCGAACAGCACTCGTGGCCGGCCCGCGCGGACGACGCACTGATCCGGTCGGCGGTCGCCACCGGGGCCCCGGCACTGTCGGTGGCCGCGGCCGAGGGGCGGGAGGCCCCGGTGGGCGGACTGGGGGCGCTGCTCAGGTGGACCTGAGCGCGGTCTACCGCGCCCGCTCCACCCTCCGCTCGTCCCACACCGCTTCCGGTGTCTCCCGGACGCGTCCGTCGCTGCCGAAGACCAGATAGCGGTCGAACGAGCGCGCGAACCAGCGGTCGTGGGTGACCGCGAGCACCGTGCCGTCGAAGGCCTCCAGGCCCTCCTGGAGCGCCTCGGCGGACTCCAGGTCGAGGTTGTCGGTCGGCTCGTCGAGCAGCAGGGCCGTCACGCCCTGCAGCTCGAGGAGCAGGATCTGGAAGCGGGCCTGCTGGCCGCCGGAGAGCCGGTCGAAGGCCTGCTCGGCCTGGCCGGTCAGCTCGTAGCGGCGCAGCCGGGACATCGCCGCGCCCCGGTCCTGGGAGTGCTCCTGCCACAGGATGTCCAGCAGGGTGCGGCCCTGGAGCTCGGGGTGGGCGTGGGTCTGGGCGAAGTGCCCGGGCTCCACGCGCGCCCCGAGCTTCCACTCCCCCGAGTGCGCCACGTCCTCCCCGGCCAGCAGCCGCAGGAAGTGCGACTTTCCGGAGCCGTTGGAGCCGAGGACGGCGACCCGTTCGCCGTAGAAGACCTCCAGGTCGAAGGGCTTCATCAGCCCGGTCAGCTCCAGTTGCTCGCAGGTCACGGCCCTGACGCCGGTACGACCGCCCTTGAGCCGCATGGTGATGTCCTGCTCGCGCGGCGGCTCGGGCGGCGGTCCCGCCTCCTCGAACTTCCTGAGCCGGGTCTGCGCGGCCTGGTAGCGGGAGGCCAGTTCATGGCTGACGGTGGCCGCCTGACGGAGGTTCAGCACCAGCTTCTTCAGCTGGGCGTGCTTCTCGTCCCAGCGGCGGCGCAACTCCTCGAACCGCGCGAAGCGTTCACGCCGGGCGTCGTGGTAGGTGGCGAAGCCGCCGCCGTGCACCCAGGCGTCGGCACCGGCGGGGCCCGGCTCCACGGAGACGATCTTCTCGGCGGCCCGCGAGAGGAGTTCACGGTCGTGGGAGACGAAGAGCACCGTCTTGCGGGTCTCCTTCAGCCGCTCCTCCAGCCAGCGCTTGCCGGGCACGTCCAGGTAGTTGTCGGGCTCGTCGAGCAGCAGCACCTCGTCCGTGCCGCGCAGCAGCGCCTCCAGCACCAGCCGCTTCTGCTCACCGCCGGACAGCGTGCGCACCTGCCGCCACTGCGCCTGCTCGTAGGGCACCCCGAGCGCGGCCGTGGTGCACATGTCCCACAGCGTCTCGGCCTCGTACCCGCGCGCCTCGGCCCAGTCGGCGAGCGCCTGCGCGTAGGTGAGCTGGGCGGCCTCGTCGTCGACGGTCATGATGGCGTGCTCGGCCTTGTCGACGGCCCGCGCGGCCTCGCGGATCCGGGGCGGCGCCACCGACACCAGCAGGTCCCGCACGGTCGTCTCGTCCCGTACGGACCCGACGAACTGCCGCATCACGCCGAGCCCGCCGCTGACGGTGACGGTGCCGCCGTGCGGCTTCAGCTCGCCGGAGATCAGCCGCAGCAGGGTGGTCTTCCCCGCGCCGTTGGGGCCCACCAGGGCCACGAGGGCCCCTTCGCCCACCCGGAAGGACACATCGCCGAGCAGCGCCCTCCCGTCGGGGAGGTAGTACTCGAGATGCGCGGCTTCCAGATGTCCCATGAGGAGGCATTCTGCGGGCGACCGGCGGGGCGGGGCAAACCCTTATCGCACCTCGTCCACGGACTCTCCGGCGGGACCGCTGTCGCCGCTGGGCGCGACGACGGCCCCCGCCCACGACAACGCCTTCCACCCGTCCGAGGGCGAGCCCTCCAGGATCACCACACCGGTGTTGCTCAGGGGGTGGGCCGCCGCGAACGGCACGTCGACGTTGTCCGCGCGGACGGCCGTCCACATCCGGATCGCCGCGCCGTGGCTGACCATGGCGACCGTGCGGGCCCCGCTGCCGGCCGCCTCCGCGACCACCGCGTCGTAGCGCGCCAGCGCCTCCGCGCCCGTCTCCCCGCCCGGCATCCGCAGCGCCGTGTCCCCGTCGGCCCAGGCGAACACCGTCTTCATGTACAGCTCACCCTGCTCCGTGTCCCCGGGCAGCATCTCCAGCTCCCCGGCGGACAGCTCCCGGATCCCGTCCCGGACCAGGACCTCCAGGCCCCGTGCGGCGGCCAGCGGCGCGGCAGTGAGCTGCGTACGCACCAGCGTGGAGGCGTACAGGGCCTCGATGTCCTCGTCGGCCAGGGCCTCCGGCAGTGCCGCGGCCTGCCGCTCGCCCAGCGGGGTCAGGCCCGCCCCCGGGACGGCCGTGTCCAGCAGATTGTCGACATTGCTGGGGGTCTGGCCGTGACGTATGAGGAGCAGACGCATTCAGGGACCCTCCGGGCTCGGCGATCGCCCGCGGTACGGGAAACGGGCACCTCAGGGTAACCGCCGCGACTCACCACTCCTTTTGGCTGACGCGACGTCAGTCCACATCGCAATACGCGGGTCTCACAGTTCGACATGCGGGCGTAGCGTGATGCGTAACCGGCAAGCCGTCGAACAGGGGAGTTCGTCATGTCGAAGTCGCAGGAGACCGCCGTCTACACGCACGGGCACCACGAGTCGGTGCTGCGCTCGCACACCTGGCGGACCGCCGCCAACTCCGCGGCCTACCTGCTCGGCTCCCTCAAGCCGCACATGCGGATCCTGGACATCGGCTGCGGCCCCGGCACCATCACCGCCGACCTGGCGGCCCTGGTCCCCGACGGCCAGGTCACCGGCGTCGACCACGCGCCGGGCATCCTGGACCAGGCCCGGGCCACGGCCGCCGCACGCGGCCTGACCAACGTCGACTTCGCCGTCGCCGACGTCCACGCCCTGGACTACCCCGACGACACCTTCTGCGTCGTCCACGCCCACCAGGTGCTGCAGCACGTCGGCGACCCGGTGCAGGCCCTGCGCGAGATGCGGCGGGTCACCAGGCCGGGCGGGTTCATCGCCGCACGCGACGGCGACTACGCGGCGATGACCTGGTATCCGGAGTCGGCCGGCATGGACGACTGGCTGGACCTGTACCGGCGGGTGGCCCGGGCCAACGGCGGGGAGCCGGACGCCGGGCGCCGGCTGAGGTCCTGGGCGCTGCGGGCCGGCCTGACCGACGTCACCGCCACCTCCAGCACCTGGACCTACGCGACGCCCGAGGAGCGGGCCTGGTGGAGCGGACTGTGGGCGGACCGGACGATGGCCTCCGCGTACGCGGAGCGGGCCACCGGCGGCGGGCACGCCACCGTGGAACAGCTGCGGGCGGTGTCACAGGCCTGGCGGGAGTGGGGCGAGCACGAGGACGGCTGGTTCGCCGTCCTCCACGGGGAAATCCTGTGCCGGAAAGACGTCTGACGCAGCGGGACTCATTCCCGGGGCAGCAGCGGTCCGAGTGGTCCGAGGTCCAGATTGAGGTCCTCGGGCCGCAGTCCGTACCGCTCGCGCAGTTCGGTCATCCGGTCGTCGAGAAGCATCAGCGTGAGCCCGATCCGCTCCTCCTGGTCCTCGGTGAGGTCGCCCACGTCGAAGCGGCGCAGCGCCTGGCGCTCCATGAGCTGGCGCAGCAACTCCACGACGGTCAGGACGAGTTTGACCAGGTCGCGCTCGACGGTGTCCGGCTCCAGGTCCATCCGGCCTCGGCGTGCGGTCACAGCGACTCCCCCCAGGGCGACGGCACCTGCTCGTTGACCGAGCTGATCAACGCGTTGAGATCGATGCGCACCAGATCGACGTCCGCGATGCGCAGCGTGATGTCCCCCGTGATGACGACGCCGCCGGCGAGCAGCCGGTCGAGCAGGTCCACGAGGGCGATCTCCCGGCGTTCGATGACGGTCATGCTTCTTCTCCCGCGAAGGAATAGGCGGCCCACGGCCCGGTCAGCTCCACTCGGATCCCGGGGCTGTCCGCCTTTGTCTGGTCCTTGGTCCGGTCCACCAGTTCCACGAATTCCTCGGAATGGTCCCGGGGCACGAGATAGGCGGCGTTGAGCACATTGCGCCCGGAGACACCGGACAGTGCGGGATTCTGCGGGGCGTGCAGCCGGGAGTCCTCGGCATACCGGGACAGCGTGCTGTGCAGACCGTTCGCGAACTCCTCCGTCTGCTGCCACAGATCCTCGTGCGCCCGCGCCCGCGTCCGCCGCTGCCGCAGATAGTCACGGCCCGACGCCGGCTTCGGCGCGGGCTCCGCGCCGGTCTCCGGACCGTTGTCGACGTACACCTTGACGCCCCACTCGACGCGGCCCTGCAGCCGGTCCAGGGTGCGCCGGAAGTCCTCCTCGCGTTCCTCCAGCATGACGCGGACCCCGCTGTCGTCCCGGAAGACGGTGGCCAGCCGCAGGGGCAGCGGGGTGGTGACCACGGTGAGGGCGTCGATCACGCTCTGATGGGCCCTCGCCGTCTCGGTCAGCCAGTCCAGGTCCTCCAGACGCCTGCGGAGCGGCTCCTCGGCGAAGTCCCGCTCCGGTACGTGACTCACCACGGCGATCAGGCCGTGGTGGGACAGCAGTCTGGGCGGATCGCCCGCCACACCCTTCAACTGGGCCTGCAGCGGGGCGCCGAAGGGGCGGCAGACGGCGTAGACGTACCGCAGTCCGGTCATGGCGCCTCCTCCTCCGTGGCGCGCCGGTCCGCACGCTGCGCGCCGTCGAGTTCCATCCGCTCCAGCCGTTCCTTCAGCTCGGCGTTCTCCCGGGCGAGTTCGTTGTGGCGGGCACGCGAGGACAGGGCGGGGTCGGTCTCCCACCAGTCGATGCCCATCTCCTTCGCCTTGTCCACCGAGGCGACGATCAGCCGGAGCTTGATCGTGAGGAGTTCGATGTCGAGCAGGTTGATCCTGATGTCACCGGCGATCACGATGCCCTTGTCGAGCACGCGCTCGAGGATGTCGGCAAGGTTGGCGCCCGAACCCTGTCCATAGGGTTCGGGCATCCGGCCGGCCATGCTCATCGACGGCTCCCGCCGTCGGCGTACTCGTACTCGGGCTCTTCCTCGTCCTCGTACTCCGGCTCTTCCTCCTCCTCGTACTCGCCCTCGGCCTCCTCCTCGTCCTCCTCGGGCTCCTCGGGCTCCTCGGGCTCCTCTTCCTCCTCGTCCCGGGGCTCCTCGTCCTCCTCGGGCTCTTCCTCGTCCTCGGCGCGAGTCTCCTCGTCCTCCTCGCGCGCCTCGTCGTCCCTGGGCTCCTCCTCGTCGCCCTCGTACGACTCCTCGCCCTCCTGCTCCTCCTCGGCGACCGCGTCCTCGTGGCTGCGGACCACCTCGCCGTCGCGGATCTCGCCGCGCCAGCTGTCCTCGGCCTCGCCCTTGAGGGTGATGAAGCGGACGTAGTTCTTGAGGTCGAGCCGGGCCCGGCGGCCCTGGGCGCGCCAGATGTTGCCGGTCTTCTCGAACAGCCCCGAGGGGTAGTACTCGATGACCAGCAGCACCCGGGTCAGGTTGTCGTCGAGGCGGTGGAAGGAGACGACGCCCTTGGTGGTGCCCTTGGCGCCCTCCGAGGTCCAGGCGATCCGGTCGTCCGGTATCTGCTCGGTGGTCTTCGCCTTCCAGCTGCGGTTGGACCAGAAGACCTTCAGCTGCCAGTCCGACTGGGTGTCGTCGGAGCGGCTGGCGTTCTTGACGCCCTTGGCGAAGGTGCTGAAGTCCTGGTACTGCGTCCACTGGTCGTAGGCCGTGCGCCGGTCCACTCCCACGTCGACGGACTCGATGATCACCGTCGGCTTCTTGCCCGCCCCGCGCTTGCGCTTGCTCTTGCCCCCACCGAGGTTCTTGAAGGCATCCACCACGTTCTCCTTGGCGCGGGAGGCGCCGAGCTCCAGTGCGGAGCGCAGCGGCCCCTTGCCCTCGGCGAGCTTGCGGCCGCCGTCGAGAGCGAGCTTGGCGAAGCCGGGGCTGTTGCCCTCGGCTATGTCGTTGAGCTTGCCGGTCGTCTCGCCGAGCTTGCGGCCGACGCCGGTCAGCAGTCGCTGGGCCTGCGCGGCCAGGTAGTCCTGCAGTTCGGCCTTGAGGCGGTCGGCGGCCTCGCTGTGGGCGAGGTCGGTCAGCGGGTTCTGGTTCGCCTTGTCGGTCGCTCCGCGCGCGGCGGAGGTCGCCGATCCGAGGGTCTCGGTCATCGCTCACCGTCTCCCTTCGGCAGGCGGGTGCCGGCTCCGCGGGCGGCGCCCCTGGCCGCCGAGCCGCCACGGCCGGCGGTCTTCTTGGCGGTCTTCTTCGCGGGGGCCTTCTTGCTCGCGGTCTTCTTGGCCGCCGTCTTCTTGGCCGGGGCCTTCTTGGCGGCGGACCTCGGGGCCGCGGTCTTCTTCGCGGTCTTCTTGGCGGTCCGCTTCGCAGGCTCCGCCTCGTCCTCCTCATCGTCCGGGGACTCGTCCTCGGCCTCCGTGTCCGGGGCCTCCTCCTCGGTCTCCGGCTCGTCCTCGTCGTACTCCTCGCGCGGCTCCTCTTCCTCAGTGTCCTCCCGCTCGGCGCTGGCGTCCTCCTCTTCGGAGTCACGGCCGCCGACCGTGCCGGCCACGCCGCTGAGCTGGTCGTGGACCTGCGCCGTACGGCTGTGCAGACGGTCGGCGAGGGAGTTGATCTGCCGCTCCACCATCGCGCCCGAGGCCGCCTTGCCGACCCCGCGCAGGTCCCCGCGCAGCTGGTCCCCGATCTCCTTGAACTGCGGGTTGTTCTGCAGTTGCTGGGACATCAGGTCCGCGAGCGCCTTCGGGCTCAGATGCATCCGCTTGCCGGCCACCATGGTGCCGACGGCGAACGCCAGTTTCATCTTCTTGGTACGTCCCAGAAGATATCCGGCCCCTAGGGCGAGGCCCATTCCCACTCGGTTCATCGTGCCGTCCCGTCGCCTGTGCCCGCGCCACCGCGCAGGCCTATCTCCAGCCGGTCCAGGAGTTCGTCCTCCTGTCGGTCGAACTCCTCCTCGTCGATCTCGCCGGCCTCCAACCGCTCCTCCAGCCGCGCGAGTTCGGCCCTGACCGCGGCGGGGTCGTAGTAGATGCGCTCCGCCTCCCGCAGGACCTGCCCGATCACCCAGCCGCTGCCGCGCACCGGGGCGAAGGGCAGCAGAACCAGCTCCTTGATGAGTCCCACGGCCTCACTCCTGGGCGACTCCCGGACCGGCCGCCGTGCCCGCGTGCTCGGCGGGGCCCGGTTCGACGAAGCTGTACGGCGGCAGCGGGCCGTTGACGCGCAGCTCGATGTGCGGATGGCTGTCGCGGACGTTCTCCACCGCGGTCAGGAACCGGTCGGCGGAGTCGCGGTCCACCAGGAAGGAGACGTTGACCAGCCAGCCGGTGGACTCGGGGCCCACGCTGACGTCCGAGGCGAGGGGTTCCAGGGCGCTGCGCACCGCGTCCGCGTCCTCGCTCTCCCGGGCCTTGACGGCGGCGACCACCATCTCGCCGAGGCGCAGCCGGTCGTCGTAACTGCCGCCGCCGGCTTTGCGGTTGGCCTCGGTCATGGCCCGGATGTCCGGGTTCGCGGACATCACCAGGTGCAGCACGGCCTCTTCCTGATGGGTGGCCTTGACGTTGTACTCGACCATGCCCTCTAGGGCGCGCAGCCGCTCCTTGTAGTGGTCCGCGCGCTCGGTGAGGACGCTCGTGACGGTGTCGTCGTCGGGGGCGACGCTGCCGAAGCGCATGGGCAGCACGACCCCGGCCGCGCCCGCCTCGGCGAGCACCGTCTGGTGGGCGAGCAGGTCCTTGCGCTTGGGCCGCAGCCCCTCGGGCGCGTCGCTGACGACTGCCGTCAGCTCGCCCGCCTCGAGGATCCGCACCGGGCGCGGCGGGTCGCCCACACCGGCGAGGTCCTTCGGGAGCGCGGGGTGCGAACTCGCGGTGATGCCGTAGACGTACGTGCTCACTCGTCGTCCTCCTTCCTGCGCGAGGAGGTGCTCTTGCGGGCGCGCGGCCGGGATTCGGTCTCCCGCTCACGGCCCCCTTCGCCACGTGCCTCCTTGAAGGCGCCGGAGATGGTCTCGGCGGCCCCCGAGAGTGCGCCCTTGGACTTGCCCTGCGCGCCGGACTCGGTCATCTCGCCGACCAGGTCGGGCAGGCCGGGGTTCTTGTGCGGACCGGACTCCAGGTCGAGCCGGTTGCACGCCTCGGCGAAGCGCAGGTAGGTGTCGACGCTGGCCACGACGACACGTACGTCGATCTTCAGGATCTCGATGCCGACCAGGGAGACTCGTACGAACGCGTCAATGACCAGACCCCTGTCGAGGACGAGTTCCAGAACGTCGTAGAGGCCGCTGGAACCGCCCCCACCGCCGGTCTGCTGTGCCGGGACAACGGTCATGCCGACCGCGCCTCCTTGTCTGTGGTTTCGAGTGTGTGAGCAGGTCGGCGGCCTAGCGGCCCCCCGACCTGTGTGCGTCGGCCCGCCCGCGTTCGTAGCGGCGGACGCGCCGGTAACCGGTCAGCTGGCCGTCGGGGTCGAGTTCGACCTGATAGCTCGCCATCAGGCTCATCGTGTCCGGCACCCGGGCCAGTTCGAGGACCTCCACCTCGAGTGACCAGCCGTCCTCGGTCTGCTCGAACGACGAGACGCTCTCGGCGTCCATACCGGTCAGCTCCGCGAGCTGCGTACGCGCGTCGCGCAGCACCTGCACCGGACCTGGCCGCTTGCTCGCCCCGCCATTCCCTTTGTCCGAATTCTGTGATTTCTGTGAATTCTGGGATTCGTGTGAGTCTTTTGTGTCAGACATGGCCACCTCTTGTTTGCGGGTGGCCGCAATATCAGTGGCCAAACCTTCAGGCGCCGCGCAACGCGTCCAACCTGCGCCGGGCCGGCCCCAGCGCCCGTGCCCTGCGGTTGATCCCGGCCCAGGGATCGCGGCGGACCTGTTCGAGGGCGTCGGCGATGGTCCAGCGGCGGGCGGAAAGGTCCGGGTCGTCCAGCTGGCTCCAGTCGATGGGGGTCGCCACGGGTGCGCCGGGCCGGGCGCGGACGGTGAGCGGGGCGACGGCGGTCTGCGCGTAGGCGTTGCGGCCCACGTCCAGGTAGAGGCGGTCACCGCGGTCCTTCTTGCGGGCGGCGGTGGTGAGCCGGTCGGGGTGGGCCTCGGCCAGGGTGTCGGCGGCGTCGCGGGCGAACGCGCGGACCTCGTCGAAGTCGTGCCGCCCGTCGAGGGGCACCACCACGTGCAGTCCGCGCGAGCCGGTCGTCATCAGCGCCGAGGGGAGCCTCAGCTCGTCGAGGAGTTCGCCGAGCAGCGAGGCGGCCTCCCGCACCGCGGTGAAGTCGTCGCCGGCCGGATCCAGGTCGAAGACCATCCGGTCGGGCCGCTCCACGCTGCCCACCCGGGACAGCCAGCGGTGCAGGGTGATCGAGGCCTGGTCGGCGAGGTAGACGAGGGTGGCGGAGTCGTCGCACACCGTGTGGCAGACGGTGCCGCCCTCCTTGGCCAGCTCGACGCGGGTGATCCACTCCGGGTAGTTCTCCGGGGTGTTCTTCTGCATGAACCGCGGACCCTCGACACCGTCGGGATGCCGTTCCAGCATCAGCGGACGGCCCCGCAGATGCGGCAGGAGGAACGGGGCGGCGGAGCGGTAGTAGTCGACCAGGTCGCCCTTGGTGTACTCCTTCGCCCCGCCGTCCCCCGGGAAGAGCACCTTGTCCGGCCGGTGCACCTGCACCGTGCGGCGCCCGGCCCGTACGGTCCGTACGCCGTCGTCGCTCACCGTACGACCGCCTCCTCCACCAGCAGCTTCCCGGCGGCCGCGATCGCCTCGGCGTCGATGCCGGCGGCGTGCAGCTGCTCCTCGGGCGAGGCGGATCCCGGCATGTCGCGCACCGCGAGGCGCACCAGGCGGGGCACGGGCCGCCCGTCGAGGAAGGCGTCCAGGACGGCGTCGCCGATGCCGCCCTCCTCGTGGTGGTCCTCGACGGTCACGAGACAGCCGGTGTCCTCGGCGGCCTGCCGCAGGGTCCGCCGGTCGACCGGCTTGACCGAGTAAAGGTCGACGACCCGGGCCCGGATGCCGTCCCGCTCCAGCGCGTCGGCGGCCGTCAGCGCCTCCTGCACGGTGACCCCCGCCGCGACGATCGTCAGCCGGTCCTGGTCCGAGGAGCGCAGCACCTTGCTGCCGCCGATCGGGAACTCCTCGTCGGGCCCGTAGATCACCGGGCTCTCGCCGCGCGAGGTGCGCAGATAGCGGACGCCGTCGAGGCCGGCCATGGCGGCGACGAGCTGCGCGGTCTGGTTGGCGTCGCACGGGTACAGCACGGTCGAGCCGTACACCGACCGCATCATCGCCAGGTCCTCCAGGCCCATCTGGGAGGGCCCGTCCTGCCCGATCGCGGTGCCCGCGTGCGAGCCGACGAGGTTGATGCCGGCGCCGCTGATCGACGCCATCCGCACGAAGTCGTAGGCGCGCGTCAGGAAGGCCGCGAACGTGGAGGCGTACGGCACCCAGCCGCGCGAGGCCAGTCCCACGGCCGCGGCGACCATCTGCTGCTCGGCGATGTAGCACTCGAAGTAGCGGTCGGGGTACTCCTTGGCGAAGAACTCGGCCCGCGTGGAGTCGCCGACCTCGCCGTCGAGGGCGACGACGTCGCCGCGTCCGCCGCCGAGGGCGGCAAGGGCCTGCCCGAACGCGTTGCGGGTGGCGACCTCGTCCCCCATGTCCCAGCGGGGCAGCTCCAGGCTCCCGGCGGGCACGGAGTGCAGCATGCGGGCGGCGGGCGGTTCGTTCACCCGGACGCGGATGTCGCGCGGTCCGCCGAGTTCCGCGATCGCCTCCTCGGCCTCCGGCAGCGGCTTGCCGTGCAGGCCCTCGCGGTCCTGGACGGACTCCACGCCCTTGCCCTTGAGGGTGCGGGCGAGGATCGCCGTGGGCTGACCGGACGTCGAGGCGGCCTCGCCGTAGGCCCGGTCGATCGCGTCGACGTCATGGCCGTCCACCTCGACGGTGTGCCAGCCGAACGCCTGGAAGCGGCGGGCGTAGGCGTCGAGGTCGTGTCCGTGCCGGGTGGGGCCGCGCTGTCCCAGCCGGTTCACGTCGACGATCGCGGTGAGGTTGTCGAGGTTCTCGTACGCCGCCTGCTCGGCGGCCTCCCACACCGACCCCTCGGCCAGCTCGCTGTCCCCGCACAGCACCCAGACGCGGTAGCCGGTGCGCTCGAGGCGCTTGCCGGCCAGCGCGATGCCGACACCGACGGGCAGGCCCTGGCCGAGCGAGCCGGTGGCGGTCTCGACCCACGGCAGTTGGCGTGGGGTCGGGTGGCCCTCGAGGCGGCTGCCGAGCTTACGGAAGGTGAGCAGTTCCTCGTCGTCGACGGCGCCGACCGCCTTGTAGACGGAGTACAGCAGGGGTGAGGCGTGGCCCTTGGACAGCACGAAGCGGTCGTTGGCGGGGTGGGCGGGACGGTCGAAGTCGTACCGGAAGTGGTTGGCGATCAGCACGGCCATCAGGTCCGCGGCTGACATCGAGGACGTCGGATGCCCGGACCCGGCGGCGGCCGAGGCGCGCACGCTGTCCACGCGCAACTGCTGGCCCAGCTCTACGAGTTCGGCGGTGTTCATGAGTCTCCTTCCGCGGAGGCGTCGGCACGTTTGACGGGCCCCGGCCCCTGCTCCGGCTCCCGGCCGCGAGCACCCGCGGCCGGCCCGGGACCGGGTTGATTCTTGGCGGCCTCACCGCCGGGCTGATTCTTGGCAGCCTCACCACCGGACTGATTCTTGGCCGCTTCACCACCCGGCTGGTTCTTCGCCGGCTCAGAGGCGCCCGGTTGCTCCTTGGCGGGCTCGGGGTCCCGAGCCGTGCCGGTGTCCTCGGCTGTTGCTGCGCCTGGGCCGGAGGGGGCCGGTGTGTCGTGCTGTTGGTCCGGGCGGCCGGCCACTCGGGCCAGTTCTGGGGACGCGGTGTCCAGCGGGACCGACCAGGAGCGTACGAGGCCCAACTGGACGGCCTGGCGCGGCAGTACGGCATCCAGGAACCAGTCGGCGACGACCCGGACGCGGTTGCCGGGCATCGCGGCGAGGTGGTAGCCCCGGGTGACCGCACCCGCGAGCGGCCCGGACAGATGGACGCCGAGCGGATTGGCGGCGGCCTTCACCCCGCCCAGGTCCACGACGAACCCCAGGTCGCGGTGGCGGTAGGCGTGCCGCTCGCCGAAGCCGAGGGACGCGGCCACGTTGCGCCCGGCCGCCTTGCCCTGCCGCCAGGCGTGCTGCGCGGTCATCGGCGTGTACTGGCCGGGGTTCTCCAGGTCGGGAACGGCCGCCGCGTCCCCGGCCGCGAACAGCTCGGGCCGGCCCGGCACCTGCAGGTGCGGGTCGACGAGCAGCCGGCCGCGTTCCATGGGCAGTCCCAGCGAGTCGGCGAGCGGATCCGGCCGTACGCCCACGCACCACACCAGCGAACGGGTCGGCACGAACTCCCCGTCCGTCAGCAGGACTCCGTCGTGCGTGGCCTCCTTCACCGAGGTGCCCATCCGCACGTCCACGCCCCGCTCGCGCAGCACCGAGTCGGCGGTGCGGGAAAGACGCTCGTCGAGTTCCGGCAGCACCCGCTTCGCGATGTCGAGGAGCAGCCACCGCGGCCGTATCCCCTTGCGCAAGGGGTGTTTGCGGACCTGCGCGTCGGTGAACAGCTTCCCCTGCGCGGCGACCTCCGTGCCGGTGTAGCCCGCGCCGACGACCACGAAGGTGGTGCGCGCCGCGCAGGTCTTCGGGTCGTCCTCGGACGCGGCGAGCTCCACCTGCCGGGTCACGTGGTCACGCAGGTACAGCGCCTCGGGCAGCCCACGGAAGCCGTGCGCGTGCTCGGCCACGCCCGGGATCGGCAGCAGCTTGTTGACGCTGCCGGCGGCGAGCACCAGCCGGTCGTAGCTCAGGGTCCCGCCCTCGCCCTCGGGTCCCGTGTAGTGCACGGTCCGTCCGTCGAGGTCGATCCCGTCGGCCTCGCCGAGCACCAGCCGGACGTGCGGCAGGGTGCCGGAGAGGGAGACCGTCACCCGGCGCGGCTCCAGGATCCCGGCGGCGACCTGGGGCAGCAGGGGCAGGTACAGGAAGTAGTCGGTCGGGTTCAGCAGGGTGACGTCGGCATTGTGCCGCATCTGCCGGGACAGGGTGCGGGCCGTCTGGTAGCCGGCGAAGCCGGCGCCGACGATCACGATGCGGGGTCGAGCCACGGTTCGCCTCCGGCGCTGTCGCGTGCGTCGTACGGAAACTTCCGCGTCCCCCTGGTCAGGCCCGCCAAACGTGCGCCGGTTTCCCCTCCGGCCGCCGGGTACCCGGCCCGGGACACCAACCGCCGACGTCGCGGAGGCAACACCCCCATGCCCGAGTACGGTTACTTCCTCTCGTGCGAGCAGTACGGTCCCGCCGAGCTGATCGAGCAGGCGCGGATGGCCGAACAGGCCGGGTTCCAGGCGCTGTGGATCTCGGACCACTACCACCCGTGGAACGACGAGCAGGGCCAGAGCCCGTTCGTCTGGTCGGTGATCGGCGCGCTGTCCGAGGCCGTGTCGCTGCCGATCGAGACGGCCGTGACCTGCCCGACCGTGCGGATGCACCCGGCGGTGGTGGCGCAGGCCGCGGCGACCAGCGCGGTGATGACCGACGGCGCCTTCCGGCTGGGCCTCGGCTCGGGCGAGGCGCTCAACGAGCACATCCTCGGCGACCACTGGCCGCCCGCCCACGTGCGCCTGGAGATGCTGGAGGAGGCGATCCAGGTGATGCGCCGGCTGTTCACCGGCGAGGAGGTCAACCACCACGGCCCGCACTACACGGTCGAGAACGCCCGCCTCTACACCGTCCCCGACGAGCCCGTGCCGATCGACGTCTCCGGCTTCGGACCGGCCGCCACCCAGCTGGCGTCCCGGGTCGGCGACGGCTACATCACGATGATGCCGGACGCCTCCATGGTGGAGCAGTACCGCAAGGGCGGGGGCGGCGGGAAGCTGGTCAGCGGCGGCACCAAGGTCTGCTACGACCTCGACAGGGACGAGGCGGTACGGACCGTGCACCGGCTGTGGGCGAACGAGCAGCTGCCCGGCGAGCTGAGCCAGGTCCTGCCCTCCCCCAAGCACTTCGAGCAGGCGCAGCAGCTGATCACCGAGGACATGGTGCGCGAGAACCGGGTGTGCGGCGACGACGTCGACGAGCACGTCGCCGAACTGCGGCAGTTCGCCGACGCAGGCTTCGACCGCGTCTACGTCAACCAGATCGGCCCCGACCTGCGCGGCTTCTTCGACTTCTACCGTACGAAGGTGCTGCCGCAGCTCCAGCCGTCCTGACCCGGGGGTGGCGGCGATGAAACTCCACCGACCCGTCGTCTCCGTCTACACGGTGCCGACCGACGCGCCCGAGGCCGACGGCACGCTGGCCTGGGACTCCACGACCGTGGTGATCGCCGAGGTGAGCGCGGGCGACGCGACCGGCACGGGCTGGACGTACGGCCCGTCGGCGGTCGGTGACTTCCTGCGCGACGACCTCGCCCCGCTGGTCGAGGGACGGGACCCGTTCGACATCCCCGCCCTGCACGACGCGATGTGCCGTTCGGTGCGCAACGCGGGCCGGCAGGGCATCGCGGGAGGGGCCATCTCGGCGCTCGACATCGCCCTGTGGGACCTCAAGGCCCGCCTGCTGGAACTCCCCCTCGCCCGCGTCCTCGGCGTCTGCCACGAGCGGGTCCCGGTCTACGGCAGCGGCGGGTTCACCACGTACCACGACACGCATCTCGCGGCGCAGCTCGGCGGCTGGGTGCACGGGCAGCAGATCCCGCGCGTCAAGATCAAGATCGGGGAGAGCTGGGGTCGGGCGGTCCATCGCGACCTGGCCCGTGTCCGGGCCGCCCGCCACATCATCGGCGACGAGGCCGAGTTGTACGTCGACGCCAACGGCGCCTACACCCGCAAACAGGCGGTACGGGTCGGCCACGCGCTCGCCGAGCACGGGGTGGGCTGGTTCGAGGAACCGGTGTCCTCGGACGACCTGACGGGCCTGCGGCTGGTCCGGGACGCGCTGGTCGTCGACGTGACGGCGGGCGAGTACGGCTACGACCTGCAGTACTTCGCCCGGATGATCGCGGCCGGCGCCGTCGACTGTCTGCAGATCGACGCCACGCGCTGCGGCGGCATCACCGAGTTCCTGCGCGCCGCCGCCCTGGCCCAGGCCCACGGGCTGGAGGTCTCCACCCACTGCGCCCCGCACGCCCACGCGGCGGCCGCCGCCGCGCTGCCCAACATCCGGCACATGGAGTGGTTCCACGACCACGTCCGCATCGAGGACATGTTCTTCGACGGCGCCCTGGACCCGACGGGCGGAACGGTGCGGCCGCTGTGCGGGGTGGGCCACGGTCTGACGCTGCGCACCGAGGAGGTGGAGGACTACCGGGTGGGCTGACGGCGATCCGCGTGCGGGTCAGCCCTGGCGGCCGCGGCGGCGCAGTCCGGTGGTCACCGCGGCGCCCAGCCCCGCGACCACCAGCCCGGCGCCCATCCGGGACCGGTTGCGGGACACCCAGTCCTGCGGACTGTCGTCGACCGCCTCGTCGTCGAAGCGCCCGTGCGCCCCGAAGTCCCGCCCGTGCACAACGTCCACCGGCGCCCACAGATTGCTCGGCCCGCCGTGCTCGCCGTCCTCCTGCTGGGAGTCGAACGCGGTCCGCGCCAGATAGCGGTCCAGGATCCCGGGCGCCACCGCGTTGGCGAGCAGGGTGGCCACCGTGGATCCGCCGACCCAGTACTCGCGCCGCCGTCCGTGCGAGGCCGCGTGCAGGATCGCCCGCGCCGCCACCTCCGGCTGGTACACCGGCGCGACGGGCCGGGCCTTGCCCGGCATCCGGTTCAACACCCAGTCGAACTGGGGGGTGTTGAGCCCGGGCATCTGCACCATCGTGGTACGGACGCCGGTGCCGCTGTGCAGCAGTTCGCACCGCAGCGACTCGTTGAACCCCTGGATGGCGTGCTTGGCCCCGCAGTACGCCGACTGCAGCGGGATCCCGCGGTAGGCGAGCGCGGAACCGACCTGCACGATGGTGCCCCGGTCCCGCGGCAGCATGTGCCGCAGCGCGGCCCGTGTGCCGAACACGTAACCCAGGTACGTCACTTCGGTCACCCGGCGGAACTCGTCCGCCGTGATCTCGGTGACCGGCGCGAACACCCCGGTGAACGCGTTGTTGACCCAGACGTCGATCTGTCCGAACGTGTCGGCGACCTGCTGGGCCGCGTCGTCGACGGCCTTCGCGTCGGACACGTCCACGGGCACGACGAGGGCCTCGCCCCCGGCGCGCCGCACCTCGTCGGCGGCCGCGGCCAGGCCCTCGCGTCCCCGGGCCAGCAGGGCGACCCGGTCGCCCTGGCGCGCCGAAGGCCACCGCCGTGGCCCGGCCCACACCGCCGCTGGCCCCGGTCACGACTACGGCCCTGCGGCCGCCCCGCACCGGCATTCCCCAGCGCTTACGCACCACGCATCACGCCCGGTGGTGCGGCAACTCGGGGTCGATGTCTTCCTGGCGCGGCGCCGGGGAGCCCGTCGCGGTGCCCGGTTCGCCCACGACCGGGGCGCCGGCCGCTCCGGCCGCGCCGCCCGGTGCGACGGGCGGCATCGGCGGAACGGGCGCTCCGCCCCCGGTCGGCGGGGCGACCGGCGCCGGCGCGCCGAACGCCCGGTCGCCCTGTCCGGCGGCCGTCAGTTCGGCCTCCCGCTCCGGCGTCGGCCGGGACCCGGACGGGTGGGCCATACCGCGCAGGACGTAGGCGACGACGCCCAGGACGGCAGCCGTGATCAGCGCGGCGGCCCAGTCGGGCAGACCGATGGCCAGGGCCAGGCCCACCGCGAGGGCGACGGCCGCGCCCGCGTACAGGGCGACGGCTCCGGACGCGGCGTACAGCATGGCCGTACGGCGCTGCTTGCGAGTCTGTTCGCGCAGTTCGTCACGCACCGTCTCGCGTGCCACCTGCGCCAGCTCGTCGACCAGGTGCTTGTCCAGATGCTCCAGATGATCCAAGCCTTCCATGCCCGCCGAGTACCCGTACGGACGGACGCATAACGCCTCGCGCACGGGAAGCCGCCGGGGACCGCTCCGGTCATCGGGGGAACGGATCACCTCCTCCCGCCGCCCCAACTAGGCTCTTGCGCATGGACATTCTGGGAGCCACGCTGCGGATCTGCGTCGACGACCTGGAGAGGGCGGTGCCGTTCTACGAGCGGCTCGCGGGCAGCAGAGCCCTCCGTTTCGAACGCGCCGGGGTGCAGGCGGCCGCGGTCGGCTGCTTCCTGCTGATGAGCGGGCCCGAGTCCGAACTGGAGGCGCTGCGCAAGGTCGCCGCGACGATCGCCGTCAAGGACGTCGAGGAGGCCCACCGGGTGCTGACGGAGCTCGGCGCCCACATCGTCGCGGGCCCGGTGACGACCCCGGGGGGCCGCAACCTGATCGCGATGCACCCGGACGGCACGGTGTACGAGTACGTGGACCGCAACGCGTAGCCGCGGCCCGGGTCCCGGGTCTCAGCTCTCCGCCGGCCGCATCCGGAAGTCGTAGTGCGCGGGCAGCGGCTCGTCGGTCAGCCGCGCCCACAGACGGCCGATCGACTCCGCCCCCTCGCGCAGGTCGGCGACCTCGAAGCCGGCCCGGAAGACGTCCAGCGCCTCCTCGGGGTGCCCCTCCGCGAGCAGCAACTGCGCCTCCGTCAGCCGGAACCGGCCACGCTCCCGCGTCGCCGGGTGCAGCCGGTCCCACACCGAGCGCGCCTGGGCGGTACGGCGTACGGCGAGCAGCGCGTCGATCGCCTCGCGGCCCAGCGCCGCGGTGGCCGCCGTCCACGACTCGCCGTTGTCGCGCCGTTCGTGGCACAGGTCGTCGAAGGCCTCGGCGTACCGGTCGGCGGCCCGCTCGTGGTACCCGTCGTCCTGGTCGGCGACGGCGAGGCAGCGCAGCAACGGCCAGAGCGACGGGGCGAGTTCGAGGGCCCGCTCCCAGCTGCGCACGGCCTGCGCCCGGTCGCCGGCGTGCCACTGTGCGACGCCCAGGTGGTACTCGGTGAGCGGGGTCGCGGGCGCGGTCTCCAGCATGTCCCGCCAGTGCGGGGCGACCAGCGTCTCGCCGGGCGGCCGCACCCGCCGCGGCTCGGGGAAGGACCCGGCGCGCAGCAGGTGCAGCCAGGGCGCCTGGGCCTCCCCGAGGGTGTCCTCGTCGAAGGGTGTGCCGGGCAACTTCCAGTCGGCGCGCAGCACTTCGAGCGCGCCCCAGCCGGATCCGGTGGCGAGGACCTCGCCGGGTTCGGCGTCGGCGTACGGCTTCCAGGCGGCGTACGCGGCGTCGACCTCGGCACGCGGCAGGGCGGCCTCCAGGCGGGCCTCCGCCGCGTCGGCCGCCTCGGGGGAGCTCAGCGGGCCGTACGCCTCCAGCCACGACATCTCGCTCTCCGGATCCAGCCGTACGTGCTCCAGCTGGGTCCGGGCGAGGCCGGCCTGGATCTCGAGGTAGCCGCCCGTGCCGCGTTCGGTGAGCCACTGCTGCCAGCGGCGTCCGCCGGGGCCCTGTCCCCAGAGGAACAGCTTGCGTCCGCGCAGCCCGTCCGTGGAGGTCTGGACGAGCCCGTGCCCGTCCTCGTCGAGGGCGGCGATCCACCGGCGCCGCGTGTCGGGCAGGTCGTAGAAGTAGTCGGCCGCGTGGCGGAGTTGCCGGATCTCGGCGTTCGAGGGCGCGGGCACCTTGCGCAGGCGCCGCTCGTACCCGAACCGCCAGGCCTCCTTGGCCGGGACCAGGATCCGGCGCTCCTCCGGGACCGCGATGTTGGACCACCAGTACGTGGGCACGGGCCGCTCGTGCGGATTGCGGACCCGGACGCCGACGTACAGGAAGTCGGAGCCGTCCGGGAGCCAGAGGTCGACCTGGAAGGGCAGATCGCGCAGGCGTTCCCACTCCCACAGACGGAGCATCTCGGTGCCGTCCGGGGCCGGGACACGGGCCGCGTGCAGGGGGGAGCAGGCGAGGGTGGTGTGGCCGGTGGCGCCGATGTTCCATTCGACGCCACCGGAGAACCAGGCGCCGTTGAGGGCGAAGTTCGCGGGCTGGAACACCGGTTTGCGGTACAGGAGTTCGCGCTCGGAAGGCTTGTGGATCAGGGAGGCGAGCCGGCCGCCGAGACCGGGCAGGACGGTGGCGCGCAGTCGGTCGTTCTCGATCACGAGGGCGTCGATCCCGCGGGGTCGGCGCGAGCGGCCGTACCCGTCCCGCACCCGGACGGGCAGGATGCCGCGCAATGGTCCGTGACCCGCCTGCCGGGCCATGTCCCGGGGCAGGTCGTCGCGGTCCCGGTCGTCGATGCGATGAACCTCGTGGAGCGGCCGCAGTGGGGGCAGCGGGTTGTCCGGGCCCAGTTCCGCTGCGGGCAGGGTCAGTACCTCACGTCGGATCGTCGTCACGATCACCATGGAAGCCGCTCACCGGGGAGCTGGCCAGGGGAGGTACCGGTCAGGATTCCGCAAAGGCGGACACGACGACGTCGGTGAGCAGCGCGCCCGCCGTCGCCTCCGGATCCAGGTCGGGGTCGTAGATGGTGATGTTGAGGCCGACGCAGTGCGGGGAGGCGAGCAACGTCCGCAGCAGGGCGACGAGTTCGCCGGGCAGCAGGCCGTCCGGGTCGGGGCTGTCGACGGCGGGCATCACGGACGGGTCGAGGACGTCGGCGTCCAGGTGCACCCAGAAGCCGTCCAGTGGGGGAACGGCGAAGGCCTCGGCGGTGGCCCGGGCGAGGGCGTCGGCGCCCCACTCCCGGATGTCCCCGACGGTGACCACCGGGATCTTCAGCGCGGCCAGTTCGGCCCGGTCCGTCTCGAAGCGGTCCCGGATCCCGAAGAACCGCACGTCCTCGTCCCGCAGATAGGGCTTCAGCCCCTCCAGATCGGTCAGGTCGTCCTGTCCGCGCCCGGTGGCGAGGGCGACCTCCTCGCCGCCCGCCGCGCCGATCCGGTCGGAGTTGCCGGGATGCCGGAAGTCCGGGGAGGCGTCCACGGCCACCAGGCCGTACCGTCCGATACGGCGCAGCGCGAGGGAGGCGCCGAGCTGGATGGAGCAGTCACCCCCGAGGACGACCGGGAAGTCCCCGGCGCGGACGTGCCGCTCGATCCGGTCGGCCAGCCGGACGGTGTACGAGGCGATGGCGGCCGCGTTGAAGACCCCGTCCCCCTCCCGCCACTCCCCCCGGTCGTACCGCGGCGGCACGACCACCCCGCCCTCCAGCGCGCCCAGCCTCCCCCACTGCCCTAAAGGCGTGGGGGGACCCCCAGCACGATCCGCTGCTCCCGCAACGCCCCGGCGAGCTTGTGGCACCCGGGCACCGTCCCGGGCGCCGGCGGCCGCAGCCCCAGGTTGGAGGGGGCGTCCAGCACGACGATATTCCGCATGCGCGTCATCCTCGCCGACGTAGAGTCGGCCCTTCAACGGAATTCAGCAGGGAGCGGGTGCATGAGCGAGCAGCACACTTACCGGGTGATCGTCCGGGGCACCTGGGACGGGCTGACCGAACAGGCGCGGCGGCGGCTGCTCGACGAGGCCGCCGAGCACGGGCTGGCGAGCATGCGCTTCAGCGAGGAGGGCTCGCTGACGTACGAGCCGGCGCCGCTGAAGCACTTCTCGATGCGCTACGTCGTCGTGTCCGACGCGGCGGACGGTGAGGAGATGGCGGGCGCGATCGCGGAGGACCGCGCGCAGACGCGGCTGCGGGAGCTCGGCTACGGCTTTCGCGCCCTGAAGTGCACGGTCACCGACCTCGACACCATGAAGATCAACGTCAAGCCCGCATCTCGGCGGTGATCGCCCAGCGCTCGTGGTCGCGCCAGGCGCCGTCGATGTAGATCATCTTCGGGGAGAAGCCCTCCAGCCGGAAGCCGCAGCTGCGGGCCAGGGCGATCGACCCGGCGTTCTGCGGCTGGGCGTTGATCTCCAGCCGGTGCAGCCGCATCGGGCCGAAGGCGTACCCGACGACGAGGTTCAGCCCCTCCCGCATCAGGCCCCGTCCGACGGCGTGCGCGAAGGCGCCGTAGCCGAGCGCCCCGCACTGGAAGCCGCCCTGGACGATGTTGTTGATGTTGATGAACCCGGCGATCGCGCCGTCGCCGTGCTCGCCGTCCTTCTCGCAGACCAGGAACCCGGCCTTGGTCGGGTCCTCGATCAGCCGGCCCGCGTAGGCGGCGTACGCGTCCGTGCCGTCCGGCGGGAACAGCCAGGGGTGGTGCAGGTCCTTGCTCTCGCGCGCGCGGGCCGTGAACTCGGCGCCGTCCTCGTAGGTGAAGTGACGTATCCCCACGCGGGGGCCTTCGGCGAGGTAGCGGGAAGCGTGTGGCATTCCGCCAGCCTACGGCTTGGACGGCTCAGCCCAGGGCCGGTTCGGCCAGGGTCAGCGTGCCCGCGTCCGCGTCGAGCTCGGCGGCCACGCCGAAGGGAAGGGTCAGCGCCCCTTCGCAGTGGCCGAACCCGAACTCCTCCGCCACCGGGACGCCGAGACCGCCGAGCCGGTCGACGAGCACCGCGCGCACCTCGTCGTAGGGACCGCACCGCGTCCAGGACCCGAGCGCGACGCCCCGGACGCCGTCGAGCCAGCCGCCGCGCAGCAGCTGGGTGAGCATCCGGTCGATCCGGTACGGCGCCTCCCCCACGTCCTCGATCATCAGCAGCCCGCCCCGGGCGCCCGCGCGCGCGTGGGGCGTACCGAGGTCGGAGGCGAGCAGGCTCAGACAGCCGCCGAGGGTCACGCCCCGCGCCCGGCCAGGGACCAGGGCGGTGCCTCGGGAGGCGATCGTCGTGACCGTCTCCGGGGCGAGAAGCGTGGCCCTGAGGTGCTCCTGCGCCCGCGCGTTCTTCACGAAGTCGACGCCCGCGGCGGCCGGCCCGTGCAGGGTGACCAGGCCCAGCCGGGTGGCGAACGCCTGGTGCAGCGCCGTGATGTCGCTGAAGCCCACGAACACCTTCGGTCCGGCGGCCCGCATCGCCTCCCAGTCCAGCAGGTCGGCCATCCGTTGCGCCCCGTACCCGCCCCGCGCGCACAGCACCGCGTCCACCGACGGGTCGCACCAGGCGCTCTGCAGATCGGCGGCCCGGTCCGCGTCCGTTCCCGCGAGATACCCCAACTGCCCGTGCCGGTCGAGGACATGGGGCGCCACGACCGGGTCGAGGTCCCAGCCGCGCAGCACGTCGAGCCCGGCCTGCACCCGCTCCTCCGGAACGGGCCCGGCGGGCGCCACGACGGCGACGCGGGCGCCGGGGGCGAGCCGGGGTGGGCGCCGGAGCTCTCGTACGGTTTCGCTCACTCCGACAGCTCCAGGGTCGGCACGCCGCTCGGGTCGAGTCCGAAGACCTGGGCGTAGAGGGAGAGTTCGGACTCCAGGACCCGGATCGTGGTCTCGGCCCGGCGGAATCCGTGCCCCTCCCCCGCGAAGGCGATGTAGGCGTGCGGCACCCGCCGCCCCCGCATCCGTTCCAGGAACCGTTCGCACTGCGCGGGCGGGCAGATCACGTCGTCCAGGCCCTGCAGCAGCAGGAACGGCACGGCGATCCGGTCGGCGTGCTCCAGCGGCGACCGCTCCGTGTACCGTCCGGGCACCTCCGCGCGGGGCCCCACCAGGGACTCCAGGTACTGCGACTCGAAGTCGTGGGTCTCCCCGTCGCCCCAGGTGGCGAGGTCGAGGACCGGGTAGAGGATCGTGCCGCAGGCGTAGACGTCGGTCTGGGCGAGCGAGGAGGCGGCGGTCCAGCCACCGGCGCTCCCGCCGCGGACGGCGAGCCGGTCGCGGTCGGCGGTGCCCTCGTCGGCGAGCGCGAGGGCGACGGCCGCGCAGTCCTCGACGTCGACCACGCCCCACTGCTCGCGCAGCCGGTCCCGGTACTCCCGGCCGTGCCCGGTCGAGCCGCCGTAGTCGACCTCGGCGACACCGATACCCCGGGAGGTGAAGTAGGCGATCTCCAGGTCGAGCACGAGCGGCGCCCGGCTGGTGGGACCGCCGTGCGCCCACACGACGTAGGGCGGCAGCTCGTCGGCGGGCGGGACGCACCCCGGGTTGTGCGGCGGGTAGATGTGGGCGTGGATGTCGCGTCCGTCGGGTCCCGTGAAGGTGCGGATCTGCGGTTCCGGGTAGTGGGCGGGGTCCACGGCGTCCTGGTGCTCGGCGCCGACGACCCGCGCCCGGCCGGTGACCGCGTCCAGCTCGACCACCTCGTACCCGCTGCGCGGACTGGCGCCGACCCCGACGACCCGCTCGCCGTGCACGGCGAGCGTGGGTGCGAACTCCGTCCAGGGGCCCGCCGCGTCGACCACCTCGCCGGTCTCCGGATCCAGGATGCCGAGCGCCCCCGCGCCCCGGCCGTGCACGACGGCGATCAGCCCGCTCTCCAGCGGCGCGAACCAGCGGTTGCCGAGCTTCCACAGCGGCCCGCCGAACTCCTCCTCGCGCGGGCACAGGGGTACGTCGTCGCGGTACAGGTTCCACCAGCCGGTGCGGTCGCTCGCGTACAGCAGGGAGCCGTCGGCCGCCCAGTCGACCTGCGCGATCGACTCCTCGGGCCCACCGGCGACCGTCCGCGCTCCCTGCAGGGTGCCGTCCTCGCCGACCCCGGCGACGATCAGCTCGGTGCCGTCCCAGGGCATGCGCGGGTGGTCCCAGGCGAGCCAGGCGGCACTGCGGCCGTCGGGCGAGAGGCGCGGCCCGGTGACGAACCGGTGCCGCTCGTCGGTGAGTTCGCGCACGGCACCCCGGTCCTGCGCGGCCGACCCGTCGAGCGGCACGGCGGCCGGCACCCGGCGCACGTCGGTGGATCCGTCGCCGGTGAACTCCTCCAGCACGGCCCACACTTCACCCCGCTCCGGCAGCAACTGCGGCTCGGCCCAGCGCAGTCCGCCGCCGACAAAGGAGACGGGGGTCAACGGGCTCGGTTCGCCGCCGGGTTCGCAGCGGTACAGCCGCTGGTCGGCGAAGTTCACGAACACCACGACGGGCCGGCCGTCCGCCATCGCGCCGGCCCAGGGGTGGCCGCCGTACTCGATGACCCGGCTGCGGACGTTCCAGGGCGCGGGCAGGACGGACTCCTCCCGGCCGTCGACGCGCCGCCGCACGAGGGTGCGCCGGCCGCCCTCACCGGGTCTCGGCTCGGTCCACCACGCCTCGTCGCCGACGAAGCCGACGTACTCGGGGTGCCCGTCGTGCGCGGCGGCGAGGGCCGCGTCGATGGGTGAGGGCCAGGAGCCGTAGGGCAGGGTGTGCACGTTCTCCCCAATGTCCGATCACGCCGTCCGCAGGAACCGGTCGAGTACCCGGACTCCGAAGTGCAGTGCCTCGACGGGGACGCGCTCGTCGACGCCGTGGAACATCGCCTGGTAGTCGTAGCCCTCGGGGAGCTTCAGCGGGGTGAAGCCGTAGCCGGTGATGCCGAGGCGCGAGAACTCCTTGGCGTCGGTGCCGCCGGACATGCAGTACGGCACGACGTGCCCCTCGGGCGCGAACTCCTCGACGGCCGCCCGCATCCTCGCGAACGTGGGCGTGTCCAGGGGCGCCTGGAGGGCGATGGACCGGTGGTGAAACTCCCAGTCGACGTCCGGACCGGTGAGCCGGTCGAGTGTGGCGCGGAACTCGTCCTCGGCGCCGAAGAGATACCGTCCGTCGACGTACGCGACGGCCTCGCCCGGGATGACGTTGACCTTGTAACCGGCGTCCAGCATGGTCGGGTTGGCGCTGTTGCGCACGGTCGACTCGACCAGCCTGGCGGCGGGTCCGAGCTTCTCCAGCAGCCGGTCGACGTCCTCGTGGCCGTCCTCGATGCCGTGGAGCGCGGCCAGTTCGTCGAGGGCCGCGCGCACGCTCGGGGTCAGCCGCGCCGGCCACTCGTACGCGCCGATCCGGGTGATCGCCGCGGACAGCCGGGTGACCGCGTTCTCCCGGTTCACCTTGGAGCCGTGACCGGCGCGTCCGCGCGCGGTGAGCTTCAGCCAGGCGGTGCCGCGTTCACCGGCCGCGATCGGGTAGAGCTGCCGCCCGTCGCCGTCGTGGAAGGTGAACGCCCCCGACTCGCCGACGCCTTCGGTGCATCCCTGGAAGAGGCCCGCGTGCTTGTCGGCGAGGAAGACGGAGCCGTCCCGGGCGCTGTCCTCCTCGTCGGCGGTGAACGCGACCACGATGTCCCGCCGGGGCCGCACCCCGCCTCGCGCCCAGTCCCGCACCACGGCCAGGATCATCGCGTCCATGTTCTTCATGTCGACGGCGCCGCGCCCCCACACGACCCCGTCGCGGACCTCCCCCGAGAAGGGATGCACGCTCCAGTCCCCGGCGCGGGCGGGTACGACGTCCAGATGACCGTGCAGGAGCAGCGCGTCGGCGGACGGATCGGTCCCCTCGACGCGGGCGACGACGTTGGTCCGCCCCTTGGTCCGCTCCAGCAGCACCGGCTCCAGTCCGGCCCCCGCCAGCTGCTCGGCCGCGTACTCGGCGGCGGGCCGCTCCCGGCAGTCCCCGCCGCCCCTGTTGCTGGTGTCGATGCGGATGAGGTCGGAGGTGAACCGCACGACCTCGTCCAGTGCCCGTTCGTCAGCCATACTGCTCCTCCACGGCGGCCGAGACGATCGTGGTGACCGCCTTGAAGGTACGGATGCCCTCGTACATGGTTGCGCTGGTGTACGTCACCTTCCGCTCCCCGATCCGGTCCACGCCCGGCACGACGGTGGCGGCCATCGCGAGATGCTCGGCGTCGAACTCGACCGCGATCGTGAACGGCCCCTCCTGCACGGGTTCCTGACGAACCGCCAGCCGTGCGGCCTCCTTGGCGGCGGCCCGGATGTCCGCGGCGGTCCTGGCCGGGGTACGGCACACGGCCGCGTACCGCGAGACATGGTCCTTGACGGCGACCTTCAACGCCTCGGGCGCGTACCCGAGGGCGTCCTCACAGGCCACATCGTCACCGGTGACGAGGACGACCGGGACGCCGTATTCGGCGACGACGTGCGCGTTCAGCAGGCCCTCGCTGGCCCGGACGTCGTTCAGCCAGACGCCGGTGACGGAGTTGGCGAGATAGGTGTGCGCGAGCACCCCCTCCATCCCGGCGCCGGCGTGATAGCCCACGAAGGCGATCCCGTCCACGTCCCCGTGCTGCACACCCTCCACCATGGACAGCGACTTGTGCCGCCCGGTGAGCATCTCGGCCCGCTCGTCGAGGTGTTCGAGCAGCAGGTTGCGCATCGTCGAGTGCGCCTCGTTGATGAGCACCTCGTCCGCGCCGCCGTCGAAGAAGCCCAGCACCGCGGCGTTGACGTCCGAGGTGAACAGCGAACGGCACCGCTCCCACTGTGACGCCCCCGGCATCACGTCGTCGGGCCACGTCACTCCCGTGGCACCCTCCATGTCGGCGCTGATCAGGATCTTCATGGGGGGCCACGTTACGCGCCGCGAGCTGGCCAGGCCATGAACCCGCTCGCAGGACGCGCTCGAACAGGTCCAGCAGCACGGCCCAGTGCCGCACCGTGGCCTCGGCGACGGGCGCCCGAACAAACGTCGGCGCGGCGGCGGTGAGGGCCCGGTCGAGGCGGTCGATCTGTTCGGCGGGATGGGTGGCGGCTGCCTGGTCGGCGTGGCCGAAGCAGAGCTCGGCGGTGACGCGTTCGGCCAGCAGGTGGGGGCTGTCCGGGGCGTCGGTCGCGAGCTACGCACCGTGGAAGCCGGCCGCGGCGGCGATCCGGTCCGGGCGGGTGCCCGCGGTACGCAGGGCGAGCCCGGCCCCCATGCAGTAGCCGGTGACACCGCCTTCCCGTCGACCCTCAGCGGGAAGGCGGCCAGCCAGTCGAGGCAGACGTCGGCGTCCCGCACAGCGTCCTTGGGCGTGAGGATCCGTGCGGCGGGACCCCGTCGCCGGATGATCTCCGGTCGCTCGGCCGGGTCGATCAAGTCCGGCAGGTCCACTACCGGTGCGGGGCCGCTGCGGTAGACAGGACGCCGTCCTCGGCGCCTTCGAGGGGCAGGACCGGCGGGTGCCGGACGCTCTGCCGGCCCGGCCGGCCGGGGAGGACGAGTGGACGGCCCTGCGGTGGGCGCTGGGCACGGTGTTCGCGCTGTCACGAGGTCCCCGCGGGCGCCCGATCCGACGGCGCACGCCGAGGTCCTCGCGATCCGCCGGTCCGCCGCCGACCAGGCGCCCTGGAGACGACCCGGCTGGTGCGGGAGACCCCGGCGCTGTGCGCACGGCGTCTGGAGAAGCGGCGGCTGGCGCCCGGTGCCGGCCGAGGCGCTCGCCGAGCGAGGAGGGGCGGCCGGCGCTCACCCGGTCGGTGCGGGCGCCCGTCGCCCTGGACCGCTGGCCGGCCTCGGTCCGCGGCCTGAATCTGGTGGCCCTACTGGACGAGGCCTTCGCGGCGCTGGGTCGGCGGGTCTCGGCGGCGTAGGGGCGGGCGCCGGAGTTCCTGCCCGCCCCTGCCACTCGTACCGTCAGCTCGTGCGGCCCGCCACCAGCCACTTCGACGGCAGTTCGATGCGGGTGCCGTCCGGGGCCGACTCCGTGGTGGTCAGCGGGAGTTGACCGGCCGCCAGGACGGTGAGACCGGCCGCGCGCAGATACTCGGGCACGGTGTCGTCGGCGACCTCGCCGGGGGCGATGCCGTGCCGGAAGATGGGCGCGAGCTTAGGCGGCGGCCCGGACGGGCCCTGTGCGAGGCCCAGCAGGACGGGCTTGGCCTCCTCGGAGAGTTCGACCAGGAAGAGCCGGCCCCGCTCGCCGAGCAGCGTGGCGATGCCGTCCGCCATCGGCTGCCGGTCGTCCGGATCGACCTGGTGGAGGACGCCCCGAACGTAGACGTTGGCGTCGCCGAGTTCGGCGTGCAGGGCCTGTGTCTCGGTCTTCTCGACGACGTCGAGCACCCGGTACCTCGCCTGTCCGGCGGGGTCGGCGTGCCGGGCGTGCTCGACCGCGGCCTCGGACAGGTCGGCGCCCACGACCCGCGGGAAGCGCCCGGCGAGGAACCGGGTCTGGGTGCCGTTGCCACAGCCGAGGTCCACCAACGCAAGACCGGGATCGGTCAGGTGCGGTTCGAACAGGGCCACATGGACACCGGCCGTCACGGCCGGATCCGCGTCCCAGAACACGGCCCCCTGTTCGTCGGGGGCCTCTCTCCAGAAGCCCTCCCAGGCCTCCCGGTACCGACTCGTCACGCTCATGCCGAACTCCCCAGGGTACGACGCCGAACCGCCTCAAGTGACGGGCCAGTACGGTCTATCGCGCCCGGATCGGCGCTACAAGCGCGTGGCGCATACCTTCACGCCGCATTCGATATGCGTACGCCCCCGCGCGCCTCGCGCGCCCCTCGGGCGCGCTCGGGGCTCAGCGCCGCGGCAGGCCGAGTTCGAACCAGACGGTCTTGCCGTCCTTCGTCCGGCTGGTGCCCCACTCCCGGGCCAGGGTGGTGACCACCCGCAGTCCGCGCCCGAGCGCTTCGGTGGCGCCCGCGCTCAGCAGGGTCGGCAGCTCATGGTCGTCGTCGTCCACCTCGCACAGCAGGGTGTCGCCCCGCACCAGCCGCAGCTCGACGGGCCTGCTGTGGGAGTGCCGTACGGCATTGGTGACCAGCTCACTGACCATCAGCTCGGCGTTGTCGGCGAGTTTCGCCAGCCCCCACTCGTGCAGCCGCTCCCGGACCGCGGCACGCGCGCGTGCCACCTCGGCCGGGTCGAGGGCGAAGCGCCACTCGGCGACGTCGTCCTCGTCGATGCCGTTGAGCCGTGCCATCAGCAGGGCGACGTCGTCCTTGCGGCCGCCGCGTGTGTTGAGGGCGCGGATGATCGCGTCGCAGGCGTCGTCCATGGAGGCGGCCGGGTGGGCGGCGGACTCGCTGAGCGTCGCCAGGCCGACACCGATGTCCTCGCCGCGCACCTCGACCAGTCCGTCGGTGCACATCACGATCCGGTCGCCGGGCTCCACGCGCACGCGTACCGCCTCGAAGGGCACCCCGCCGACGCCGATGGGCGCGCCGGTCGGCAGGTCGAGCAGCTCACTGCGGCCGTCCTCGGCGCGGACCAGCACGGGCGGGATGTGGCCCGCGTTGGCGATGTGCAGCTCGCTCGCGATCGGGTCGTAGACGGCGTAGAGACAGGTCGCGAGGTAGGAGTCGCCGAGGCGCTGGGCGAGGTCGTCGAGGTTGCGCAGCAGTTGGGCGGGCGGCAGGTCGAGGGCGGCCATGGTCTGTACGGCCGTGCGCAACTGGCCCATCATGGCGGCCGAGTTGAGCCCGTGGCCCATGACGTCGCCGACGACCAGGGCGGTGCGGGCGCCGGGCAGCTTGACCGAGTCGAACCAGTCGCCGCCGACGCGCCCGAGGAGCGTGCCGGGCAGATAGCGGGTGGCGATGTCGCAGCCCGCCATGCGCGGCGGGATGTGCGGCAGCATGCTGTCCTGGAGGGTCTCGGCCACGCTCTCCTGGTAGGTGTACATGCGCGCGTTGTCGAGCACGAGGCCCGCGCGGGCGGCGAGTTCGGCGCCGGTGACCCGGTCCATGTCGTTGAACTCGGCGCGCTCCGGGTGGCGCAGCAGGATCATGAAGCCGAGGACGACGTTGCGCGCCTTCAGCGGGACGACCAGCATGGAACGGTTGTTGATCAGCGGCCGGATGTCGCGCTTCTCGAACTGGGAGGCGATGGCGTGGCCCATCTCCTCGCTGATGCGGGGCACCAGGACGGGCTCGCCGGTGGTCATGCACTGGAAGAACGGCGTGTGCGCGGGGAAGGGCATGGCCTCGCCGACGGGGACGACGTCGTCCCAGCGGCCGGGTTCGTCGGTGTGCTCGACGGCCACCCGGTGCCACATGGTGGTGGTGTCGGGCACGCCCTCGGGGAAGCCCTCGCCCGCGACGACCTGTTCGCGCAGATAGGTGCCGGCGACGTCCGTGAAGCGGGGGACGACGGCCTTGCTGACCTCGATGATGGTTTGCGCCAGGTCGAGGGAGGTGCCGATGCGTCCGCTGACCTCGTTGAGGAACTCCAGGTGCTCGCGGACGGCCGCGTACTCCAGGTCCTCGCCCTCGTCGGTGAGTTCCCGCGGTATCGGCAGGCCCTCGGCGGCGGCCTGTGCGGCCCGCTCACGGCGGGCCCTGCGCTCGGCACGCCGGGGCACGCCCCAGTCGGGGGTGACGGGCACCCGGTCGTTCTGGCTGAACTCCAGGACGGGGTAGCCCAGTTCGAGCACCTGCGCGACGATGCGGGCGCTTTCGTCGACGCTCATGCTGGGCAGGATCTCGGGCAGCCTGCGGGCCAGTTCCTCGGCGCCGGGGAAGTCGGTGTGCAGGGCGAAGGCGGGGGCGATGCGCTCGAAGGCCATGCCGTCGTCGGCCCCGTCGATCCCGTCCGACTCGTCCGGGCGCAGTCCCGCGGTGTCGGCGGCCAGCACCAGCAGCCGCTCCTCTCCCGGGCCCACCAGGGGGTACGCCCACCACAGCACGTCGACGCGGTTCCTCTCGGGGACGGTCAGCCGCGCGCGGCCCGCCGCCGGGTAGGAGAGCCCGCCGTCGAGGGAGGACTCCAGGCCGGGGCCGAGGCCGTCGTAGGCCGAGTACGCCCCGTAGGACAGGACCTCGTCCTCCTCGGGCAGCACTCCGGACACGGGCAGCAGATCGACCGCCGGGCGGCCGATCGCCTCGTCCTTGGGGACACCGAACAGACGCCGTGCGCCCGTGCTCCAGTGGGAGACCAGTCCGGAGCGGTCCACCACGACCACGGCCAGCGGGATGCGGCCGGCCGGGGCGTGCTCCGCCACCGCGCCGTTCCCCGCTCCGTGGCTGGGAGGCGTGTCCCTCTCGGTGCCACGGTCGCTGCCATGTTCCATGGCCCAGGCCCTCTCTCCCCACGGCTCCGCAAGATCTGCCGCCTACTCCACCGTACGGCTCCGCCCGGTGGTGATGTGCGCCAACGCGGGAATTGGTCTTCCGCGACCGCCTCCGCGCGCCGGGCGCACGCCGGGCTGCCGTCAGTCCTCGTGGCCCAGTTGCAGGTCACGCTCGGTCCGTCCGCCGCCGGCCACCTGGAGCACGGTGGCGACCGGCGGGTAACCCGCGGCGATGACGGTGTACTCGCCGGAGGACAGATCCAGGAACCGGAACGTTCCGTCGGGTCCGGTGGTGAGGGTGTCGACGACGTTGCCCGCCGCGTCGAGCAGCGTCACCCCGGCGTCCTCGACCGGCCTTCCGCCGCCCGCGCGCACGGTCCCCCTGAGCACGGCGCCCCCCGCGAGCTCGACGTCCTGGCGGGTCTCCCGGGCGGCCTGGACGGTGACGGGGAGCGCCGCCGGGCGGAAGGCGGGGGCGCTCGCGGCGAGCGTGTACTCCCCGGCCACCAGCTCGCTGATCACATAGCCGCCCTCACGCGAGCTGCGGGTGGTGCCGACGACCTCGCCGCGCACGTTGGTCAGGGTGACGGCGGCGTCCCGGACGCAGGTGCCGTCCACGGTGTGCACGGTGCCGGCGAGGCGGCCGGCCCCGCCGAGCCCGATGTCGAGGTCGACGGGCCGTTCGCCCACGGTGACCGTGACGGCCTGCGGCTGGTGGCCGCCCGCGGCGGCGGTCCCGCGAGGGCGGCGCCGACCACGAAGACGACGATGGCGAACTGGAAGACGCCCTTGCGGCCGAGCAGGTCGCCGAGCTTGCCGTAGACCGGCAGTCCGACCGTGGCCGTCAGCAGGGACGCGGTGATCGCCCAGGACATCCGGTCCAGGCCGTGCAGCTCGCCGACGATCTTCGGGAGCGCGGTGGCGACGATCATCTGCTCCAGCGCGGCGAGCAGCAGCGCCAGCATCAGCCCGAGGAAGACCAGCCGCACCCGGCGCGGGGTGAGGTGGACGCCGGCGACGGCTGCGGGGACGTGGCTCTCGGCGGGAACCACGCCGGGTCCGTCCTGCACCAGAGTCGTCCCGCCCACGTGCCGCTCCCCTCGTCGCGCCTGCCCCGTGATTGCCGCCTGAGGCGACAACTACGGACAAGCACGACGAGTTACGGCAGACCGGCCTGGCACACCGAGATCCACTCGAACCGGTGAGGGCGGTCAACGCCCGCGGATTCCGCGGGACTTACTTCTCGGTCTCGGTGGCCAGCCGGGCGAGCACGGCGTCGTAGATCCGGCCGAGGCCCTTGGGCGCGAAGGTCTTCTCGAAGAAGCCGCCGATACCGCCGGCGCCGTTCCAGACGGAGGTGACGACCACGCGGGACTTGCCCTCCCCGGCCGGGGTGACCGTCCAGGTGGTGACCATGGAGGAGTTGCGGTCCTTCTCGACGAGCTGTCCGTCGGTGGGCTCGCTGACGTCCAGGAGGCAGTCGCGCACCCGCTTGCTGGTCGCCTGGAGCTTCCAGTGGACGAGGGTGCCCTCGCCGTCGCCGCCCTCGCGCACCTCGTACTCGCTGAAGTGCTCGGGCAGCAGCTTCGCGCGCGTGCCGCGGTAGTCGGCGAGGGCGTCGAACACCTTCTCCGCGTCCGCCGCGACGACCCGCTCCGTAGTGGCCTCGACCTGCGCCATCGATTTCCTCCAGGACTTGCTCTCTCGGGGTTGGGGCAAGCCAACCACCCCCGCCCACGGCCCCCCAAATCGGGGGGCCGGAGAGGCGCACGAAGCGATCTCCTGGGCGTGCGAAGCGATCGGAAAACAGCACTTGCACTGGAAATCGAACAGGTGTTTCACTGCTGGGGCAGGTGCTACCGAGGAGGCGTCATGCGCTGGGAGAACCTCACCGTGGAGTCCGGCGGCCACAGCCGGGCGGCCGACGCCGCGCTGTTCGGCGCGGACGCCGTGGTCAGCCGTACGTTCGACACGCCCGAGTTCCGCGGGATCACCTTCCACGAGGTGCGGGCCCGTTCGATCATCAACCGGGTGCCGGGCGCCTCGCGCATGCCGTTCGAGTGGACGATCAACCCCTATCGCGGCTGCTCGCACGCGTGCGTGTACTGCTTCGCCCGCAAGACGCACACCTACCTGGACCTCGACTCGGGCCTGGACTTCGACTCGCAGATCGTGGTCAAGGTCAACGCCCCGGAGCTGCTGCGCCGCCAGCTGGCCTCGCCACGCTGGCACGGCGAGCACATCGCGATGGGCACCAACGTCGACTGCTACCAGCGCGCGGAGGGCCGCTATCGCCTGATGCCGGGCATCCTGTCCGCCCTGCGCGACCACGCCAACCCCTTCTCGATCCTGACGAAGGGCACGCTGATCCTGCGCGACCTCGACCTGCTGGTGCAGGCCTCTCAGGTGACGGACGTCGGCATCTCCGTCTCGGTCGGCTTCACCGACCCCGAGCTGTGGCGGACCGTGGAGCCCGGCACGCCGGCCCCGGAGCGCCGCCTGGACGTCGTGCGCACACTCGCCGAGCACGGCATCGGCTGCGGCGTCCTGATGGCCCCGGTGATCCCGTTCCTGAGCGACCACCCGGCCCAGCTGCGCGCCACCGTGCGTGCGATCGCGGCCTCCGGAGCCACCTCCGTCACGCCCCTGGTGCTGCACCTGCGCCCCGGCGCGCGGGAGTGGTTCATGGCCTGGCTGACCCACCATCACCCGCAGCTGGTGCGCCGCTACGAGCGCCTGTACGCGGACGGCGCCTACGCACCCAAGTGGTACCAGCGCCGGATCACCCGTCAGGTGCACGAGCTGGCCCAGGAGTACGGCATCGGGCCCGCGCGCGCGGGGATGCCGCGGCGGATCCGTCCGCCGGAGCCCGCCGCACCGGAGAGGCCCGAACCGGGGATGTCCGAACCGACCCAACTCACGCTGATTTGAGAGCGTTCGAGCGCATCCGCCGACCCGATCGGGTCAAGTATTGCCAGAACGAGTTCTTCCGGGACTGCTTTCCGGGACGATGCGGCGAGGACCGTGACACGCGCGGCCCGAAACCCTCCGTCCTGGGAGGACCCCATGAGAAAACGCGCAGCCGTGCTGTGCGGCGCCGCGGTCGTCGTGGCCGGGACCGTCACGGCCGTCCCCGCCGACGCCAGCGCGGCCAGAACCGCCGACACCGCTCCCGCGGCGAAGCTCACCTGGAAGAACTGCGGCACCACCGACTATCCGACGCTCCAGTGCGCGTCCCTCAAGGTGCCGCTCGACCACCGCGCCCCCTACGGACGGCAGATCACGCTCGCCCTCTCCCGCGTGCGGCACACCGCCAGGACGAGCCAGGGCCCGCTGCTGGTCAACCCCGGCGGCCCCGGCGGCAGCGGCCTCACGCTCGCCGGGTTCGTCGCGACCTCGCTGCCGAAGGCGGTCGCCGCCCAGTACGACGTCATCGGCTTCGACCCGCGCGGGGTGGGCAAGAGCAAGCCCGCCCTCGACTGCAAGCCCGGCTACTTCAACCCGGTGCGCCCCGATTCGGTGCCGAGCACCCCGGCCCTGGAGAAGGCCAACCTGCAGCGCGCCAAGTCCTTCGCGGCGGCCTGCGGAAAGAAGTACGCGGACCTGCTGCCGTACATCAACACCATCCAGACCGTGCAGGACATGGACTCCATCCGCGCGGCGCTGGGCGCCCACAGGACCAGCTACTTCGGCTACTCGTACGGCACCTACCTCGGCGCGGTCTACGCCAAGCTGTTCCCGCAGCGCGTCAAGCGCCTGGTCCTGGACTCGATCGTCGACCCGACCGGCGTCTGGTACGAGGACAACATCGGGCAGGACTACGCCTTCAACGACCGGCACCGGGCGCTGATGTCCTGGATCGCCAAGTACAACTCGACGTACAAGCTGGGCACCGACCCGGAGAAGATCGAGGCCAAGTGGTACGCGATGCGCAGGGCGCTCGCGAAGAAGCCGGCCGACGGCAAGGTGGGCGCCTCCGAACTGGAGGACACCTTCATCCCCGGCGGCTACTACAACGGCTACTGGCCCTACCTGGCCCAGGCGTTCGCGGCCTATGTGAACGACAAGAACGCCGATCCGCTGGTGGAGGCGTACGAGAACTTCGCCGCCGTGGACGCGTCCGGGGACAACGGCTACAGCATCTACACCTCGGTGCAGTGCCGTGACGCCTCCTGGCCGCGGGACTGGAACCAGTGGCGCAAGGACAACTGGCGGGTCTACGAGCGGGCGCCCTTCATGGCCTGGAACAACGCCTGGTACAACGCGCCGTGCGCGTTCTGGCCCACCGACTCGCTGCGGCCCGTCAACGTCGCCAACGGCAAGCTGCCTCCGGTGCTGCTGTTCCAGGCGACCAACGACGCGGCGACGCCGTACGTGGGCGGTCTGACGGTCCACCGGCTGCTGGCCGGCTCGAGCTTCGTGGTCGAGCAGGGCGGCGGCAACCACGGCATCACGCTGAGCGGGAACGCCTGCCTGGACAAGTACCTCGCGAACTACCTGTCGAACGGCACGGTGCCGCGCAGCGGACGGGAGATCGACGCGGTCTGCCCGAAGCTGCCCGACCCCAAGCCGCTGACCGCGAAGGCGGCGTCGACGTCCGCCCGCGGCTCGGCACTGCACGGCCTGGTCGGCTTCCGCGGCTGACGGCCCCACGGCTCCCTCGGGGGCGGTCGTCGTCAGACCCGTGGTCCACCATGGACGCATGAGTGAGCTGACCAGGATCACCGCCCCCGACGGGGTCTTCCCCGCCGCCCAGTACAGCCACGTCGTCATGGGCACGGGCCGTTTCGTCGCGATCGCCGGCCAGCTGGCCCTGGACGAGAACGGCAAGCTCGTCGGCGAGGGCGACGCCGAGGCCCAGGCCCGCCAGGTCTTCGACAACCTCGGCCGCTGCCTGGCGGCGGCCGGCGCGACCTTCGACGACGTCGTAAAACTCACCTTCTTCGTCACGGACATGGCGCACATGCCCGCGATCCGCGAGGCCCGCGCCGCACACATACCGGACGACCGCCTCCCCGCCGCCTCCGCGCTCCAGGTGGCCTCCCTGGTCCGCCCCGAGTTCCTGATGGAGATCGAGGCGTTCGCGGTCGTGAGCACCTGAGCGGTCAACGGGTCCTGTACGGCGGGGCGCTCCGCGCCTGACGCGTTGTCAGCGCTCTCAGCGCTCTCAGCGCTGTCCGGGCTGTCCGGGCTGTTTCGGGATGCGGGACAGGGCCCGTACCGCCGCCTCCGCCAGAGCCGGGTGGGCCAGGGCCTCGTTCAGGACCGGGCGCGCGCGGGCGTCCTCCAGGGTGCCGAGGCCCTCCACGCAGGCGAGGGCCACCCGGCGGTAGGGGTCATGGGGGTGCAGGCGTCGTTGCAGGGTGGTGATCAGGGCCGGTACGGACTCGGGGGCGCGCAGCCGGGTCAGGAGGCGGACGGGATGCAGGGCGTAGGCGACACGAAGTTCGTTCGTGGCGAGGGCGGCGGCCGCGCGGGCGGTACGCGGGTCGCCGAGGCGGGCGAGGGCGTACGCGGCGGAGGCGCAGCGCTCGGGATCGCGGTGGTTCAGCAGCAGGACGAGGGATTCGAAGGCACGGCGGTCGCCCGCGAGGCCGAGGCGGAACGCGGCCAGTTCCCTGGCCCACAGCGGCTGCCCCGGCTCGGTGAGGACTCCGGCCAGCTCGTCGAGGTCGTCGGTCGCCATGAGCCGGTCGTGAACCGGGGACCCTCCGGACTCCCGCCGTGAACGCTCCGTGAGTGATCGCAACTCTTCGTCCATGGTTCCGAGATTAGTGGGGCGCTCCGGTCTGTCGGGACGTACGTCACAAACACGGGGGCTGGCGCGCTCGTTACCCACCGGTTAAGCTCAGACGAGCGAGTCACCCACTCGCATTCGCTGACGACGGCCTGGTGACGCAGCCGCCGTCAGAGCAGTCGGTTCGGTACCTCAGGTACCGCACGACCCGGCCCCGGGACAGGGCCGGTCGGACACCACCGTTCGCTCCAGGCGTGTGCACGCCCACGGCGACGGCACCGGGCGTGTGCGCTCGCAGCCCGGCAACACCCGCACTTCTCCACGCACCCGGTGCGCCCGGGCCCGCTTCGGCCGGCCCGACCCGGCGCACCCGGGCGCGCTCCCAGTCGTCACCCTCATTCCTGGAGTCCCGCGATGGCCACTCCCCTGTCCGACCCTTCCCTGTCCCCGCTGAGGACCATTGCCGTCGTCGGTCTCGGCACCATGGGCACCGGTATCACCGAGGTCCTCGCCAAGGCCGGCCGCGAGGTCGTCGGCATCGACATCAGTGAGGCCGCCGTCGCCAAGGCGGTCACCGCACTGGAGGCCGCCACCGCCCGCGCCGTGGAGCGCGGCCGGCTGACCGAGCAGGAGCGCGCCGATGTGCTGGCCCGCGTCAGCACCTCCACCGATCTGCGCGCCGCGGCCGACGCCGACCTGGTCATCGAGGTGGCCCCGGAGTCGTACGAGATCAAGCACCAGATCTTCCGTGAGCTGGACGGGATCGTGCGCCCGGAGACGATCCTGGCGACCGGCACCAACGCCCTGTCCGTGACCCGGCTGGCCGCCGACTCGGCCCGTCCGGAGCGCGTGCTCGGCCTGCACTTCTTCAACCCGGCGCCGGCGATGAGGCTGGTCGAGGTCGTCTCCTCGGTCCTGACCGCGCCCACCGCCGTCACGGCCGTCACCAACCTCGCCCTGGACCTCGGCAAGGAGCCCGTCGCGGTCGGCGACCGGCCCGGATTCGTCGCCGACGGGCTGCTCTTCGGCTACCTCAACCAGGCCGCCGCGATGTACGAGGCCAAGTACGCCTCCCGCGAGGACATCGACGCCGCGATGCGCCTGGGCTGCGGTCTGCCGATGGGCCCCCTCGCGCTGCTGGACCTGATCGGCGTCGACACCGCCCGTACGGTGCTGGAGGCCATGTACGCCGAGTCCCGCGACCGGCTGCACGCCCCCGCCCCGATCCTCAAGCAGCTCAGCGAGGCGGGCCTGACCGGCCGTAAGTCGGGGCGCGGCTTCTACACCTACGAGGCCCCCGGCAGCGCGACCGTCGTGCCGGACGCGCTGACGCCCCTGGCCGGCGACCTGGGGGTCCCCGGCCGCCCGGTCGGCGCGGTCGGTGTCGCGGGCTCCGGCACCATGGCGTCCGGCATCGCCGAGGTCTTCGCCAAGGCGGGCTATGACGTCGTCCTGGCCGCCCGCAGCGAGGAGAAGGCCGAGGCGGCCAAGGCCCGGATCGGCAAGTCGCTCGCGCGCTCGGTCGACAAGGGCCGGCTGTCCGCCGAGGCCGCCGCGCAGACGCTGGAGCGGATCACCCCGGCGGGCTCGTACGAGTCCTTCGCGGACGTCGACCTGGCCGTGGAGGCGGTCGCCGAGGACCTGGAGATCAAGCGGCAGCTGTTCCAGACGCTGGACAAGATCTGCAAGCCGGGCGCGGTGCTGGCCACCACGACCTCCTCGCTGCCGGTCGTCGCCTGCGCCCGCGCCACCTCGCGTCCGCAGGACGTGATCGGCATGCACTTCTTCAACCCGGCGCCCGCGATGAAGCTGGTCGAGGTCGTCCGCACGGTGCTGACGGCCGAGGACGTCCACTCAACGGTCCGCGAGGTCTGCGTCAGGATCAGGAAGCACGCGGTCGACTGCGGCGACCGCGCGGGCTTCATCGTGAACGCCCTGCTGTTCCCGTACCTCAACAACGCGATCAAGATGGTCCAGGAGCACTACGCGTCCCTGGACGACATCGACGCAGCGATGAAGCTGGGCGGCGGCTACCCGATGGGCCCCTTCGAGCTGCTGGACGTTGTCGGGCTCGATGTGTCCCTCGCGATCGAGAAGGTCCTGCACCGCGAGTTCCGCGACCCGGGCCTGGCCCCGGCCCCGCTCCTGGAGCACCTGGTGGCCGCGGGCTGCCTCGGCCGCAAGACCGGCCGCGGCTTCCGCGAATATGCCCGCCGCTGACGGCGTCGGCGACTGGTTCACAGCGGAAGCGGACTGGGGCGGACTGCTCGACCCCGGCGGCCGGCCCCCGCCCGCCCGACCCGGCGTCCCCCCGTCCACCCGGGGCCGGGGAACCCCGGTACCTGCGCGGCACGCTGCGGACATGCAGTACGTTCGGGTCATGTCCCAGCCCGCCAGGTCCTCACGTACACCAGCCACGCCCGACGCGCCGGAAAGTGCCGCAGGCAGCCGCGCCGCCGCCCAGCGGCTCAAGATGCGCCGAGAACTGGCGGCCGCGGCCATGGAGTTGTTCGCGACCAAGGGGTACGAGGCGACCACGGTCGACGAGATCGCCGCCGCGGCCGGGGTCGCCCGCCGCACCTTCTTCCGCCACTTCCGCTCCAAGGAAGAGGCGATCTTCCCCGACCACGACGACACGCTGATCCGCGCCGAGGCGGTGCTCAACGCGGCCCCGGCGCACGAGCACCCGCTCGACACGGTGTGCCGCGGGATCAAGGAAGTCATGCGGATGTACGCGGCCCGGCCGGAGATCTCGGTCGCCCGCTACAAGCTCACGCGTGAGGTGCCCACCCTGCGCGAGGCGGAGATCGCGTCGGTGGCCCGCTACGAGCGCCTCTTCACCCGCTATCTCCTCGGCCACTTCGACGAGCACGCGCACGACGACGACGCCAACGACGACCCGCTGCTCGCTGAGGTCGCCGCGTCCGCGGTGGTCACCGCCCACAACCATGTGCTGCGGCGCTGGCTGCGGGCCGGCGGCCAGGGCGACGTGGAGGCGCAGCTGGACCACGCGTTCGCGATCGTGCGCAAGACGTTCGGGACGGGCATCGGAGCGGGCCGCTCGACGGCATCCAGGCCGGGCCCCTCCCCCGCGTCGGTCTCCGCCCAGGGCGAGGTCCTGGTCACCGTGGCGCGTACCGACGCCCCGCTGGACGAGGTCATGCGGACCATCGAGCAGGCGCTGAAGGAGCGCTGAGCGCCCCGGACGACTGTGACGACGGCCACCCCTCGGGGTGGCCGTTTTGGCATGTCGGGGCCCGTTTTCAGGCACATTTCAAGGGCCGTTCGATCGATCATCGCTCATTTGTTACGTAAAGATTTCATCTGAGAGCACATTCATGGCACTCAGTGCCTTGTCACCTGACACGCGGTGTCATACGTTGATGGTGTCCGGGCTGTCCCCGGCAGGCCCACCGCCTGCTCGCCCGGCGCCTGCGTCACAGGCAACCTCCCGCGCCACAAAGCGCTGCCGAAGCACCCCCGCCGAACCGACGGCACTTCCCGAAACCCTCAGCAGCACACCGACGTAACCCTCAGCGTCCCTCCCTCAGGACGCCCATCGCCGGAGGCAACACCGTGACCGTGAAGGACATCCTGGACGCGATCCAGTCGCCGGACTCGACGCCCGCCGACTTCGCCGCCCTGCCGCTCCCCGAGTCGTACCGCGCGATCACCGTGCACAAGGACGAGACGGAGATGTTCGCGGGCATGCAGACCCGTGACAAGGACCCGCGCAAGTCGCTCCACCTGGACGAGGTTCCCCTGCCGGAGCTCGGCCCGGGCGAGGCCCTGGTGGCCGTGATGGCCTCCTCGGTCAACTACAACTCCGTGTGGACCTCGATCTTCGAGCCCCTGTCGACCTTCGGGTTCCTGGAGCGCTACGGCAAGGTCAGCGAGCTCACCAAGCGCCACGACCTGCCGTACCACATCATCGGTTCCGACCTCGCGGGCGTCGTCCTGCGCACCGGCCCCGGCGTCAACGCCTGGCGGCCCGGTGACGAGGTCGTCGCGCACTGTCTGTCGGTCGAGCTGGAGTCCAGCGACGGCCACAACGACACCATGCTCGACCCCGAGCAGCGCATCTGGGGCTTCGAGACCAACTTCGGCGGCCTCGCCGAGATCGCCCTGGTCAAGTCCAACCAGCTGATGCCCAAGCCGGGCCACCTGTCCTGGGAGGAGGCCGCCGCTCCGGGCCTGGTCAACTCCACCGCCTACCGCCAGCTGGTCTCCCGCAACGGCGCCGGCATGAAGCAGGGCGACAACGTCCTGATCTGGGGCGCGAGCGGCGGCCTGGGCTCGTACGCCACCCAGTTCGCGCTGGCCGGCGGCGCCACCCCGATCTGTGTCGTCTCCAGCCCCGAGAAGGCGGACATCTGCCGCTCGATGGGCGCCGAGAACGTCATCGACCGCAACGCCGAGGGCTACCGGTTCTGGAAGGACGAGCAGACCCAGGACCCGAAGGAGTGGAAGCGCTTCGGCAAGCGCATCCGCGAGCTGACCGGCGGCGAGGACATCGACATCGTCTTCGAGCACCCCGGCCGCGAGACCTTCGGCGCGAGCGTCTTCGTCACCCGCAAGGGCGGCACCATCACCACCTGCGCCTCCACCTCGGGCTACATGCACGAGTACGACAACCGCTACCTGTGGATGTCGCTGAAGCGGATCATCGGCTCGCACTTCGCCAACTACCGCGAGGCCTGGGAGGCCAACCGGCTCATCG
The DNA here is from genome assembly GCF_053593695.1 of Streptomyces sp. NPDC002144. Classification (NCBI taxonomy): domain Bacteria; kingdom Bacillati; phylum Actinomycetota; class Actinomycetes; order Kitasatosporales; family Streptomycetaceae; genus Streptomyces; species Streptomyces sp. NPDC002144. The sequence continues at coordinate 207,511 of NZ_JBSFDB010000006.1, forward strand.
CGAAGGGCAAGATCCACCCGACGCTCTCCAAGGTCTACTCCCTGGAGGACACCGGGCAGGCCGCCTACGACGTGCACCGCAACCTCCACCAGGGCAAGGTCGGCGTGCTCTGCCTGGCCCCCGAGGAGGGCCTCGGCGTGCGCGACGAGGAGATGCGCGCCAAGCACGTCGACGCCATCAACCGCTTCCGCAACGTCTGAGACACCCGGGGTCATAGATGACTGAGCGTCAGAACGCCGAAGGCAGGCGGGAGAAGGACCGGCCGTGGCTCATGCGCACGTACGCCGGGCATTCCACCGCCGAGGCGTCCAACGAGCTGTACCGGCGCAACCTCGCCAAGGGGCAGACGGGCCTTTCCGTGGCCTTCGACCTGCCGACGCAGACCGGTTACGACTCCGACCACATCCTCGCCCGCGGCGAGGTGGGCCGGGTCGGCGTGCCGATCGCGCACCTCGGTGACATGCGCCGGCTGTTCCAGGACATCCCCCTGGAGCAGATGAACACCTCGATGACGATCAACGCCACCGCCATGTGGCTGCTGGCGCTCTACCAGGTCGTCGCCGAGGAGCAAGGTGCCGACATCACCAAGCTCCAGGGCACGACCCAGAACGACATCGTCAAGGAATACCTGTCGCGGGGGACCCATGTCTTCCCGCCGGGGCCCTCACTCCGGCTGACGACGGACATGATCGCGTACACGGTCTCCCACATACCGAAGTGGAACCCGATCAACATCTGCAGCTACCACCTGCAGGAGGCGGGCGCCACGCCGGTCCAGGAGATCGCGTACGCGATGTCCACCGCGATCGCGGTTCTCGATGCCGTACGCGACTCAGGGCAGGTCCCCGAGGAGAAGTTCGGGGACGTCGTGGCCCGTATCTCCTTCTTCGTGAACGCGGGTGTCCGCTTCATCGAGGAGATGTGCAAGATGCGGGCGTTCGGGCGGATCTGGGAGAAGATCACGCTCGAGCGGTACGGCATCGAGAACCCCAAACAGCGCCGCTTCCGGTACGGCGTCCAGGTCAACTCCCTCGGCCTGACCGAGGCGCAGCCGGAGAACAACGTCCAGCGGATCGTGCTGGAGATGCTGGCGGTGACCCTCTCGAAGGACGCACGCGCGCGTGCCGTGCAGCTGCCGGCCTGGAACGAGGCCCTCGGCCTGCCCCGCCCCTGGGACCAGCAGTGGTCGCTGCGCATCCAGCAGGTGCTCGCCCACGAGAGCGACCTGCTGGAGTACGAGGACATCTTCGAGGGCTCGAAGGTGATCGAGGAGAAGGTCGGCCGGCTGGTCGAGGACTCCCTCGCCGAGATCGAGCGGATCCAGGAGATGGGCGGCGCGATGGCCGCCGTCGAGTCCGGCTACCTCAAGTCGCAGCTCGTCTCCTCGCACGCCGAGCGGCGGGCTCGTATCGAGTCCGGCCAGGAGAAGATCGTCGGCGTCAACATCTTCGAGACGACCGAGCCCAATCCGCTGACCGCCGACCTCGACACGGCCATCCAGACCGTCGACCCGGCCGTCGAGGCCCGGGTCGTCAAAGCGCTGCAGAACTGGCGGGACACCCGCTACCAGCCGCCCTTCAACCACCCCCGCCCGTGCAAGGCGCTGGAGAGGCTGAAGGAGGCCGCGCGCGGTACGGACAACCTCATGGAGGCCACCCTGGAGTGCGCCCGCGCCGGGGTCACGACCGGCGAGTGGGCCGGGGCCCTGCGCGAGGTGTTCGGCGAGTACCGGGCGCCCACCGGTGTGTCCTCCGCGCCGGTCGCGGTCACCGCCGCGGAGGGCTCGGCCATGAGTGAGGTGCGTCGCAGGGTGGACGCCACCGCCCGCGACCTCGGCGTCGGCAAGCTGCGCTTCCTGGTCGGCAAGCCGGGCCTGGACGGGCACTCCAACGGCGCCGAGCAGATCGCAGTGCGGGCCCGCGACGCCGGGTTCGAGGTCGTCTACCAGGGCATCCGTCTGACGCCCGAGCAGATCGTGGACGCGGCCCTCGCCGAGGACGTGCACGCGGTCGGCCTGTCGATCCTCTCCGGCTCGCACGCCCAGCTCGTGCCGGACGTCCTGGAGCGGCTCCGTGTGGCCGGTGCCACAGATATACCCGTCATCGCCGGTGGGATCATCCCCAATGGAGATGCCGAGCAGCTCAGGGCCGCCGGCGTGGCCGCCGTCTTCACCCCTAAGGACTTCGACATCACCGGCATCATCGGCCGCATCGTCGACGAGATCCGGAAAGCGAACAAGCTCGACCCCCTGGAGGTCCCCGCATGACCGTCAACCGTCTCCGCCCGCGGCGCTCCTGCCTGGCCGTGCCGGGCAGCAACCCCCGCTTCCTGGAGAAGGCCCAGGGTCTCCCCGCCGACCAGGTCTTCCTCGACCTGGAGGACGCGTGCGCCCCGCTCGCCAAGCCCGAGGCGCGGCACACCATCGTGAAGTTCCTCAACGAGGGTGACTGGACGGGCAAGACGAGGGTCGTGCGCGTCAACGACTGGACGACCGAGTGGACGTACCGCGACGTCGTCACGGTCGTCGAGGGAGCCGGCCAGAACCTCGACTGCATCATGCTGCCGAAGGTGCAGGACGCCCAGCAGATCGTCGCCCTCGACCTGCTGCTGACGCAGATCGAGAAGACGATGGGCTTCGAGGTCGGCAAGATCGGCATCGAGGCGCAGATCGAGAACGCCCAGGGCCTCAACAACGTCAACGAGATCGCGACGGCCTCCCAGCGCGTCGAGACGATCATCTTCGGCCCGGCCGACTTCATGGCGTCCATCAACATGAAGTCGCTGGTCGTGGGCGAGCAGCCGCCCGGCTACCCGGCGGACGCCTACCACTACATCCTGATGAAGATCCTGATGGCCGCCCGCGCCAACAACCTCCAGGCGATCGACGGCCCCTACCTGCAGATCCGCAACATCGACGGCTACCGCGAGGTCGCGCAGCGCGCCGCCGCGCTCGGCTTCGACGGCAAGTGGGTGCTGCACCCGGGCCAGGTCGAGGCGTCCAACGAGATCTTCTCGCCCTCCCAGGAGGACTACGACCACGCCGAGCTGATCCTGGACGCGTACGACTACTACACCTCCGAGGCGGGCGGCAAGAAGGGCTCGGCGATGCTCGGCGACGAGATGATCGACGAGGCCAGCCGGAAGATGGCGCTGGTCATCTCGGGCAAGGGCCGTGCGGCGGGCATGCAGCGCACGTCGAAGTTCGAGATCCCCGACAACTGAGGAGCCCTGAGCGCGATGCAGTTCGGACGCACCTACGAGGAGTTCGAGGTCGGGGCGACGTACAAGCACTGGCCGGGCAAGACGGTCACGGAGTACGACGACCACCTGTTCTGTCTCCTCACCATGAACCACCACCCGCTCCACATGGACACCAACTATGCGGAGAAGACGACGGACTTCGGCAAGAACGTCGTCGTGGGGAACTACATCTACTCCCTGCTGCTCGGCATGTCCGTACCGGACATCTCCGGCAAGGCGATCGCCAACCTGGAGATCGAGTCGCTCAGGCACGTGGCGCCGACCTTCCACGGCGACACGATCTACGGCCAGACGACCGTGCTCGACAAGTGGCCGTCGAAGTCGAAGAACGACCGCGGGATCGTCTACGTCGAGACCAAGGGCTACAAGCAGGACGGCACGCTGGTCTGCGTGTTCCGCCGCAAGGTGATGGTGCCGACCGAGACGTACATCAAGGAGCGCGGCGGCGAGCAGCCCGGCCGCCCGGAGCTGAAGCAGCAGGAGAAGTAATGGCCCGCCTCGCCCAGACCGCCGGTCTGACGGACATCCAGCAGGAGATCCTCTCCACCGTCCGCGACTTCGTGGACAAGGAGATCATCCCGGTCGCCACCGAGCTGGAGCACCGCGACGAGTACCCGCAAGCGATCGTCGACGGTCTCAAGGAGTTGGGTCTGTTCGGCCTGATGATCCCCGAGGAGTACGGGGGTCTGGGCGAGTCGCTCCTGACGTACGCGCTCTGCGTCGAGGAGATCGCCCGCGGCTGGATGTCGGTGTCCGGCATCATCAACACCCACTTCATCGTGGCATACATGCTCAAGCAGCACGGCACGCAGGAGCAGAAGGACCACTTCCTGCCGCGCATGGCGGCCGGCGACATCCGCGGCGCCTTCTCGATGTCGGAGCCGGGTCTCGGTTCGGACGTGTCCGCCATCACCTCCAAGGCGGTCAGGGACGGCGACGAATACGTCCTCAACGGCCAGAAGATGTGGCTCACCAACGGCGGAACGTCAAGTCTGGTCGCCGTACTCGTCCGAAGTGATGAAGGACACCCCGAGGGCACCGCGCCCCACAAGTCGATGACGACCTTCCTGGTCGAGAAGGAGCCCGGCTTCGGGGAGGTCCGCCCGGGCCTCACCATCCCCGGGAAGATCGACAAGATGGGCTACAAGGGCGTCGACACCACCGAGCTCATCATGGACGGCCTGCGGATTCCCGCCGACCGGGTGCTCGGCGGCCAGACCGGCCGAGGTTTTTACCAAATGATGGACGGCGTCGAGGTTGGCCGGGTGAACGTGGCGGCGCGTGGCTGCGGCGTCGCTCAGCGTGCCTTCGAGCTCGGCGTCCAGTACGCCCAGCAGCGGCACACGTTCGGCAAGCCGATCGCCCAGCACCAGGCCATCCAGTTCAAGCTGGCCGAGATGGCTACCAAGGTCGAGGCCGCCCATGCGATGATGGTGAACGCCGCACGCAAAAAGGACTCCGGCGAACGAAACGACCTCGAGGCCGGAATGGCGAAGTACCTGGCCTCGGAGTACTGCAAGGAGGTCGTGGAGGACGCCTTCCGGATCCACGGCGGTTACGGCTTCTCCAAGGAGTACGAGATCGAGCGTCTCTACCGCGAGGCGCCGATGCTGCTGATCGGTGAAGGTACCGCCGAAATCCAGAAAATGATCATCGGTCGCAGGCTGCTCGAAGAGTATCGGTTCCAGGGCTAGATGTCCGGATACGGGGTGTTTTCTTGGAGAAGAAGATCACACCCCGTAGGCAGTCTTCGGTCGCCGACTCGTCTTCCTGGCTTGCCCAGTTGTGGTCCGCGACCGGTACGATCCCGGGAAAGCCGCCGTCCCCCGTTACAGCGCGGCATCATCCGCTACGAAGGTCATCCATGCCCCACAGCCAAACCTCTGCACCACGCGACAGCCTGGCAGGCGTACGTCTTGCGCGCGGAGCATCGCCGTGGCTTCTCCCGACCGTCGCCACCGCAGCCCTCAGCCTGGTCCGCGCCCGCCGCTCCGGCGTCGCCAAGGCCGTGGCCGTGCCCGCCACCGCGCTCGCGGCCGGCATGCTGTGGTTCTTCCGCGACCCCGAGCGCGAGATCGCCCCGGGCCGGGTCATCTCGCCCGCCGACGGCGTGGTGCAGAGCATCATGCCGTGGAAGGACGGCCGGACCCGCGTCGCGATCTTCATGAGCCCGCTCAACGTCCACGTCAACCGCGCTCCGCTCTCCGGCACGGTGACGTCGGTCGAGCACATCCCCGGCGGGTTCGTTCCGGCGTTCAACAAGGAGAGCGAGAACAACGAGCGCGTAGTCTGGCATTTCGACACCGAACTCGGCGACATCGAGATGATCCAGATCGCCGGCGCGGTGGCCCGCCGCATCGTGCCGTACATCCCGCAGGGCACGAAGGTCGAGCAGGGCGACCGCATCGGGCTGATCCGCTTCGGCTCGCGCGTCGACATCTACCTGCCCGAGGGCGTGGAGGTCGCGGTCGAGGTCGGTCAGAAGACCGTGGCTGGGGTGACTCGCATTGACCGTGATTGATCCTGATACCCAGGCGGGCTGGGTGCCCGAGGCCGACGAGGTGGACGAAGAGGAGGAGATGCCCCTCTCTCTCCGCCTCTCAATAGCGGACACCCTCACCCTCGGCAACGCCACGTGCGGGTTCATGGCGGTGTACTTCACCACCACCGGGATCCTCATCCCGCACCTCACCGGCGACCAGGAGACCGGCATGGCCCGCCACAGCGCGGCCACGGCGGTGATCCTGATGCTGTGCGCGGCGGTCTTCGACCTGTTCGACGGCCTGGTCGCGCGCAAGCTGCGCTCCTCCCCCATGGGCGCGGAGCTGGACAACCTCTCCGACCTGATCAGCTTCGGTCTGGCACCGGCGTACTTCGTCCTCGTCTACGGCATGGTCGCGGACGACGCACACCAGAGAGTGGCCGCTGTCGGGGCGATCGTGGTGCTCCTGGCCGTCGTCCTGCGTCTGGCGCGCTTCTCCTGCGTGACGGTGCCGAACGGCATGTTCCAGGGCATGCCCTCGCCGTTCGGCGCGCTGACGGTCGTGTCGATCGTGCTGCTGGAGCTGCCCTTCGTGGCGACGCTGCTCGCGATCCTCGGCACGGCCTGGCTGATGGTGAGCCGGGTGGAGTACCCGAAGCCGCGGGGCCGTCTCGCGGTGGCGATGCTGTCCTGGATCGTCGTGTCGATGGGGCTGCTCGCGGCCTGGGCGTTCGACGCGCCGAGCGGACAGCTGCTGCTCCAGACGGGCTGCGCGCTGCAGCTGGTCACGGGCGCGGTCATCCCCCTGTTCGCCACGGCCCGCCGGGTGAACAACTTCCGCGACAACCGACGCGAGGCCCGGGCGGCACAGCTGCCGTAGCACTGCGTCGGCTTGGGCCCCGGACCGGCATGGTTCGGGGCCCTCGCTGTTCCGTGCGCGGCGTCGGTGTGCCGCCCCACGGGGGGCTACCGCCCCCAGCCCCCCGCTTCGGCCCTGGACGGGCCTCGTCCTCAAACGCCGGACGGGCGGGCCGGGCCGAACGTCAGCTCAGGAAGTCCCGGCCGATCTGTTCCGCCACCCGCTCCAGGATCGGCCCGGCGTCCGCGATGCACTTGGCGATGTCGGGCTCGGCGTCCGTCAGGGGGTACACCCGCCGGATCCCCGCCCGTCCCAGCGCCTCCGGCGGCAGGGCGAGGCGGCCGCACACCGCGACGACCTCCTTGTCCGCCGCCCGGGCCGCCGCGGCGACACCGGCGGGGGCCTTGCCGTGCAGGGTCTGTTCGTCGAGGGAGCCCTCGCCGGTGATCACCAGCGTGGCCCACTCCAGCGCCGGGGCGAAGCCCAGCACCTCCAGCATGACCTCGATACCGGGGCGGAAGCGGGCGCCGAGCAGCAGGGCGCCGTAGCCGATGCCGCCTGCGGCGCCCGCGCCCGGGGACGCGGCGTACTCGGCCGCGTGCACGCCGGCGGTTTCCTCCAGCACCTTCGCGTAGTGCGCGAGGGCCGAGTCGAGGATCTCCACGTCGTCCGGGGAGGCGCCCTTCTGCGGGCCGTAGACGGCCGCGGCGCCCGTGGGGCCGGTCAGCGGGTTGTCGACGTCGCTGGCCAGGATCAGCTCCACGTCCGCAAGCCGCGGGTCCAGGTCCGACAGGTCGGCGGACGCCAGCTCCGCGAGTCCGCCGCCGCCCGGCGGTACCGGCTCCCCGTCCGCGTCCAGGAACCGCGAGCCGAGGGCGGAGAGCATGCCCGCGCCGCCGTCGGTCGTCGCGCTGCCGCCGACGCCGAACACGATCGTGCGCGCGCCCGCGTCCAGTGCGGCCCGCAGCAGTTCGCCGGAGCCGTACGTGGAGGCCGTGAGCGGCGCGAAGACACCTCTGGGCAGCCGCTGGAGTCCGCTCGCCTCCGCCATCTCGACGACCGCCGTGCCGGCCCGGAGCGCGAACGCGGCCGTGACCTCCTGTCCGAGCGGCCCGGCGACCCGCACCTCGCGGCGCTCGAAACCGGCCGCGACCGCCGCGTCCACGGTCCCGTCGCCGCCGTCGGCCACGGGCAGCGCCTCCACCTCCAGGCCCGGCACGGCCCGGCGCAGCCCGGCCGTCACCCGCTCGGCGACCTGCACGGCCGTCAGCGAGCCCTTGAACTTGTCCGCGGCGATGAGCACGCGCTGTGTCACCTGTTTCCCCTTGCTCTCCGGGCCCCGAGGCATGTCAAGGCCAGTCGCGCCGCTGTGACCTTAACCGGAGCACACCCCCGCCGTCATGCACCGACCGGCCCCTGGGAACGGCGTGGGAGCAACGTACGAGCGCCGTGTCAGGCGCCTGTGCGGACGGCCGAAACCGCACACGCGCCCCCGGAATTGGGTAAACCGGAGCTATGACCCCTGTGGGCACTGAGCCAGAGCTCGCCGACCGCGTCCTCGGGGGCTGGCTCGGCCGGATCGCGGGCAACATGCTCGGCAAACCGGTCGAGCAGGGCGACCTGTGGACGCGGGACCGCATCGACCGCTATCTGCGGCAGGCCGCCGCGCTGCCCCTGACCGACTACCTTCCCGAGCCGGCCGTCGAGAGCGACGGCTTCGAGCTGCGCCCCGAGTGGCGCCAGTGCGTGCGCGGCCGGATCCACGGCAGCTGCCGGGACGACGACGTCGACTACGCCATCCTCGGCCTCGACCTGCTGGAGACCCACGGCTTCGGGTTCAGCACCGAGCAGGTCGGCGACCTGTGGCTGCTGAGACTGCCGTACCTGCAGACGTTCACGGCGGAACGGGCGGCGTACCGGAACCTCGCGAACGGGCTGAAACCGCCGCTGACGGCCACCTTCGACAACCCGTACCAGGAGTGGATCGGCGCCCTGATCCGGGCCGACATCTACGGCTGGACCTGCCCGGGCGTTCCGCGCCGCGCCGCCTCGCTGGCCCGCCGGGACGCGGTGCTCTCGCACACCGGCAACGGGGTGTACGGGGCGATGTGGGCGGCGGCGCTGATCGCGGCGGCGTTCACGGCGCCGACGGTCCGGCACGCGGTGGACGAGGGGCTGGCCGTCATCCCGGCCTCCAGCCGGCTGGCGCGCACCGTACGCCGGGTCGTCTCGCTCCACGACACCCGGATGACCTGGGAGGACACGCTCGCCACGGTCGGCGAGGAGACCACCGGCCTCGGCTGGATCCACACCATCCCCAACGCGGCCGTGCTCACCGCGGGCCTGCTGTACGGCGACGGCGACTTCACCCGCACCATCACCCTCACCGTCCGCGGCGGTCTGGACACCGACTCCAACGGCGCGACGGCGGGCTCGGTGGCGGGCGTCCTCACCGGGGCGGAGGAGATCCCGTCCCAGTGGAAGGACCCGCTGGAGGACACGGTCCGCAGCGCGGTGTTCGGTTTCGACGGGGTGCGGATCAGCGAGCTGGCCGAGCGGACGCTGCACCTGGCGGAGGCGGAGAGCTGACCCCTGCGGCTGGTTACCCTTCCTGTGTGACCAGCTCCGAAGAATTCGCCGCGTACCTCGCGGGCCTGCCCCGCATCCTCTCCGGCGCCGCCGCGCTCTTCCGTGACACGGAGGGCCGGGTGCTGCTGGTGGAGCCCAACTACCGTGAGGGCTGGGCCCTGCCGGGCGGCACCATCGAGTCCGACGACGGCGAGACCCCGCGCCAGGGCGCCCACCGCGAGACGCTGGAGGAGATCGGCCTGGACCGCGAGCTCGGACGGCTGCTCGCGGTGGACTGGGTCTACCGGCCCGGCTTCCCGCCGCTGGTCGCCTACCTGTACGACGGCGGAGTCCTGACCGAGGACGACCTCAAGGCGATCCGTCTGCAGGAGGAGGAACTCCTGTCCTGGCGCCTGGTCGCCCGCGAGGACCTCGGCGACTACCTCCTGGGCACCCTCGGCGACCGCGTCCTGGCCGCCCTGGACGTGCTGGACGAGGGGTCCGGGACGGCCGAGCTGGAGAACGGCCGCCGAGCGCACGGATAAACGTTCGCCCCGCCCCGGCACGCCCCCCTACCCTCGGCCCCATGACCAAGCCCCTCGTCGCCATCCTGAGCGGCGCCGGTATATCGACCGACTCCGGCATCCCGGACTACCGCGGGCCGAACGGGCTGTGGCGGAAGGATCCCGGAGCCGAGAAGCTCGTGACGTACGAGTACTACATGGGGGACCCCGAGATCCGGCGGCGCTCGTGGCAGATGCGGCGCGCGAACCGGACGCTGCTCGCCGAGCCGAACGCCGCGCACCGGGCCGTGGCCGAGCTGGAGAAGTCGGGCGTGCCGGTGCGGGTGATCACGCAGAACGTGGACGGGCTGCACCAGCTCGCCGGGACGACGGCCCGCAAGGTGCTCGAACTGCACGGCACCGCACGTCAGGTGGTGTGCACCCGCTGCCACGCGCGTGGCTCCATGGAGGACGCCCTGGCCCGGGTCGAGGCCGGTGAGGACGACCCGCCGTGCCTGGAGTGCGGCGGCGTCCTGAAGTCCGCGACCGTCATGTTCGGTGAGCGGCTCGATCCGGTGGTGCTCGGTGAGGCCGTCGCCATCAGCAAGGCGTGCCAGGTGTTCATCGCCGTCGGCACCAGTCTGCAGGTGCAGCCCGCCGCCGGGCTCGCGGGCGTCGCCGCCGACCACGGGGCGCGGCTCGTCATCGTCAACGCCGAGCCGACGCCGTACGACGAGATCGCCGACGAGGTCGTACGCGAGCCGATCGGCACCGCACTGCCGGAGCTGCTGCGCCGGCTGAGCACGGACCACGAAGACTAGGCGTCTTCGGACTCCGGCGCCCGCACCACCCGTACGCCCGCCTCCTCCAGCGCCGCGCGGGTCGTGGCGTGGGGCGGGGTGTCGGTGACGACGACGTCCAGTTCCTCGGGGTCGCAGATCTTCACCATGCCGGTGCCGGGGAACTTGGAGCCGTCGGCGAGGAGCGCCACCTTGTCGGCGGCGGCGATCATGGCGCGCCGCGCGGGCACCTCGGCGACCGTGGTGTCCATGACCTGCCCGCCGGCCCGGACCCCGCAGGCGCCCATGAAGAGCCAGTCGGCGTGCACCTGGCGGAGGTTGTCCTCGGCCATGAAGCCGTCCAGCATGCGCGACGCACGGATGACCATGCCGCCGAGCAGCATCAGGTCGACGCTGTCGTCCGGGAGGAGTTCCTCGTACACGGCGAGGTTGTTGGTGACGACCGTGATCCGGCGTCCGTGGAGCCGGCGGGCGAGCCGGTGGACGGTGGTGCCTGAGTCGAGGATCACCGACTGACCGTCCTCGATCATCGCGGCGGCCCGGGCGGCGATCGCGTCCTTCCCCGGCACCCGTGCCTCGGCGGCCTCGGCGAAGGGCGCCGGTTCGTCCTCGACGACCGCTCCCCCGTGCACCCGGGTGAGCAGTCCGTCCCCTTCCAGCTTGAGGAGGTCGCGGCGGACCGTCGCGGCGCTGGCTCCGAGCCGGTCGGAGAGGTCCGTCACGGTGACGGTGCCGCCGGATCGCAGCGCCCGCAGGATCAGTTGGTGTCGTTGTTCGGCCAGCACCGACGGAACATTACCCGCTAGAACAGGGCCGTTCCCCGTTCGAAGTCCAGGAGGCGTTGTTTGCGGGGCAGGCCGCCGCCGTAGCCCGTCAGGCTGCCGTCGGCGCCGACCACGCGGTGGCAGGGGACGATGATGCCGACCGGGTTCTTTCCGTTGGCCAGGCCGACCGCTCGGGAGGCGGCCGGACTGCCGAGGGCGGCGGCGAGTTGGCCGTAGGAGCGGGTCTCGCCGTACGGGATCCGGCGGAGCTGGTCCCACACCGTGCGCTGGAACGGAGTCCCGTTCAGGCGGAGTTCGAGGGTGAACTCCTTCAACTCGCCGTCGAAGTAGGCCGTCAGCTGTTCCTCCGCCTCGCCGAAGGGGCTGTCGTCGCGGTCTCCGAACGTCTCCTCGGCCGGACGGTGGCGTTGGTCGGTCATGTAGAGGCCGCACAGGACGCCGTCCTCGGCGACGAGGGTGAGGGGGCCGTAGGGGCTGCTGATGACGGTGTGCTGCTTCATGAACGTCCTTACACCGGGAGGAAGTTGATCGGGTGGCTGTCCGTCGCCCACAGGTACTGGACCGCGTACGCCCGCCACGGCCGCCAGGCCGTCGCGCGGGTGGTCAGCGCTCCCGGGGTGGAGGGCAGGCCCAACTCCTGGGCCGCGCGGCGGATTCCGAGATCGGTGGGGAGGAAGGCGTCCGGGTCGCCGAGGGCGCGCATGGCGATGACGTCGACCGTCCAGGGGCCGAAGCCGGGGAGGGCGAGGAGACGGGCGCGGGTCTCGGGCCAGTCGCTCTCCGGGCCCAAGTGGATGGCACCGGAGGCCAGTCGGGTGACCAGGGTGGTGAAGGTGGTGCGCCGGGTGCGGGGCATCGCCAGGGTCTCGGGGTCCAGGGCTGCCAGGGCCTCGGGGGTCGGGAAGAGGTGGGTGAGGCCGCCCTCCGGGTCGTCCACCGGGTCGCCGTGCGCGGTGACCAGACGGGCCGCGTGGGTGCGGGCGGCGGCCGTGGAGACCTGCTGGCCGAGGACGGCCCGCACGGCGAACTCGGCCTCGTCGACCGTGCGCGGCACCCGCCGGCCCGGGGCCTTGTCGACCAGCGGGGCCAGGACGGGATCCGTGCGGAGCTGGTCGTCGACGGCCACCGGATCGGCGTCCAGGTCCAGCATGCGGCGGCAGCGGCTGATCGCCACGGTCAGGTCGCGCAGGTCGCTGAGGGTGACGCGGCAGGCGATGTGGTCGGGCTCGGGGGCCAGCGACGCGACGCCGTGGCCGTACGGGAGGCGGAGCGTGCGGCGGTAGGCGCCGTCGCGCCACTCCTCGACGCCGGGTACGGCGGTCGCGGCGAGGTGGCCGAAGAGGTTGTCGGGGTTGAGGGGGGCTCGGAAGGGGAGGCGCAGGACGAGGGTGCCGGGGGTGGCGGCCGGGGGTGTGTTCCCGGGCAGGCGGGCGCGCAGCTCGCTCGGGGACAGGGCGAAGACCTCGCGGACCGTGTCGTTGAAGGTGCGGATCGAGGAGAAGCCGGCGGCGAAGGCGATCTCCGCCATCGGCAGCGGGGTGGTCTCGATCAACAGGCGGGCGGTCTGGGCACGTTGGGCGCGGGCGAGGGACAGCGGGCCGGCGCCGAGTTCGGCGAGCAGCTGGCGTTCGATCTGGCGGGTGCTGTAGCCGAGGCGGGCGGCGAGCCCGGGGACGCCCTCGCGGTCCACGACGCCGTCGGCGATCAACCGCATCGCGCGGGCCACGAGGTCGGCACGCTGGTTCCACTCCGGGGAGCCAGGGCTGGTGTCGGGACGGCAGCGCTTGCAGGCGCGGAAGCCGGCCTGCTGACAGGCGGCCGCGCTGGGGTAGAAGGTCATGTTCTCGGGCTTGGGCGGGACGACGGGGCAGCTGGGCCGGCAGTAGATGCGGGTCGTCAGGACCGCCGTGAAGAACCAGCCGTCGAAGCGGGCGTCCTTTGACTGGACGGCGCGCACGCAGCGCTCTCGGTCGGTGTGCATCCCGTTCTGCATGCCTCCAGCATCGGCGACGGGCGCGGGCAGGGCTGGCGAGAATCCGACATCGACCTGGGCTGCCCTGGGCCGGTGCGGATCGCCGGGCGGCGAAACAGCGGGTTGTTGAACATCGTTAAGCGACGAGGGGGCGCTGGGTAGGATGCCCGCATGAGTCAGGGAGCGGACGCCGCGCGGGATGCGTGCTCGCACCAGTTGCGGTTGCTGCGGAACCTGGGGCTGGTCGTGGGCGAGCGCCGCGGGCGGTCGGTGGTGTACGCGCTGCACGACCGCCGGGCCGCCGGGCTCCTCGACCGGGCCGTGCACCACGTCGGGCATCTGCGGCCGGGGAACAGTGACGCCGGGGAGTGACCCCGCGCGTCGGCGGATGTGGCCGCTGTATGCCGCCGGGTTCACCACCGCCTTCGGGGCGCACGGCATCGCCGCGAACCTCGGGGGCGCGGGCAAGGACGCGGTCACCTCGCTGCTCGTCCTCGGCGGGCTGCTCGCCCTCTACGACGGCGCCGAGGTCCTGCTCAAGCCGGTGTTCGGCACGCTGGCCGACCGCGTCGGGGCGCGACCGGTGCTGCTCGGCGGGCTGGTGGCGTTCGCCCTCGCGTCCGCGCTGTACGTGCTCGCGGACAGCCCGGGGTGGTTGTGGGCCGCGCGGCTGGGGCAGGGGGCGGCGGCGTCCGCGTTCTCGCCGGCCGCGTCCGCGCTGGTGTCCCGGCTGAACCCGGCGGCGAAGCAGGGGCGGGCGTTCGGCGGCTACGGCTTCTACAAGTCGATCGGCTACACGCTGGGTCCGCTGCTCGGCGGGGTGCTGGTGTGGGCGGGCGGGCTGCGGCTGCTGTTCACGGTGCTGACGGTGCTCGGCGCGGCCGTCGCGGTGTGGGCGCTGGCCGCCGTACCCGTCGTACCGCCGCTCCCCCGGGCCCGGCAGACGGTGCTGGACCTGGCGCGGCGGCTGGCGGACCCGGCGTTCCTGCTGCCGACGGCCGCGCTCGCCGGGGCCACGGCCGCGCTGTCGGTCGGGGTGGGGTTCCTGCCGGTGTCCGGCCGGGCGGCGGGGCTCGGCACGGTGGCGACGGGGGCGGCGGTGTCGGTGCTGGCCGCGTGTGCGGCGGTCGTGCAGCCCCGTACGGGACGGGCCCTGGACGCCGGGCGGCTGACCGCGCGGACCGGCCTCACCGCCGGGCTGCTGCTCACGGCGGCGGGGCTGGCCTGCGCGATGCTGCCGGGCCTCACGGGAGTGCTGCTCGCCGCCGCCCTGATCGGCGTCGGCACGGGCCTGATCACTCCCCTGGGCTTCGCGACCCTGGCCTCCTCGACCCCGAAGGAACGCCTCGGCCAGACCATGGGCGCGGCCGAACTGGGCCGCGAACTGGGCGACGCGGGCGGCCCGTTGCTGGTGGCCGGGGTCGCCGCGTCCACCACCCTGACGCACGGCTACGCGACCCTGGCGGCGGTGTTGGCCTGCGGGACGGTGCTGGTGGGGTGGGGGTTGCGGGGCGGGGTGCGCGCGGAGAAGACGGAGGCAGCTTGACGGGGTGGGGTGCGCGCGGGGGACACACAGGGGTGGCTTGACGGGATCGCGGGGCGGGGACTGGAGGCGGCGTCACGAGGGCGCGGCCGGGGCGGGCGCGGCATCACGAAGGCGCCGACCGGGGCCCGGGGCCGCATCACGAACGCGCCCACCGAAGGCCCGGGGCCGCATCACGGGGTTGCGGGCCGGGGGCTCATCGGCATCCCGTCGCCCCTCGCCCGCCCCACCGCCCACCTCTCGCCCACCGAAGGCGACCGCGCAACCCCCGCTCAGCTCAGCGCCCCGCTCAGCTCAGCACCCCGCTCAGCTCAGCACCCCGCCCAGCAAGCGCAGCAGGTCCCCGGTGGCGTCCGCCGCGCACAGGGGCGGCAGGGCGCCCAGGGTGAGGATCGCCGCGGCGATGGTGCGCAGGTGCGGGGGCGGGGTCGTCTGGAGGGCGGCGATGCGGCGGGTGACGGTGCGGTCGGTGAAGCGCAGGGCGCAGCCCTGACTGTGCGTGACCAGGGCGGCGCGGGCCAGCGCACGGGCCGTGGTGCCGCGGTCGCCCACCGCGCCGGCGGCCTGTTCGTCGGCCCAGCGTTCCACCAGGTAGGCGACGCTCGTCCGGACCGGCACGAGCAGCGGGTTCGCCGCCGCGGCGAGGCCGGCCGCACGGACCAGCAGGGCGTGCCGGTGAGCGAGATGGGCGCGCTCGTGGGCGAGCAGGACCCGGCGTTCGGCCGGGCGCAGGGCGGCCAGCATCGCCGAGGTGACCAGGATCCGGCCCGGGGTGCCGGGGACGGCGAAGGCCTGCGGCCGCGGTGAGGCGGCGACGATCAGTTCGGTGCCCGGCGGATGCCCCGCGCACAGACGGCGCAGCGTGCGCCGGGTCGCCCGCTCGGCCCGGACCGCGCGCAGCACACGGCAGACGGCGACCGTGAGCAGCGCGAGCGCGAGGACGGCGACCGTCCCGGGGACCGGTTCCGGCAGCACCCGGCCGTCCTCGCGGGCGTCGGCGACGACCGGCGGGGCCTGCCCGACCAGCGTGACGGTCAGCAGCACCAGGGCCCAGGTGGTCGCGCCCGCGGTGAGGACGGCGGCCGCGGTCAGGGCCCGGGCCGCCTGCGCGGGCGCCAGCGACCGGGCGACCGGGCGACTGACGGCGGCGAGCAGCAGGGACAGCAGCACCGGGGTGTAGACGTCGATCCTCATCTCGTCCTTCCCGTCCCCTGCCGACCCGCAGCGGCGCCGTCAGACACCGCCCTCACCCAGCAGCTCGCGCAGGGCCGTCTCCTCCTCCGGGCTCAGACCGCTGACGAACTGCTGCAGCGCGGCTATCGGGTCGGGTCCCCGGTCCAGGGCCTGGTGCATGGCCTCGGCGGTCATCTGGGCCGCGTTCTTCGCCGGGCGGTACGCGCCGCGCCGCCCGTCGGCGTCCCGCAGGACGAGGCCCTTGTCGTGCAGGCGCCGCAGGATGGTGTGCACGGTGTTGTAGGCGAGGTCGCCGTCCAGCTCGGCCTGGATCTCGGCCGGCGTCAGGGCCCGGTCGGTCGCCCACAGCGCGGCGAGGACCTCGCTCTCCAGCTCACCGGGGCTGCGTCGCTCGGCTCTGCCGCGAGGAGTCGTGCCTGCCATGGCCACCACCTTACGGCGCGTAGGGTCCGGCGGTCACCGACTCGCACCTGCCCCTTACCCGCCTCCGACATCACCCCGACCTACAGCCTGTAGGGTGACCCCGACCCTACAACGCGTAGGGCCGGAGGGATGGACGATGCCAAGGGCCTCCGACGCCGCAGCCGCACCTTCACGGACCCGGACCCCCGGTGCCGCCCCGCCTCCGGGGTCACCTCCGGCGCCCCGGACGGGCGAGCGATGGCTTTTGGCCGTGGCGGGTGCCTTCACCCTGCTCCAGCTCGTGATCGTGCGCCCCGGGCTGGGCCTCGGCTGGGACGAGACGGTGTACGTCAGCCAGGTCAGCGGCCACGCCCCGGCGGCCTTCTTCAGTGCCCCGCGCGCCCGAGGCATCACCCTGCTGGTGGCCCCGGTCGCCTACTGGTCGTCGTCGACCCCGGTGCTGCGGGTGTACCTGGCCGTACTGGCGGGCGCCGGCCTGTACGGGGCCCTGCGGGCCTGGCTCGGCCTGTTCCCGCCCCGCGTCCTCGCGGCCGGCGGCGCCCTCTTCGCCACGCTGTGGATCACCCTGTTCTACGGCCCCCAGGCCATGCCCAACTACTGGGTGGCCGTGGGCGCCCTGGCCGCCGTGGGCTGCTTCCTGCGGGCCCGCCGCGACCCCATCCGGCGGGCACCCCTGTGGGGCCTGGCCGCGGCGGCCGCTCTGATGGCCTGGATGCGGCCCACGGACGCCGTCTGGACGAGCCTCCCCCTCCTCATCCTGGCCCTGCGCGACCGCCGCCCGCGCCTCCTGCTCGCCCTCCTCGGCGGCATGGCGGCGGGCGCGCTCGAATGGGTCGTCGAGGCATACGTCAGGTACGGCGGCCCGGGCGCCCGGCTCAGCGCCGGCTCCCGCATCGAGGGCGGCCTGGGCCTGCACAATGCCGTGACCGACCAGCTCCGCAGCCTCGGCGGACGCGCCCTGTGCCGTCCGTGCACCGGCGCCGTCCCGAGCGCGCCGGTGATCGCCTGGTGGTTCGTCCTGCCGCTGCTCGCCGCGGCCGCGCTGGTCATCGCGGTACGGGCCCGTCGTACCACCGTCACCGCGCTGCCCCTGGCCTGTGCGGTCACCGCGGCCGTGCCGTATCTCTTCCTCATCGGATACGCGGCACCCCGCTTCCTGCTGCCGGCGTACGCCCTGCTCGCGATCCCGGTCGCCGACGCCCTGCGGTTCCTGGTCACGGCGCCCGCGGGGCGGTGGCGACCGGTGGTCGTGACCCTGGTGGCGGTCGGGGTGGCCGGTCATGTGGCCGTGCAGCTGGCGGTGGTGGACAGAGCCGTGTCCCGTACGACGACCGCGCACCGCGCCTGGGCCCGCAGCGCCACAGAACTGCGCCACCTGGGCGTCTCCCCGCCCTGTCTGCTCACCGGCGGCGACTCCGTCCCCATCGCCTTCCAGGCCGGCTGTGCCTCCGCGTACACCGCCGGTCACGACGCCGCCACCACGGCCGGTACCCTCACGCGCACAGCCCGCCGCATCCCGGTCGCCCTCCTCGCCGCGAGCCCCGGGCACCTGCCGTCCTACGCCCACGGCTGGCGAGGGCACCGGCTGTCCGACGGCTACGCCTACCTGGCGCCCGGCGCCCCGCGGGAACGGCAGGGCGCATGAGCACGCAGACCGGTGCCGCGGTGGACGCCGGGCGGCGGGTGCCCTGGCAGACCCTGGTGGCCGGTGGCCTGCTGGCGGGGGCCGTGGTGATCGCCGTACGGCACTGGCCCGTACTGGACGCCGGGGCCGACCGGCTGGTCGTCGCCGACCGGGGATGGCTGCTGTTGGCCGCGGTGCTCACCGTGCTGACCTGGGCGTGCGCGGCGGTCACGGTACAGGGCGCGGTGCGGGAGACATTGCCCGCGCGACGGCTGATGGCCGTGCAGTTCGCGGCGTCGGCGGCCAACCACGTCCTGCCCGCCGGGCTGGGGGCCGGTGCCGTCAATCTACGGTTTCTGATGCGCTGCGGGCTGACGCCGGGGCGGGCCGCGACGGCCCTCGCGGTCCGCGGCACCGCGGGCGCGGTCGTGCGGTGCGCACTGATCGCGGTGCTCGCCCTGGCCTGTCCCGGGGTGCTGCGGCTGCCGTCGGTGCACGGGACGACACTGCTGCTCGCCCTCCTGGGGACGGCCGCCGCCGGCTGCGCGGCCGTGGTGTCGGCTCGGCTGACCCGGGTGCGGCGGTGGCTGGCGTGCACGGTGGCCGATGTGCGGAGTGTCCATGAACGCCCGCCGCGCGCGGCGGCCCTGTGGGGCGGTTCGCTGGCCTTCGCCGTACTCCACACGGGGATCGTGCTGGCCGTCGTACGGGCCCTGGAACTGCCGCTGCCGGCGGGACGGGTCGCGCTCGCGTATCTCGCCGCGAGCAGTGCCGCCGTACTGTTGCCGACGCCCGGTGGGCTCGGGTCGCTGGACGCCGCGCTCGCCTGGACGCTGACGGCGGCCGGGGCTCCGGCGGAGGCGAGCCTGTCCGCGGTGCTCGGCTACCGGTTGCTCACGGTGTGGCTTCCGCTGGTGCCGGGGCTGCTGGTGCTCGCGGGGCTGGTGCGCACGAAGACGCTGTAGAGGCGACGGTGGAACCGGGGGTCATGACAGGCGGTGGCCGATGCCGCGGGTGGTGGCGACGGTCAGGTCGCTGCCGGCCGTGCGCAGCTTGCGGCGCAGCCGGGTCAGGTACTGGTCGAGGGTGTTGTCGCTGACCTGGGCGCCCTCCGGCCAGGCGGCCCGGACGAGGTCCCGGCGGCTCACGTTCTCCCCGGGCCTCGCCATGAGCGTGGCCAGCAGCCGGAACTCCGTAGGCGTGAGATCGGCCGCCGTGCTGCCGCGGACGGTCAGGCGGTGCCGTACGGCGTCGAGTACCAGGTTCCCGGCCGTGGCGTGGGGCGTGGGCACGGCGCGTCTGAGGGCGACGCGCAGGCGGGCGGCCAGTTCGGCGAGGTGGAAGGGCTTGGGGAGACAGTCGTCGCCGCCCGCGGAGAAGCCGGACAGGCGGTCGGTCAGGCCGTGGCGTGCGGTGAGGAAGACGACCGGGAAGGAGAAGCCGTTGGCGCGTAGCGCCTGGCAGACGTCCCGCCCGTCCGCGTCCGGGAGACCGACGTCCAGCACGGCCGCGGCGACCTCGGCCCCGGCCAGCCGCAACGCGCTCGCCCCGTCGGCGGCGGGCAGAGTCGCGAACCCTTCGTCCCGCAGCCCGCGCACCAGCACGTCACGCAGGCCGTGATCGTCCTCGACGACCAGGATCTTGGGGGGCATGGTCCTCCGTCAGGGGGTCGGGACAGGCGCGGGGGCGTGTGCAGCCGGGCACGGAGAGAAGTGAGGGACGGATGTCCCTCAGGAGCCCGAGGGTGGGGCGGAGTCGGAGGGCGGCGGGGAACCGGGCGGTCGGTCAGGGGGTCGGTCAGCGGCTGTCGGCGGTCGGGGAGCGCGCCCCCTGCCGGTGTCATCTCCGTCGCCGTCAGCCCGTCCCCCCGGCCCCGCAGTCACCCCGCGCCCGTCCGGCCGCGCACCCGCACCCGCACGCCCACGCGCGCCCGGCACGGAGCGCCCCGATGCGCCCCCACCCGTCATCCGCACGCCCGGCCACCGTCCGAGCGCCCACCAGCACAGCCCCAGCCACGCGCCGGCCAGCAGCCAGCCGCCCAGTACGTCGCTGGCCCAGTGCACGCCCAGGTAGACGCGGCTCAATCCGACGGCCACCGCCCAGCACACCGCGATCACGCACCTCGTACGCGCGGGCCCGGGTCGGATGTGCCGGGTGACCGCCCAGCACACGAACCCGGCCGTGAGCGCGGAGGTCGTCGTGTGGCCGGAGGGGAAGGCGAAGCCGGACGCGTGGGTCGCCCAGTCCGCGGCGTTCGGACGGGCCCGCGCGAACAGTTCCATCAGCCCGCTGCGCACCAGCTGCCCGGCGACGAGCACAGCCAGGCCGTACACGACCGCTCTCACCCGCTCACCGGTGTCCCGGCCGGCGACCAGCCCGGCCGCCACGACGATCAGGTACGGCCACGGTCCCGTCCCCGTCGCCGTGATCCCCCGGGCCAGCGCCAGACCGACCGGCGGCCGGTGCCGGAGCGCCCACACGTGCGCCGCGCCGTCACCCGGGAGCGGCGAGCCGTGCCGTACCCCCATCGCGACGGCGAGGGCGGCGAACAGCACGGCGCAGACGACGGCGAGCAACGGCAGCCCTTTCCGGACGGGCAGCGCATCCCGTACGGACCGCGCGCTGCGCCTCACACCCCCGTCACCAACCCCCCGAGCCGAGTCCCGGCCACCCGTCTGACCAGTGGTGCGCCCCGGTCGGCGAGCTGCATCAGGAGCCAGGCCAGGAGCGCTCCGAAGGCCAGGCCCACGGCCACGTCGTGGGGATAGTGGGCGCCGATCCAGACGCGGGAGACGGCCATCAGAACGGCGGCCGGGGCCGCGATGCGGGTGAGACGGTGGTCGGTGAGGGCGATCGCCACGGCCGCGGCCCCGGCGATCACCGCGTGGTTGCTGGGGAAGGACCAGTCCCCCGCCGCAGGGCACGCCTCGACCGTGACCACGTGCAGCGTGCGGCAGGGTCTGGTCTCCGCGAACGCCGACTTCACCAGCACGTCCACGGCGTACACGACCACCACGATCAGCGGTGTCGCCAGGGCCCGGACCATCCGCGCCTCCCCGGCCCCGCGGGCCCGCCACCAGGCGACGAGCATCAGCACGGCGAACAGAACGAGGCCGTAGTCGGACCAGACGGCGATCGCGGTGTCGAGGGGATGGGACGTGTGGCGGGCGAGCTTCGTGATCCAGGTGTAGAGGCCGCCGTCGACCGAGGCGCCGCCGAATGCGAGGCCGGTCATGACGGGGCCCCCGGGGAGGCGCGGCGGGCACGCGCGCGGCGGGCCTCGATCGCGATCGGGGTCAGGGACACGAGGACCACCACGGCGACCAGCGGCAGGAGGTAGTGGTCGACGTTGGGGATGGAGGAGCCCAGCGCGTAACCGCCGAGGACGAGGCCGATCGTCCACACCAGTCCGCCGACGACCTGCCAGAGCGTGAAGACCCGTACCGGCACGTCCAGGGCCCCGGCCAGCGGGTTGAGCACCGTGCGCACCACCGGCACGAAGCGGGCCAGGACGACCGCCTTGGCGTGGCCGTAGCGCGCGAGCAGTTCCTCGGCGCGCGCCGCGCCGTCGTGCAGCTTTCTCGCCCGGCTGCGGGCCAGCAGCGCGCGGCCGCCGCGCCGCCCGATCCAGTACCCGACCTGCGCCCCGGCCAGTGCCCCGACGACCGCGGCGACCAGCACCTGCGGCAGCGAGAGATGCACGGACCGGTGGGTGCCGCCCGCGCACAGCAGTCCCGCCGTGAACAGCAGCGAGTCGCCGGGCAGGAAGAACCCGACCAGCAGGCCGGTCTCGGCGAACAGCACGGCGGCGATGCCGATCGTGCCGAAGGCGGACAGCAGGGATCCGGCATCCAGGACGTTCACCGCCTGGGCGACGGCGAACTCGGCAGCTGCCATGCGGGCGACCCCTCTCATACTGGGACGTGGACGGAGCGGGCCGGAACCCGCGCCGAGCGACTACAGTCATGTAGACCGTCTACCGAACTGTAGACGAATCAGAGCCGAGGAGCGTTCCCATGCCGCAGGGGCAGATCGACGAGCCGGCCGGCGGCCCGGCCGACGGGCGCACGGACCGGCGGCCGGCGGGCGAGCTGGAGGCGAGTGTCCTGGCCGCCCTCTGGGCCGCCGACGGACCGCTCACACCCGGGGCCGTGCAGCTGGAGCTCGGCGGCGGCCTGGCCCGCACCACCGTCACCACCATCCTCACCCGGTTGCACGCCAAGGGCGCGGTCACCAGGGAGCGGGTCGGCCGCGGCTACACCTACGCGCCCGCCCAGGACTCCCCCGGACTGACCGCGCGCAGGATGCACGCCGAACTCGACAAGGACGAGGACCGCGGCACCGTACTCGCGCGTTTCGTCTCCGACCTGAGCCCGGAGGACGAGCGTGTGCTGCGCACCCTGCTGGAGACCACCGGCCAGGGGACGGCCGACGAGACGCCGTGAGCCGGTGCGGGTACCCGTGACGGTCAGGAACCGGCTGCGGGGTCGTGCCGCGTAGGCTGGCCGGTGACGGACCGGCGGCCCTGGAGGAATCGCGTGATCTTTGCCGTGTGGCTCCCGCTCCTGATGCCGCTGCTGGCGGTCCCGCTGGCCCGGCGCGGCGCGGAGCAGCTGCCGCCCCGGACGGCGGCCTGGGCGCTGACCGCTCTGGCGCTGGTCCTCGCCCTGTCGAGCACGGCCGCTCTCGTCCTGCTGGCCCTGAACGGCGCCCTGCGCCTCCCCTTCGTCGCGGCACTCGGCCATCTCTCCCCGCATCTGCTGGGCGACGGCTCCCCGGCCACCCTGCCCGCCGCGGTCCTGGCCGCGTGCGCGCTGACGGCACTCGGCGCCTCGCTGCTGCGCCGGGCCGTCCGGCACACGCGTGAACTGCGCGCCGCTCACCGGCAGTTCGGGAGCGAGGCGAGCGCGGGCGACCTCTCGGTGCGAGAGGACGAGCGGCCCGACGCGTACGCGCTGCCCGGCCGCCCCGGCCGCATCGTGGTGACCACGGGCATGCTGCGCGCCCTCAGCGCGCGCGAGCGCGAGGTGCTCTTCGCCCACGAGCGCGCGCATCTGTCCGGCCGCCACCATCTCTTCCTCGTGGCCGCCGAGTCCGCCGTGGCGCTGCACCCGGCACTGCGCGGTCTGCGCGCCCCGCTCTCGTACGCCCTGGAGCGCTGGGCCGACGAGTCCGCCGCACGGGTGACGGGCGACCGCGCCCTCACCGCCCGCGCCGTCGGCCGCGCCGCGCTCGCCGCCCGCGCCGCGAGCCCCCGGCCGCGGCTGTCCCTCACGGCCACCGCGGGGCCGGTGCCGCGCCGGGTCAGCGCGCTGCTGAGCGCGCCGAAGCCCGCCGCCCGCGCACTCCCCCGCACCCTGGCCGGACTCCTCCTCGTCTGTGTCGCCCTGTCGGCGACGGCGGCCCTGGAGGCGGCCACGGACCTGCACGACGGCATCGAGGTCGCCCAGGGGGAGAGCACCCCCGTCGGACACGGCGACTGACCGGAGCGGCCGGCTGCCGTAGGCCGTGGTCACCCTTCTCACACACAGCTCCCTCACAGCACACGCTTATGGCATGCTCAGGCCAACAAGTGCACGCAGCCCCGACCGCCTCCGGCGCACCCAGGCCGGCGGGCGCTCGCCGAGCAGACCGGGATCCCGGTCGCCGCAAAGGAGTTCCGCGTGAGATCGACCCCCCACAGATCCGTCGCCGCGCGCCTGCTGGCCTTCGCCGCGCTGGCCGTCGTATCGCTCCCCGCCCTTCCCGCGGCCGCCGCACCCTCAGCGGCGGCGGCCTGCACCCCGGCCCAGGTGGTGGCCAACGGCGGCTTCGAGAGCGGCACTTCGTCATGGAGCCAGTCGTCGACGAGCGTCATCACCAGCCGGTCCGGGCAGAACGCGCACGGCGGAAGCTCGTTCGCCTGGCTGGACGGCGTCGGATCAACGCACACCGACACGCTCTCCCAGAGCGTCACCGTCCCGTCGGGGTGCGACAAGGCGACCCTGTCCTTCTGGCTGCACATCGACACCGCCGAGACGACCTCCTCCACCGCCTACGACAAACTGACGGCGAAGATCGGCTCCACCACGCTGGCGACGTACTCGAACCTCGACAGGAACACGGGCTACGTCCAGAAGTCCTTCGACGTGTCGGCCTTCGCCGGCCAGACCGTGAACGTCGCCTTCACCGGCACCGAGGACTCCAGCCTGCAGACCAGCTTCGTCCTGGACGACGTCGCCCTCGACACCTCCGCGGGCACCACCCCGCCGGCGGACTCGACACGGACGCCCGCCTCACCCTCGTACACCGTCAGTCTGAGCAGCAACAGCAGCGGCACCGTGTGGACCGGCCACGAGAGCGCGACCTTCACCAACGCCTCCTCGACCGCGCTCGGCGAGGTGTATCTGCGGCTGTGGGACAACTACCACGGCACCTGCTCGGCGATGCCCATCACGGTCACGAACCTCACCGGCGGTACGGCGGGCGCCCTGTCCGTCGGCTGCACGGCCCTGCAGATCTCCCTGCCGACGCCGCTCGCGCAGGGGCAGAGCGCCACGATCGGCTTCGACCTCGGCATCACCGTGCCGAGCGGCGCCGACCGGTTCGGGCACGACGGGGCGTTCAACAACATCGGCAACGCGCTGCCCGTGCTCGCGGTGAAGGACGGGGCGGGCTGGCACCTGGACCCGTACACCAACAACGGCGAGTCCTTCTACTCCCTGGCCGCCGACTTCAAGGTCACGCTGGACCACCCGAGCAGTCTGCTGGTCCCGGCGACCGGCACGTCCGTCGACACCCCCGGTTCCAGCGGGCGTACGGTCACCACCGCGACCGCGTCCAAGGTGCGCGACTTCGCCTGGGCGGCGGGGCCGTTCAGCAAGATCTCGGGTACGTCGGCTGCCGGCACGGCTATCAACGTCTACTCCGTCTCGGGCATCAGCTCCTCCGACGCGCAGTCGATGCTGAGCACCGCGAAGACCGCCGTCGACGCCCATGCCGCGCGCTTCGGCGCCTACCCGTACGGCGAGTTGGACGCGGTCATCGACAACAACTACTGGTTCGGCGGCATGGAGTACCCCGGCTTCGTCCTGGACCTCGTCAGCACCACCGCGCTCACCCATGAGATCGGCCACCAGTGGTGGTACGGCATCGTCGGCGACGACGAGTACAACAGCCCCTGGCTGGACGAGGCGTTCACCGACTACGCCACCGATCTGGCCCTCGGCAAGACCGGCAGCAACTGCTGGAGCAGCGTCTCCTGGGCCTCCTCCGCCGAGAAGATCACCAACTCCATGGCGTACTGGGACGCCCACTCCTCCCGCTACTCCACCGTCGTCTACGGCTACGGCAAGTGCGCTCTGCACGACCTGCGGCGCCTCATCGGCGACACGGCGATGACCAAACTGCTGAAGGACTACGCGAGTTCGCACTGGTACGGCGTCTCGACCACGGCCGAGTTCAAGGCGGCGGCGCAGGCCGCGACGAGCACGGACCTGACGTCGTTCTGGAGCACGCACCGCATCGACGGCTGAGCGGACGGGAGTTCAGCGGGTCTGCGCGGCGAACGCCTCGTGGGCCCGCTCGTCGAACAGGACGAACCTGACCTCCTCGACCGACGTGTCCGCGGCCCGCACCGTCTCCACGGCGATGCGGGCCCCGTCGTCGATCGGCCAGCCGTAGACACCGGTGGAGACGGCGGGGAAGGCGACCGTACGGGCGCCCAGTTCGTCGGCGACCCGGAGGGACTCCCGGTAGCAGGAGGCCAGCAGCTCGGAGCGGTCCTCGCCGGCCGCCCAGACCGGGCCGACGGTGTGGATCACCCACCGCGCGTCCAGCTTCCCGGCGGTGGTGGCGACCGCCTGTCCGGTGGGCAGGCCGTTGCCGTAGTGCGAGGCGCGCAGCCTTCGGCACTCCTCCAGGATCTCGGGGCCACCCCGGCGGTGGATGGCACCGTCGACACCCCCACCACCGAGCAGCGAGGAGTTCGCCGCGTTGACGATGGCGTCGACGGACTCCCGGGTGATGTCGCCCCGGACGAGAGTGATGCTGGTCATGGTGCCTCTATACCAGCAACGCCGGGACGGGGCGCGTGGGCTTTCCGGGCTGGGGGAGGGAGCGTGCCGGGAGGAAGGGGGCCCTCGCGCGGCTCGACCGCGGACAGCACCGGCTGCCACGAGTCACCGGTCGTGCACCGCTTCGGCGGCGACGCAAGGGGGCGGGCACGCCGACCCGCACTGGGCCGCGGGCCTGCGGAGAGCATGCGCGTGGCCGGTGTCAGGTGGCGGACCGGGCTGTCGCGGCTACCGCTGCTCACGCAGCCTGCGCCACACCGCCTTCGCCGCGTTGTGTCCCGACATGCCGTGGACGCCCGGGCCCGGTGGGGTGGCGGAAGAGCAGATGAAGATCGCCGGGTGGGGGGTGGTGTACGGGGAGAGGGAGAGCTTGGGGCGCAGCAGGACCTGGAGGCCGGTCACCGCGCCGGAGCCGATGTCGCCGCCGACGTAGTTGGCGTTGCGGGCGGCGAGTTCGGGTGGGCCGGCGGTCGCGCGGGCGAGGACCCGGTCGCGGAACCCGGGCGCGAAACGCTCCAGTTGGCGTTCCATGACGTCCGTGAGGTCTCCCGTCCAGCCGCTCGGCACATGGGCGTAGGCCCAGAAGACCTGCTTGCCCTCGGGGGCGCGCGTCGGGTCGACGACGCTCGGCTGCACCGTGATCATGAACGGCCTGTCGGGCGCCCGGCCCTCCCGGGAGGCCGCGCGCAGGGCCCTGCCGATCTCCGCGCTGTCGGCGCCGATCTGCACGGTGGTGGCGGCGCGGGCCTCCTCCGCGGTCCACGGCACCGGTCCGTCGAGCGCGTAGTCGACCTTGAAGACGCCCGGGCCGTACTTGTAGTCCGCGTAGTAGCGGCCGAAACCGGCGATGCGGGCCAGCGCGGTGGGCGAGGTGTCGAAGACGTACGCGCGCGCGGGCGGCAGGTCGTCGAGGCGCTTGACCTCGTAGTCGGTGTGCACCAGGCCGCCCAGGTCCTTGAGGTACGCGGTGAGCGCGTCCGCGATGGACTGGGAGCCGCCCCGGGCCACCGGCCATCCGCGCGCGTGCGCGGCGAGGGCGAAGACCAGGCCGATGGCGCTCGTCGCGAAGCCGCTGAGCGGGGCCATCACATGGGCGACCAGGCCGGCGAAGAGGGTCCTGGCCCGGTCGTCGTGGAAGCGGCGCGCCAGCCAGGTCGACGGGGGCAGGCCCACGAGGCCGAAGCGGGCGAGGGTGACCGGGTCGCGGGGCAGCGCGGTCAGCGGCAGGGACATGAAGTCGCGGACCAGGGTGTCCCACCGGGGCAGGAACGGCGCGACCAGCCTGCGGTAGGCCCCCGCGTCCCGCGGGCCGAAGGAGGCGGCCGTCTCGGCGACCGAGCGGGCCAGCACGGCGGCGGTGCCGTCGGTGAAGGGGTGCGCCATGGCCAGGTCGGCGTGCAGCCACTCAAGGCCGTACCGCTCCAGGGGCAGGGCGCGGAAGGCCGGGGAGTTGATGCCGAGCGGGTGGGCCGCGGAGCAGGGGTCGTGCAGGAAGCCCGGCAGGGTGAGCTCTTCGGTGCGGGAGCCGCCGCCGACGGTGTCGCGGGCCTCGAAGACGGCCACGGAGAAGCCGCGGCGGGCCAGCTCCACGGCGGCCGTCAGTCCGTTCGGCCCCGCACCCACCACGCAAGCATCGAGCATCGACGGCACCTTCGGACCCCTTCGTCAAGCGATGGCCTGGGGGTCAGGATATGCCGGGGGTCCGACACCCGGGGGTGCGGGCGGGGGATGCCGGTGCCCGCTGCCGCCGAGGTCGGTCATGCGGGTCCTTGCCGCAGAAGTCCCACCACCTTGCGAGCCGTCGCCTCGTCCCGGGCGGTGGTGAAGGGGAGGGTGTTGCCGCCGGTGATCCGGAACGGCTCCCCGGCGAGTGTCAGGTGGGCGCCGCCCGCCTCCTCGGCGAGGAGGATGCCCGCCGCGTGGTCCCAGGCGGCCTCCCAGGAGAAGGCCGTCGCGTCGAGCTCTCCGCGGGCGACGGCGAGGTACTCGAGGCCCGCCGAGCCGCAGGCGCGGGGGGCGACGCCGTCGGCCCACAGGCCGAGCAGGGCGTGCTTCTGTTCGTCGGTCGTGTAGTCCGGGTGGGAGGTGGCCACTTCGAGGTCCCGGCCGGGGGCGGGCGAGCCGGCGTGCAGGCGCTCGCCGTCGAGGAAGGCGCCCCGGCCCCTGACGGCGACGGCGAGCCGGCCGCGGGCCGGCGCGTACGTCCAGGAGGCGAGGACCACTCCGCGGCGCGCGAGCGCGACCAGCGTGCAGAACCCGGTCTCGCCGCGCACGAACTGGCGCGTGCCGTCGACCGGGTCGACGATCCACACCGGGGCGTCGCCCTGTATCGCCTCGTAGGTCGCCGGGTTGGCGTGCACCGCCTCCTCGCCGACCACGACGGAGCCGGGCAGCAGGGCGCCCAGGGTTTCGGTGAGGTACCGCTCGGCGAGGCGGTCGGCGTCGGTGACCAGGTCGTGCGGTCCTGCCTTCTGGTCGATCTCGTGGGCGGCCAGGCGGCGGAAGCGGGGCATGATCTCGGCCGCGGCGGCCGTGCGGACCGCCTCCTCCACGTCGGCCGAGCGTCGGGCGAGAAACTCGTCGATGGTTTCCGTGTCTACGATCATGCCTCCATGAGAGCATGCGTCACTGACAACGCCCGCCCGCCGGGTGGATACCCGGTGGAATCGGGATGAACTCGGGGTGCGCGAGTCACGGGCTCCAAGCGGACATGGTGAAGTCCGCAGCGGTTCGGTAGTGCCCCCGAAGGGGCGCGGGGACCGCGCGACCGGCCACGACGGCGCCGCGGACGACCGACGGCACAGCGCGGCACTTCCAGCGGAGCGCTCAGCGGCCGGCCGCGTACCCCTGCATCCCGCGCGGGTTGGCGGCCGCCGACAGCACGCCCGTCTCCGGGTCCCGGGCCACCGCGCACAGGCGGCCCTCCGACCAGGGGTCGCCGACGGTCACCCGGTGACCGCGCCGCCGTAGCTCCTCGACGACGTCCGCACCGACGCGGGACTCGACCGTGACGCTGCCCGGCCGCATGCCGCGCGGGTGGAAGGAGCCGGGGAAGCTGTCGTTGTGCCAGTTCGGGGCGTCGATCGCGCCCTGGAGGTCGAGGCCGCCGCGGACGGGCGGGAGCAGGGCGAGGGCCAGGAAGAAGTGCAGCTGCCACTGGTCCTGCTGGTCGCCGCCGGGCGTGCCGAAGGCCAGCACCGGGACACCGTCGCGCAGGGCGAGGGAGGGCGTGAGGGTGGTGCGCGGACGGCGGCCCGGGGTGAGGGAGTTGGGCAGACCGTCCTCCAGCCAGGTCATCTGGAGCCGGGTGCCGAGCGGGAAGCCCAGTTCGGGCACGACCGGGTTGGACTGGAGCCAGCCGCCGCTCGGGGTGGCGGCGATCATGTTGCCCCAGCGGTCGACGACGTCGATGTGGCAGGTGTCGCCGCGGGCGGCGCCGTCGGCGGCGGTCTCCGGCTCGCCCGGCACCGGGGACGTCGGCGGTTTGGCGACGGTCGGCTCGCCGGCACCCATGGGGCTGAAGCCGGGCTCGTCGGCGACGACCGTGTGCGCGTGCGCGCTGAGCCGCGGGGTGCGGCCTCCGGGGCTGCCGGGGCGCAGTTCGCAGGAGGCCCTGTCGCCGACGAGGGCGCGCCGGGCGGCGTTGTAGCCCTCCGACAGGAGGTCTTCCAGCGGCACCTCGGCGGCGTCCCCGTACCAGGCCTCACGGTCGGCCATGGCGAGCTTGCAGCCCTCGACCAGCAGGTGGACGTAGTCGGCGGAGCCGTACGCGGGCAGTTCGGGCGGCAGCAGCGCCAACTGCTGGAGCAGTGCCGGACCTTGGCTCCAGGGGCCGGCCTTGCACACGGTCCAGCCGTTCCAGTCGTACGCCACCGGGGCCTCGTAGGTCGCCGACCAGCCGGCGAGGTCGGTGGCCGTGAGGGTGCCGGTGTGGCGCTCGCCGCTGGTGTCGAGGGTGGGGCGCCCGGACTGCCGTATCAGCGCCTCGGCGATGAAGCCGGAGCGCCACACCTCGCGCGCCGCCTCGATCTGCGCGACCCGGTCCCCGGCACCGGCGGTCTCGGCGATCAGACGCCTCCAGGTGGCGGCGAGGGCGGGGTTGCGCAGCAGCCGACCGGGGCGGGGGGCCTTTCCGCCGGGCAGATAGAGATCCGCCGACGAGGTCCATTCCGTCTCGAACAGCTTCCGTACCGTCTCGACGGTCGCACCGACGTTCTCCACGGGCGCGTGCCCGTGCTCGGCGTACCCGACGGCGTACTCGAGGACGTCCGCGAGGGGCTTGGTGCCGTGGTCGCGGAGCAGCAGCATCCAGGCGTCGAAGGCGCCGGGCACGGCGGCGGCGAGCGGACCGGTGCCGGGCACGAGGTCCAGACCGAGCCCCCGGTAGTGCGCGACACTCGCCCCGGCCGGGGCGACGCCCTGTCCGCACACCACCCGTACCTCGCCGCCGGCCGGCGCGAGCAGGATCGGGACCTCGCCCGCGGGGCCGTTGAGGTGCGGCTCGACGACGTGCAGCACGAACGCGCCCGCGACGGCGGCGTCGTAGGCGTTGCCGCCGTCCTCCAGGACGGCCATCGCCGACTGCGAGGCCAGCCAGTGGGTGGAGGACACCATTCCGAAGGTGCCCTGAAGGGTCGGCCGGGTGCGGAACCGCATGTCTCACCTCGCTGCTCGCGCACCCCGGTCGGTCCGGGGCGCGATCACACCTGTGGGACTGCCTCTACCCCTCCGATGCGCCTACGAAGATTTTGCGATCCCCCGGGCACTTCATGAGCCGCCCTCCACCCACGCGTTCTACGCGCGTGGTGTCATGCTCACGCCTGCCACCCCCCACGTGGGCATCAACTCGACCAGGAGTCAGACATGTTGTGGAAGGTCCTCGGGCGTGCGGGTGTGGCCCTGGCGGCCGGCGCCGCCGTGATCGCCACCGCCGTCCCCGCGAACGCCGCGAGCTACTCCGCCTTCGCCTTCTCGCTCACCAGCAGTGAGCCGACGATCTACGACTTCATCGACTCGGCCACCACGTCCCTCGACATGACGATGTACGAGCTCGAGGACACCACGGCGGTCAACGACCTCATAGCGCTCAAGAACAAGGGCGTCACGGTGCGGGTGATCCTGGACCGCCAGCACAAGACCGCGAACAACTCCGCGTACACGGCGCTGACCAACGCGGGCGTTGGGGTGGTGTGGTCGCCGTCGAGCTTCGTCTACACCCACCAGAAGACGATCACGGTGGACGGCACCAAGTCGCTGGTCCTGACCGGCAACCTGACCTCCCAGTACTACGCGACCGGCCGTGACTACGGCGTCTTCACCGACGACACGCGGGACGTCGCCGCGATCGAGAAGGTCTTCACCGCGGACTACGCCGGAACCTCGATCACCCCGACCGACGGCGACCACCTGCTCTGGTCGCCGACCGACTCGCGCAGCCGGCTGCTGTCGGTGATCAACGCGGCGACGAAGACGCTCGACGTCGAGGAACTCGAGTTCAGCGACAGCACGGTGGTCGACGCCATCGCCGCGCGGGCGAAGGCGGGCGTGAAGGTGCGGGTCGTCCTGGAGACGCCGGGCGACTACGCGAGCGAGGTCTCCGAGATCAAGGCGGCCGGCGGCACCGTCGTCGGCTACTCCGACCCCAACGGCTTCTACATCCACGCCAAGGCCATGGTCGCCGACTACGGGCTGTCCACCCAGGAGGTGGAGGCGGGCTCCATGAACATCAGCAGCAACTCCCTTTCCAACAACCGTGAGTTGGGCATCATCCTCACCGGCACCGGGGTGGCGCAGTCCGTGGCCACGACCGTCGAGACGACGTTCAACAGCGACTACACGGGCGGCACGGCGGCCTGACCCCGCACGGACACCTGCTCATGGCCGGCGGCGCCCGACCGTGAGCAGGTGACCGCTCGCGCCCAGCAGGGCCGGCTCCGACTCGATGCGCCGCGTCGCCGCGAGGACCACCTCGCGGCGCTCCGGGTCGTCCAGCCAGTCCTCGATCCCGCCCATGAGCCAGGCGACGCCCTCCAGCCCGTACTGGCCCTCCGGGGCGAGGCCGGCGTCGCTGAACTCGCCGGGCACCTCGGCTGGTTGGGCGAAGTAGGCCACGGTGAACAGACCGCCGTCGGAGCGGTGCCGGCCGTCGGTGCTCGCCGCGTCGGTGCGGGCCCGCTGGACGGGCTCGAAGTAGCGCTCCTCCCGGAGCAGGTCGTGCAGTCCCGCGTACCGGTTGATGGTGGCCGCGACGACCGGTCCGCCCGGCCTGACCACTCGCCGTGCCTCGGCCAACGCCTCTACCCTGTCGGCGCGTTCGGTCAGGTGGTAGAGCGGGCCGAGCAGCAGCACCGCGTCGTACGTGGCGTCCTCGTCCGGCAGCGACCGCGCGTCCCCGGACCGGGCCGTGACCCCGGGCAGCCGGGAGGCCTGCTCCACGTGCAGCGGTACGGGATCGACGAGTTCGACATCGTAGCCGTCCCGAACGAGCCACTCCGCGTGCACCCCGCTGCCCCCGCCGACGTCCAGCACGCGCGCGGGTGCCGGGGGCAGGATCCGCCGCAGGACGTCCTGCGTACGCCAGAACTCCAGCCGGCCGGACGGCGCACCGCCGTCCCTGAGGCGGCCGTCCTCCTTGCCGCGGGTGTAGTAGGCGAGGATGTCCTCGTGCAGGGCCGGGGCGTGGGGGCGTGTCGTCTCGGTCATCGCCCCAGCCTGCTGATCGGCTCGCGGCTGCCGCAACGGGTTATCCGCCGCGCGCCACCACCAGCCCCGACTCGTGGGCGAGCACGACGAGTTGGGCCCGGTCCCGGGCGCCGAGCCTGGTCATCGCCCGGCTGATGTGGGTCTTGGCCGTGAGCGGGCTGATGACCATGTGGGCTGCCAGCCGTGTCCCCGGTGCCGCCCTGCGGCCGTATCCCTTCCCGGAGGAGCACGCCCCCGCCTGCCTCGGCACGGCGCTCGCCTTCCACTTCATCAACCAGGTCGTCTCCGCGCTGCTGGTCGAGCAGCTGCTGCCCGGGCGGTGTCCAGTGCTTCCGGGCCGTCCGCGGCGTCGCGGGACGCGCGCCCGCCCGCACCGTGCACCGCACCCCCGAGGCCGGCACGTCCCTGCCCCTGCTCGACGAGCCCGGTCCCGGCCCGCACTGGGCGGCGGGCACACCGGTCGGCCCCGCCTACGCCGCCCTGCGCACGGCCGCCCGGTCGAGCGCGGGCCTGCTCGACGCCGACGACCGGGCCCTCCTCCACACCACCCTGTGGGAGTGGAACGGCGCCCACCCCTCGGCGGTCCTGCGCGGCTTCCCGAGCCGGCACGAGCGTCCGGGGGCCCGGCTCGCGCCGCCGGCCGCGCTCGCGCCGTACCGGATCACCGACGAGGACGTGGCGGCCTGGCGCCGTCCGGAGCACACCGACCACTGCCTGGTGCACCTCGTCGCGTACGGCGCCTTCACGGCCGTGGAGCGCATCGAGAGCGCACTCGCCGAAACCGGCAGCACGCGCCGAGGGTGATCGCACAGGTACGGTACGAGTTCGCACTTCCGTCTCACAGGGACTCATGTGAGACTGGCGCCCCGTCCGCAGTGCGGACCCCACCGCCACCGCCTCCCCCACAGAGAAGTGTGTCCGTGCGTGAACTTCCCCTGCCGCTCGCTCTGACCGCGCGCCTGTCCCCCGTCGTCGTGCTCGCCGCGGCGGGCTGGGCGCTGACGTCGAGCCCCGCGACACCGGCCGACCAGCACGACGCGGGACGGAAGACCAGTACGCAGTCGCCCACCGCGCCGTCGTCGACGGCCGAGGCCGCGGCGTACGCGGCCGCACCGGCCCCGTGCGGCAGCATCTCCGTCACGACGATCAAGTCCCTGGTACCGGGCGCCAAGACGGCCGGCAAGGAGATCCAGTCGACGGACGCCAAGCTGCGCCGCACCTGCTCCTGGAACGCGCTCAAGGGGTACGACTACCGCTGGCTCGACGTCTCCTTCGAGGTCATGAACTCGGACGCGGGGGCGCAGAAGGAGTACCAGCAACGGCTGACGGAGAAGAGCGGCGGAGGCGCCGTCCCCGGACTCGGCGACTCGGCCTACTCCGTGGTGAACCTCACCACCCAGGACAAGCAGCAGACGCGCGAGGGTGTCGTCATCGCGCGCGTGTCCAATGTGCTGGTCGTCACCACCTACAACGGCAGTGACTTCGAGACCAAGAAGGCGCCCAGCACGGACGTGATCAACAAGGGTGCCATCAAGGCGGCGCGGGACGCGGTGACGGCGCTGAAGGGCAGCCGGTAGACCGGCTGCCCTTCGGACACTCACGCGCTCACCCTTCCAGACGGTCCCTTCCGCGCAGCAGCATCAGCGCCAGATACACCACCATCGAGGTGCCGAGGCCGACCGCCCAGCCGTAGTCCGCGAGGGACCGCAGCGCCGGGATGGGCCGTCCGTCGATCAGCGGTTTGAAGCTCGCGCCGCCGATCGCGAGGACGCCGCCCGCCGCGAAGGCCACCACGGCCCGCCAGTTCCAGCCGCCCTCATACCAGTAACGGCCGCCGGAGCGGTACAGGTCGACCAGGTCCAGCTTGCCGCGGCGCAGGATCCAGTAGTCGGCGATGAGGATGCCGGCCACCGTGCCGAGCAGGCCGCCGACCAGGCCGAGCCAGGTGAAGATGTATCCCTGCGGGTCGGAGTACAGCTTCCACGGGAAGATCAGCACGCCGAGGACGCAGGTCGCGAGGGCGCCGGTACGGAAGCTGATCTTCCTGGGCGCGATGTTGGAGAAGTCGAAGGCCGGCGAGACCAGGTTGGCCGCGATGTTCACGGACAGGGTCGCCACCAGCACGGTCACCAGCGCGTACAGCAGGCCGAGGACGTTGTCGGTCTTCGCGGCGAGCTGGACCGGGTCCCAGATCGTCTGCCCGTACACGGCCTGCGAACCGGAGGTGACCAGCACGGACAGCAGCGCGAACAGCGTCATGGTCGTGGGAAGACCGAGGGCCTGACCCCAGGTCTGCGCCTTCTGCGACTTGCCGTACCGGGTGAAGTCCGGGATGTTCAGCGACAGCGTGGACCAGAAGCCGATCATGCCCATCAGGGACGGCCAGAACAGCTTCCAGAAGCTTCCGCCCCAGCCCAGCTTGGACGGCTGGTCCAGCAGCGGGCCGAACCCGCCCGCCTTGTTGCTCATCCAGATCAGCATCACCAGCGCGCCGACGATCACGAACGGCGCCGCCCAGTTCTCGAAGCGGCGGATCGTCTCCATGCCCCGGTAGATGATGGCGACCTGGAGCACCCAGAAGAGGGCGAACGACAGCCACATCGTCCAGGCGTATCCGCCCACGTGGGAGGCGTTCGCCCAGCTGTCGCCGATCAGCTTCCCGGCGAGGAAGTAGATCGCCTCGCCGCCGATCCAGGTCTGGATGCCGAACCAGCCGCACGCCACCAACGCCCGTACGACGGCGGGGAGGTTGGCGCCCCGGACGCCGAACGAGGCACGTGCGAAGACGGGGAAGGGGATGCCGTACTTCGGGCCCGCGTGCCCGGTGAGCAGCATCGGGATCAGCACGATCACGTTGGCCAGGGCGATGGTGAACACCGCCTGCTTCCAGTCCATGCCGACGGCGATCAGACCGGAGGCGAGGGTCCAGGAGGCCGTGTTGTGGGCCATGCCGACCCACAGCGCGGAGAAGTTGTACGTGGTCCAGGTGCGCTTCTCGATCGGAACCGGAAGCAGGTCCTCGTTGGCGTACGGCCCGATGGGCGGCGGGGACCCCGGGGCGATCTCCACGCGTCCGTCGGCGAGGGTGACTTGAGCGGTCGGCGGTATGGCCGTGGGAGCGGTCTCGGTCATGGGCAGGCCAATCGATGAAGGGCGGATCCGGAAAGGCCGTGCGGGTCTCCGGGTCCCCTCCCCGGGGAGGTGGGGAGGGGAGAACTGGAGTGGGGGGATGGGGAGGGGGAGAGCGGTGGGTCAGGCGTTCAGGGCCGGGATGACTTCCGCGCCGTACGCGTCGATCACGGTCTCCTGGGCGTCGTGCATGTCGTACACGGCGAACTGGTCGACGCCGAGCTCGCGCAGCGCCCGCAGCTTCTCGATGTGCTTCTCGACCGGGCCGATGACGCAGAACCGGTCGACGATCTCGTCGGGGACGAACTGGGTGTCGGGGTTGTCCGCGCGGCCGTGGTGGGAGTAGTCGTACCCCTCGCGGGCCTTGATGTAGTCGGTGAGCTCGTCGGGCACGGCGGCGGAGTGCTCGCCGTACTTGGCGACCAGGTCGGCGACGTGGTTGCCGACCATGCCGCCGAACCAGCGGCACTGCTCCCGGGCGTGGGCGAGGGCCTCGGGCGAGTCGTCCGCGGTGACGTAGGCGGGCGCGGCGACGCAGATCTTGACCTCGGACGGGTCACGTCCGGCGGCCACGGCCGCGTCCTTGACGGCTTTGACCATGTACTCCGTCAGGTAGAGGTCCGCGAGCTGGAGGATGAACCCGTCGGCCTCCTCGCCGGTCATCTTCAGGGCCTTCGGCCCGTACGCGGCCATCCAGACGGGGAGTTCGGCGCCCGGCTTGATCCACGGGAACCTGATCACCGTGCCGCCGAGGTCGGCCTCCTCGCCCCGGCCGAGGGCGCGGATGACCTTCATCGCCTCGCTGATCCGGGCCAGCGTGTTGGGCTTGCGGCCGGCGACGCGCATCGCGGAGTCGCCGCGGCCGATGCCGCAGACGGTGCGGTTGCCGAACATGTCGTTGAGGGTGGCGAAGGTGGAGGCGGTGACCTCCCAGGTACGGGTACCGGGGTTGGTGACCATCGGACCCACGGTCAACTTCTGTGTGTTCGCCAGGATCTGACTGTAGATCACGAACGGCTCCTGCCACAGCACGGCGGAGTCGAAGGTCCAGCCGTACCGGAAGCCGTTGCGCTCGGCCCGCTTCATCAGGCTGACGACCTTCGAGGCCGGCGGGTCGGTCTGCAGGACGAGTCCGAAGTCCATGGGCGCCACTCCTAGTTGAGGTACTGACAGGTGGAGCGCGGGGTGTAGACGCCGTGTCCTGCGCGTCCGGTGTACTCCCGCTCGTTGATGACGACTTCGCCGCGCGAGAGCACCGTCTCGACCCGGCCGGTGACATGCTTGCCCTCGTAGGCCGAGTAGTCGACGTTCATGTGGTGCGTCTCGACGGACATCACCTGCTCGGCGCTGGGGTCGTAGATCACGACGTCGGCATCGGCGCCCGGGGCGATCGTGCCCTTCTTCGGGTAGAGGCCGAACATCCGGGCGGGGGCGGCGCAGGCGATCTCGATCCAGCGGCGGCGGCTGATGTGCCCGTCGACGACGGCCTGGTGGAGCAGGTCCATACGGTTCTCGACGCCCGGCAGACCGTTGGGGATCTTCGAGAAGTCCCCGCGGCCCAGCTCCTTCTGGCCCACGAAGCAGAAGGGGCAGTGGTCGGTGGAGACCACCTGGAGGTCGTTCGTCCTGAGGCCCTGCCAGAGCTTCGCCTGGTGCTCCTTGGGGCGAAGCGGCGTGCTGCACACGTACTTCGAGCCCTCGAAGTCGGGTTCGGCGAGGTTGTCGGTGGACAGGAACAGGTACTGCGGGCAGGTCTCGCCGAAGACCGGCAGCCCCTCGTCCCGCGCCCGCGCCAGTTCGGCCACCGCCTCCATCGCCGAGACGTGCACGACGTACAGCGGGGCGCCCGCGACCTGGGCGAGCTTGATGGCCCGGTGGGTGGCCTCGGCCTCCAGGAGGGCCTTGCGCACCTCACCGTGGTAGCGCGGGTCGGTCTCCCCGCGCTCCAGCGCCTGCTCGACCAGCACGTCGATCGCGATGCCGTTCTCGGCGTGCATCATGATCAGGCCGCCGTTCTCGGCGGAGCGCTGCATGGCGCGCAGGATCTGGCCGTCGTCGGAGTAGAAGACCCCCGGGTAGGCCATGAACTGCTTGAAGGAGGTCACGCCCTCCTCGACCAGCAGGTCCATCTCCTTGAGCGTCTCCTGGTTCACATCGGAGACGATCATGTGGAAGCCGTAGTCGATCGCGCAGTTGCCCTCGGCCTTGGCGTGCCAGGCGTCCAGGCCCTCGCGCAGGGAGTGGCCCACGCTCTGCACGGCGAAGTCCACGATGGTGGTCGTACCGCCCCAGGCGGCGGCCCGGGTGCCGGTCTCGAAGGTGTCGGAGGCGAAGGTGCCGCCGAAGGGGAGCTCCATGTGGGTGTGGGCGTCGACACCACCGGGGATCACGTACTTCCCGGTGGCGTCGATCACCCGCTCGGCACTGAACGCCTCGGCCGCGGGCGTGCCCGAGGCGGCGAGGGCGGCGATGCGGCCGTCCTCGATCAGCACGTCGGCGTGGATCTCGTCGGACGCGGTGATGACGAGGCCACCGCGGATGACGGTACGGCTGCTCATGGTCCCTCTCCTGCCTGGGTGAACGGTTCGGTCAGGGTGCGGTCAGCGGCGGGTAGGCGTCGGGACGGCGGTCGCGGTAGAACTGCCAGCGGTCGCGCACCTCGCGCAGCTTGGCCATGTCCAGGTCGCGGACGACGAGTTCGGTCTCCTTGTCGGAGGCCACCTCGCCGACGAACTGGGCCTCCGGGTCCACGAAGTACGAGGTCCCGTAGAAGTCGTTGTCGCCGAGTTCCTCCACGCCGACCCGGTTGATCGCGCCGACGAAGTACTCGTTGGCGACGGCCGCGGCCGGCTGCTCCAGCTGCCAGAGGTAGGCGGACAGTCCGCGCGAGGTGGCCGACGGGTTGAAGACGATCTCCGCGCCCTCGAGGCCCAGCGCCCGCCAGCCCTCCGGGAAGTGGCGGTCGTAGCAGATGTAGACGCCGATCCGGCCGACGGCGGTGTCGAAGACCGGCCAGCCGGCGTTGCCCGGACGGAAGTAGAACTTCTCCCAGAATCCGGGGACCTGGGGGATGTGGTGCTTGCGGTACTTGCCGAGGTACGAGCCGTCGGCGTCGATCACGGCCGCGGTGTTGTAGAGGACGCCGGGCTGCTCCTCCTCGTACATCGGCAGGATCAGGACGATCCCCAGCTCCTTCGCGAGCGCCTGGAAACGCTTGACGATCGGGCCCTCGGGGATCGCCTCCGCGTACTCGTAGAACGCCTTGTCCTGGACCTGGCAGAAGTACGGTCCGTAGAACAGCTCCTGGAAGCACAGGACTTGAGCGCCCTGAGCGGCCGCGTCCCGGGCCGCCTGTTCGTGCACCGCGATCATCGACTCCTTGTCGCCCGTCCACGCGGTCTGGAAGAGGGCGGCACGGATCACTCTGCTCATCGGGACCTCCGGTCGCTCGGTGTGCGAGAAGACTAGGAAGTCCGAAAAGACGCTTTGAGTTGCACGGTGTCACGTCTGCGGGGGTGCGGCGTGCCACGGTGTCACTCTGTCGTGGGCCCATGTTTCACCGCCGTTTTCCCAGGTCGTCGCATGTTTCAGCCCTGTTGCGCGTCATGCGCGAGGAGCGCGATGTGTACGGAGGCCGCCTGTTCGAAATCGTCGAGGTCGACGCCGAGCCGGCTCTGTATCGCCTCAAGGCGGCGGTAGAGCGCGGGCCGGGAGACATGGTGGAGCTGGGCGGTGCGGGACTTGTTGCGGCCGGTGGCGAGATAGGTGCGCAGCACCGGCAGCAGATCGTCGTCGGCCGAGCGCAGCAGCCCGTCCAGCTCCCGCTCGGCGAAGGACTGCACATGCGGATCGTCCCTGAGCAGCCGGATCAGGCCCCGCAGATGGACGTCCTTCAGGCGTACGACGTCCGGGAGGTCGAGGACCGCCGAGGAGTCCGCCACGGCGTCGGCGACGTGCTGTGCCTCGCGCAGGCCCGCCGGCACGTCGTCCCAGGCGATACGGGGATCGGCGGCGGCCACCACCGTCCGCGCCGCCTCCGAGCGCACCCGGGCCGCGAAGTTCGCGGTGAGCACCGCGGCGTCCTGGTCCCGGGCGAGGCTGAGCAGCACGGCGGTGACCCCGTCGGCCAGTTCGGCGACGAGCCCCGGCAGCCCCACCATCCGCAGCACCCGGTCGAGCCCGGCCACATCCGCGTGCCGTACCACCAGCGGCACGAAGGTCCGCCGGTTGACGGGCAGCCCGGCGGCCCGCGCACGCGGCAACAGCTGCCTCGCCGGTACGACCCCGCTCACCAGGTCGGTCAGCAGGCTCTGCGCCGACTGCTCCTCCCAGGTGTGGGCCGAGGTGCCGCCGAGCATGCGGTGCAGGACGAGGGCCTCGGCGGCCCGGTCGGCGAGCAGCCGTCCGGTGGCCGTGTCGCCCCGGTACCCGCACAGCACGATCCGTCCCCAGCGCTCCCCGCGCCCGCCCAGCTCGGCACGGATCCAGCCGTCGCCCTCGCTGCCGCCGGCCTGCCGGGCGATGCGCTCCCAGTCGCGCAGCACGTCGTCCACGGCGGGCCGCTCCCCCGCCGTGGCGAGGACGCGGTGGGCGAGGTTGGTGACGACGACGGGACAGGCGCTGTGCTGGGCGACCTCGTCGAGGAGCCGTTGCAGCGGGGCGCCCGCGGTGATGAGGCCGGTCAGGGCCGTCCGTACGGACTCCGACAGGCTGACGGCGGCGAACTTCCGCCGTATCAGCCGGGCTTGCACCTCCTCGGTCAACTCCGCGAAGGGGAAGGGCCGGTGGAGGACCACCATCGGCAGCCCGCACCGCTCGGCGGCCCGGCGCATGACGTCCGGCGGCGCCGGGAAGGCGCGTCCGAGCCCGAGGACCACGGCCGCCGCCTCGGCGCTGTGCAGGGACCGGATGTACTCGGCCTGCTTCTCCTCGTCGCCGGCGAGCAGGACGCCGGTGGTGAGGACCATCTCGCCGCCGCTGAGCATGACGCCCACGTCGGGCGCCTCGGCGACGTGCACCCAGCGCACCGGCCGGTCGAGCTGGGCCGCTCCGGCCACCACCTCGGGCTCCCCGGCGAGAACCCGTTCGAGCATGAGGATCTGCCGCACGGACAGCGCCGGCTCCAGGGTCCCGAAGGTGGTGGTCATCGCGTTGTTCCCTTGCTCAGTGCAGTGCTACGTGAGGCTCCTCAGAGCGCGTTCGAGGATCGCGGCGCCCTCCTCGGCCTCGGCGACCGTGAGGGACAGGGGCGGGGCGATGCGCAGGGCGCTGGTGTTGTGGCCGCCGCCCTTGCCGATCAGCAGTCCGTCGGCGCGGGTCGCCTCCAGCACGGCGGCCGCCGCGTCCGGATCGGCCTGGTCCGTCCCGGGCCTGACCAGCTCGACGCCGAGCATCAGCCCGCGGCCCCGCACCTCGCGTACGTGCGGAACCTGCGCGGCGACCGTCCGCAGCCGCTCGATGAGCAGCCCGCCGACGCGCCGGGCGTTGCCCTGGAGGTCGTGTTCCAGCAGGTAGGTGAGGTTGGCGAGACCGGCCGCCATGGTGATCTGGGTGCCGCCGAACGTCGAGATGCTGTTGGCGTCCAGGCAGTTCATGATCTCGGCGCGGGCGACGACCCCGCCGATGGAGCTGCCGTTTCCGATGCCCTTGGCGAAGGTGAGGATGTCCGGCGGTCCGCTCTGTCCGTGCGCCTGCCAGCCCCAGAAGTGGTCGCCGGTGCGGCCCCAGCCGGTCTGCACCTCGTCGGCGATCCACAGGATGCCGCGCTCGGCGAGCACCTCACGGAAGGCCGCGTACAGGCCGTCCGGACCAGAGGTGAAGCCGCCGACCCCCTGGATCGGTTCGGCGATCAGCGCGGCGGGCGGGCGGGTGTGGCCGAGCAGGTCCTTCAGGTCGTCGACGCAGGCGGCGATGAAGTCGGCGTCGCCGAGGGCGGCGTACGGGCCGCGGGTGCG
This sequence comes from Streptomyces sp. NPDC002144, assembly GCF_053593695.1. Classification (NCBI taxonomy): domain Bacteria; kingdom Bacillati; phylum Actinomycetota; class Actinomycetes; order Kitasatosporales; family Streptomycetaceae; genus Streptomyces; species Streptomyces sp. NPDC002144. The sequence goes on from NZ_JBSFDB010000006.1 coordinate 249,364, forward strand.
GACGCCGCCGTGGACGTACAGGGTCTGCAGCGGGGACAGCGAGGTCGGCGACCAGCCGCGGTTGCCGGTGATGCCGACCGCGCTGAAGGAGCGGCCGTGGTAGCTGTTGCGCATCGCCAGGACCGTGTTGCTGCGCCGGTAGGTCGTGGCGAGCAGCAGGGCGGTGTCGTTGGCCTCGGTGCCGGAGGTGGTGAAGAAGACACGGGCGTCCGGGATGCCGCTCAACTGGGCGATGCGTTCGGCGAGTTCGACCATCGGGCGGTTGAGGTACAGCGTGGACGAGTGGAGGATCCGCCCGGCCTGCTCGCTGACCGCCTTCGTCACCTCGGGCAGCGCGTGCGCGGTCATCGTGGTGAGGATGCCGCCGAAGAAGTCGAGGTACCGGTTGCCGTCCGAGTCCCAGACATGGCGGCCCTCGCCGTGGGTGATCTCGAGCGGGTTCTCGTAGTAGAGGGCGAGCCAGTCGGGCAGGACGGAACGGTGGCGGGCGTACAGGTCGCTCACGGCTGCACCAGCCCCTCGTACGCGTCGGGCCGGCGGTCCCGGTAGAACGCCCACTGCTGCCTGACGTCCTCGATCAGGTCGAAGTCCAGGTCACGGACCACGAGTTCCTCCTTGCTGTCACTTGCCACGTCACCCACGAACTGTCCACGCGGGTCGACGAAGTAACTCGTCCCGTAGAAGTCGTTGTCGCCGTACTCCTCCTGGCCGACGCGGTTGATCGCGGCGACGAAGTACTCGTTGGCGACGGCCGCGGCGGGCTGCTCCAGGCGCCAGAGGTGGGAGGACAGCCCGCGGTGGGTGGCCGACGGGTTGTAGACCAACTGGGCGCCGTTGAGGCCGAGTTGCCGCCAGCCCTCCGGGAAGTGGCGGTCGTAGCAGATGTATACGCCGACCTTTCCGACCGCGGTGTCGAAGACGGGCCAGCCGATGTTGCCCGGCTTGAAGTAGTACTTCTCCCAGAAGCCCTTGACCTGGGGGATGTGGTGCTTGCGGTACTTGCCGAGGACCGTGCCGTCGGCGTCGATCACGGCCGCGGTGTTGTAGTAGAAACCGGACTGCTCGACCTCGAAGACCGGGACGACGATCACCATGCCGGTCTCGCGGGCGAGCTCCCGCATCCGGCTCACGGTCGGCCCGTCGGGCACCGGCTCGGCCCAGCGGTAGTGCTCGGGTTCCTGCACCTGACAGAAGTAGGGGGCGTTGAAGACCTCCTGGAAACCGATGATCTTCGCACCCTGGCGGGCCGCCTCGCGGGCGTGCTCCTCGTGTTTCGCCACCATGGACTCGGTGTCGCCGGTCCAGGTGGCCTGGACCAGAGCGGCGCGTACGACGTTGGCCATGAGCTGCTCCTTCGGCGGGTCGCAGAGCCTCTACGCCCGTAGAACAGGCCGTAGAGGGACGAACGTAAGCCTCCGGGACGGCCTTGCCAAGACCATCGTCGTCAACCCGCGGGGTCGATCACGTTTCACACTCCGGTGGGTGAGTGCCGGGGCTGGTGGGAGGGGTCGTGGGCGGGGATGGTGGGGTGGCGTCGGGGTGGGTCAGGTGGCGAGGCCGGCGACCCGGAGGGCGTGCACCAGATCCCAGTGTCGCTCGTCCGAGACGCCCCGCGCCGCTTCCAGCAGCAGCGGCACGAGGATGCCCGGGTCGGGCTCGGCACTGCGCGCGGCCTCCTCGGGGGTGCGGACGCGGACGTAGGCGTCGAGCAGCGCACGGACCTCACGGCGGCGCCCGTCGGCGGCCAGCTCCAGCACGGCCCGTCCGATCTCGCCGGCCGGCCGGGCCACGCCCTGCCGGAGGATCTGCTCGCCGTCGCCGTCACGGCCGGCCGCCGTGAGGGCGTCGGCGGCGCCGACCAGCCGCTCGGCGGGCAGGGAGGCGGCCTCCCACAGCAGCGTCGCCCAGTCGGCGCCCAGCCCCGCGCGCTGCAGCTCGGCGGCGAGCAGCGGGAACCGGGCGGCGGGCCAGTGGGCGACCTCGACGAGCAGCGCGTGCGCCTCACCGCTGCGCCCCTCGGCCCGCAACCGCACCAGCCGCTCCACGGTGTCACCGACGTCACGGGCCGCCGCCGCGTCGAGGGCCTCGACAGCCCCCTCCGCCGCTCCCTCGCCCGTCTCCTCCACGCCCCCGGCGAACCGCGCCCCCCGAGGCGTACGACCACCGGCACCGTCCGCGGCGGCCGGCACCTCCACACCCCCGGGCGGCACGACGACCCCCGCGCTCTCCTCCCCCATCCCGGCAAACCGGGCACTGCCCCGACGCCGCTTGCGTTGCTTACGGGAGGGGGGTTCCTGCGCGGGGGCGGAATCCGACGGGGCGGACGGCTGGGCGCCGGAGGCCTGCTGGGTCGACCGGGCGGGAGGCTCGGCGGCGACACCCGGCCGGGTCGACTGGCCGGGGTGCCCGAAGTCGGGGGTCGGGTGGGTGGACGAGGCCGTGTGCCCGAAGCCGGGGGCCGCCTGTTGTACGGCGGGGGCCTGTCGGGCGGAGGTGGACGGGTCGAACGCGGAAGCGGATGGCTGCGCGGCCGGGCGGTCGAAGACCGAGGTCGGGTGCTGGGTGGCGGCAGTGGGTCGTTGCGCTGGGGACGGGGCGGGCTGCGCGGGGTGTGTCGTGCCCGTGGGGCGGGGGGCGTACCCGGCGTCGGTGTGCGCGTCCCGGTGCTCCCGCGCGCTCGGGGTTCCGGGACCGTAGCCGCTCTGCGGGCCGCCCGCGGCCGTGGGATCGTGCGCGGTGCGCTGCTGCGGGAAACCGGTGTCCTGTGCGCCCCACCCGCCTCCGCGCCCCTCGTCCGCGGAGGTGCCGGCGCGCCCCTCTTCACCGGGGCGTCCGGCGTGGGCGCCCTGACGTGTGCGGTCACCGTCCACGCGGTACATCTCGCCCGCGAGCCGTCCCCGGCGCATCGCGGTGGCCCGGCCGCCCGCCAGCTGTCGGTCCAACTCGGACATCCGGGACCGGAGTTCCGCACAGCGGGCGGTGGCGCGCTCATGGTCGTCGCGGGCCCAGGCGAGGTCGAGGCGGAGGGCGTCGGCCTCCTCGCGGGTGGTCGCGGAGGCCAGCAGACGGCCCAGCTGCGCCTGGCGTTCGGCGGCGTAGCGCTGTTCGCGGAGCATGACGTCCAGCCGGTCGCCGAGCGCGTCACGTGCGCCGGGACGGGCGTCGTACGCGGTGAGCGCGGCGGCGTGCAGTGCGCGGGCCCGCCCCAGTTCGGGCGCCACCACGGCCGGACCCCGTTCGGTGACGAGATCCTGCAGCAGCGCTTCCACCACGTCCCACGGTGGCACTTCACGTCCGTCGAGACAGGCCCGCATGCCGTCCGGGTCGCGCTGCCAGAACACCGCGCACCAGCCCCCGGACTGGTTGAGGCGTGCCAGCAGGCCGTTGAGGTAGTTCGCGAACTCCCGTACCTGCCCCGGGAGTTGATCAACAGCCATCGCCCAACTCCCGCCTGACCGGAGCACTCCGGTTCCGTAGGCAACACCAATCGTGTTACGGGGTTGCTACGGGGAGTTTTCAACGGGCGCGCGGACGCCTCATTGCGGGATCTTGACCGAGAAGCGTCAGACCGGCACCAGCGCGCACCGCTCGACCAGTTCGTCCATCGACAGCCCGAGCGCCCGCGCGAGCGCGGCGACGGTGAAGAAGGCCGGGGTCGGCGCCCGCCCGGTCTCGATCTTGCGGAGCGTCTCCGCTGAGATCCCGGCCTCGGCCGCGACCTCCGTCATGCTCCGCCCGCCACGGGCCTCGCGGAGCATCCGGCCGAGCCGCTCGCCGCGTTCGCGCTCTTCGGGGGTGAGAGGGGTGCGCACCATGCCGTCATTCTAATCCGGCATTTCAACCCGGTCGAATAAGCCGGTATATTAATTGGCATGGTGGAACTCAAGACGGACACAGCGATCGAGGCCATGTACGAGGCGGGACAGGTGGTCGGGCGCGCCCTGACGGCCGCACGGGAAGCCGCCGACGTGGGCGTTTCCCTGCTGGAGCTGGACGAGGTGGCCCGCGGGGTGCTCAGGGAGGCGGGCGCCTCCTCCCCCTTCCTCGGCTACCGCCCCTCCTTCGCCCCCGTCCCCTTCCCGGCCGTCATCTGCGCCTCGGTGAACGACGCGATCGTGCACGGCATCCCGACCGGCTACCGGCTGCGCGACGGCGACCTCGTCTCCCTCGACTGCGGTGCCGAACTGGGCGGCTGGGTCGGCGACTCGGCGATCAGCTTCACGGTGGGCACCCCTCGCCCCGAGGACCTGCGGCTGATCGAGACGGCCGAGCGCGCGCTCGCGGCCGCCGTCGAGGTCGCGGTCGTCGGCAACCGCATCGGCGACATCGCCCACGCGATCGGCACGGTGTGCAGGACGGCCGGCTACGGCATCCCGGACGGCTTCGGCGGTCACGGCATCGGCCGTCGTATGCACGAGGACCCGGGCGTGCCGAACGAGGGCCGTCCCGGCCGCGGCTTCCCGCTGCGCCACGGCATGGCCATCGCCATCGAGCCGATGCTGATCGGCGGCGGCAAGGACGACTGGCACACGGCGCCGGACGGCTGGACCCTGCGCACGAACGACGGCTCCCGCGCGGCCCACGTCGAGCACACGGTGGCGATCATGGACGCGGGCCCGCGCATCCTGACCGAGCGCCGGTAGCCTCCCCACCTGATCATCGGAGACGCCGGGTGCACCGGGCGGCCCACTCCTGAGCGGCGTGTCGTCGGTACAGAGCGAGCGGAACCGCAAAGGGCGAGCGGTACTTCGCCGGCGAGGACGGGACCGACGAAGGTGCCACCGCCCCCCATCCGTGCGAAGGTGTTCTACGGACGCGCGCCCGAGGTGTAACCGGCTGCGGCACTGGTTACCCGGCCCCGGCACGTCGATCAGCGAGGGTGTCCCAGACCCGCGCAGGGACGCCGGATGGGAACGCCATGACCAGCGGCTTCAGCGGACCAGAGGGCTACGACCCGTTCAGCGAGTTCTTCGCCCGTTTCTTCGGCGGACCCCGGCAGGGCCCCCGGCAGATAGACATCGGCCGGCTGCTCAGTCAGCCCGCCCGGGAACTGGTCCGCGGCGCAGCCCAGTACGCCGCCGAGCACGGCAGCCGGGACCTCGACACCCAGCACCTGCTGCGCGCGGCCCTGTCGACCGAGCCGACCCGCAGCCTGCTCAGCCGGGCCGGCGCGGACCCCGACTCGCTGGCGTCGGAGATCGACGAACGCTCCGGCCCCGCCCAGCACTCATCCGACGAGGCGCCCGCGCCGACCTCCCTCTCGCTCACGCCGGCCGTCAAGCGCGCCCTGCTCGACGCGCACGAGCTGGCCCGCGCGAGCGGAACCGGCTACATCGGCCCCGAGCACGTGCTCAGCGCCCTGGCCGCGAACCCGGACTCGGCCGCCGGGCACATCCTCAACTCCGCCCGGTTCGCCCCGGCCAACCTGCCGCCGGAGGCCCCCGAAGCGGCACAGACCCGTGGCGAACGGCCGCGCTCCACCGGAACGCCCACCCTCGACAAGTACGGCCGCGACCTGACCGACCTGGCCCAGCAGGGCCGCATCGACCCGGTGATCGGCCGGGACGACGAGATCGAGCAGACCATAGAGGTGCTGTCCCGGCGCGGCAAGAACAACCCGGTGCTGATAGGGGACGCCGGTGTCGGCAAGACCGCCATCGTGGAGGGGCTCGCCCAGCGGATCGCCGACGGGGACGTGCCCGACGTGCTGACCGGGCGCCGGGTCGTGGCCCTGGACCTGACCGGCGTGGTCGCGGGCACCCGCTACCGCGGCGACTTCGAGGAACGCCTCAACAACATCGTCGGCGAGATCCGCGCCCACTCCGACCAACTGATCGTCTTCATCGACGAGTTGCACACCGTCGTCGGCGCCGGAGGCGGTGGCGAGGGCGGGGCGATGGACGCCGGGAACATCCTCAAACCGGCCCTCGCCCGTGGGGAGCTCCACATCGTCGGCGCGACCACGCTGGAGGAGTACCGCCGGATCGAGAAGGACGCGGCGCTGGCCCGCCGCTTCCAGCCGATCCTGGTCCCCGAGCCGTCCGTCCCCGACACCATCGAGATCCTGCGCGGACTGCGCGACCGCTACGAGGCCCACCACCAAGTCAGTTACAGCGACGAGGCGCTGGTCGCCGCCGTGGAGATGTCCGACCGCTATCTCACCGACCGCCGGCTGCCCGACAAGGCCATCGACCTCATCGACCAGGCGGGCGCCCGGGTACGGCTGCGCGCCCGCACCAAGGGCACGGACGTACGGACCCTGGAGCGCGAGGTCGAGCAGCTGACCCGGGACAAGGACCAGGCCGTCGCCGACGAGCAGTACGAGCAGGCGACCCAACTGCGCGACCGCATCGGTGAGTTGAAGCGGCAGATCACAGCGGCGACCGGGAACGAGGAGGCCGATGAGGGACAGTTGGAGGTGAGTGCGGAGGCCATCGCCGAGGTGGTGTCCCGGCAGACCGGCATCCCGGTCAGCAGCCTCACCCAGGAGGAGAAGGAACGCCTGCTCGGCCTGGAGGAGCATCTGCACCAGCGGGTCGTCGGCCAGGACGAGGCCGTGAGCGTGGTCGCCGAGGCCGTCCTGCGCTCCCGCGCCGGACTCTCCAGCCCCGACCGGCCGATCGGCAGCTTCCTCTTCCTCGGCCCGACCGGCGTCGGCAAGACCGAACTGGCCCGCGCCCTCGCCGAGGCCCTGTTCGGCAGCGAGGAGCGCATGGTCCGGCTGGACATGAGCGAGTACCAGGAGCGCCACACCGTCAGCCGTCTGGTCGGCGCCCCGCCCGGATACGTCGGCCACGAGGAGGCGGGCCAGCTCACCGAGGTCGTGCGCAGGCACCCGTACTCGCTGCTGCTCCTGGACGAGGTGGAGAAGGCCCATCCGGACGTCTTCAACATCCTGCTGCAGGTGCTGGACGACGGGCGGCTGACCGACTCCCAGGGCCGCACGGTCGACTTCACCAACACGGTGATCGTCATGACCAGCAACCTCGGCTCGGACGCGATCAGCCGGCGCGGCGCCGGCATCGGCTTCGGCTCGACGGGCACCGAAGCGGACGAGGAGGCCCGTCGGGAGCAGATCCTGCGCCCCCTGCGCGACCACTTCCGCCCGGAGTTCCTCAACCGCATCGACGAGATCGTCGTATTCCGCCAGCTGACGGGTGATCAACTCAGGCAGATCACCGATCTGTTGCTGGAGAAGACCCGTCGCCTGATGCACGCCCAGGGCATCACGACCGAGTTCACGGCCGCGGCGGTCGACTGGCTGGCGGAGCGCGGCTTCGAGCCGGAGTACGGCGCGCGTCCGCTGCGCCGCACCATCCAGCGCGAGGTCGACAACCACCTGTCCCGGCTGCTCCTCAACGGGACGATCGCGGAGGGCAGCCGGGTCACGGTGGACGTCAAGGACGGACGCCTGGAGTTCCTCACGGACAAGGGGCAGTGAGGGGCGGGCGGTTACGGCGCCGAGGGGTCGACCACCCGGGCCGACCCGCCTCCCCGGCGCACGGTCTCGGCGGCGGCCAGCCACTTGCCGCCGGGCAGCCGCTGCACCCCGGTGGCGGCCCCGATCTCCGGGTTCAGCGAGAAGGCGTGGCCGATGGCCTCCAGCCTGCTCCGCACGTCGCTGTTGTAGAGGGCGGGTTCGAGGTCGGTCTTGGCGGCGTTGCGCTGGCTGGCGCGCGGCGCGGCGATCGCGTCGACGAGCGGCAGGTGCCGGTCCAGGAACTCGGTCAGTACCTGCAGCACGGTCGTGATGATGGTCGCCCCGCCGGGCGAACCCACCGCCACCACGGGGACGTCGTGCCGGTCGAGCACGATCGTCGGCGAGATGGAGGAGCGCGGCCGCTTGCCCGGTCCCGGCAGGTTCGGGTCGTGCACGGCGGGGTTGGCCGGCGCGAAGGAGAAGTCGGTCAGCTCGTTGTTGAGCAGGAACCCGCGCCCGGGCACCGTGATCGCGCTGCCGCCCGTCTGCTCGATGGTGAGGGTGTAGGACACGACGTTGCCCCACTTGTCGGCCACCGTCAGATGCGTGGTGTTCTCGCCCTCGTACGTCGTCGGAGCCGCCGTACCGCCGGCGCCGCACGCCGCCGGATGCCGCGGGTCCCCCGGCGCCACCGGGCTGGTCAGCACCGCGTCGTCCTTGATGAGGCAGGCCCGCGAGTCGGCGAACCGCTGTGACAGCAGTCCCCGCGTCGGTACGTCCTCGAACGCCGGGTCGCCGACCCAGCGCCCCCGGTCGGCGAACGCGATCCGGCTGGCCTCGATGAAGTGGTGCAGGTACTGGACCTCGCTCGCCTTCGAAAGGTCCGTGTTCTCAAGGATGTTGAGCGCCTCACCGACCGTCGTGCCGCCGGAGGAGGAGGGGGCGATCGAGAAGACCTTCAGCCCGCGGTAGCCCGTCTCGGTCGGCGCCTGGAGCTTGGCGCGGTAGCCGGCGAGGTCCTTGTCGGAGAGCTTGCCCGGTCGCGCGTTCCAGCCCGAGGCCGGGTCCACCGGCGGACGGTTCACTGTGTCGACGATGTCCTGCCCGAGATCGCCGTGGTAGATCGCACCGACCCCCTTGCGTCCCAGCTCCTGGTAAGTGCCGGCGAGTTCGGGGTTCTTGAAGGTGGATCCGACCACGGGCAGCCGGCCGCCCGGCAGGAAGAGCTTCGCCGTGTCCGGGAAGTAGCGGAACCGCGTCTCGTTCGACGCGGTCTGCGTACGGAACGTGTCATCGACGGTGAAGCCGTCGCGGGCGATTCTCTCGGCCGGCTTCAGCACCGTGCCGAGCTTTCTGCTGCCCCACTTGTCCAGGGCCGTCTGCCAGGTCGCGGGCGTGCCCGGCGTACCGACGCTCAGGCCGCTGCTGACGGCGTCGGCGAAGGCGAGCGGCTTGCCGTTCTCCACGAACAGCTGGGAGTTTGCGGTCAGCGGCGCCGTCTCCCGGCCGTCGATGGTGTGCACCGTACGGGACTTGGCGTTGTAGTAGACGAAGTAGCCGCCGCCTCCGATGCCGGAGGAGTAGGGCTCGGTGACGCCCAGCGCGGCGGCCGTCGCGACGGCCGCGTCGACCGCGTTGCCGCCCTTCCTCAGTACCTCGATTCCGGCGGCGGTGGCGTCGGCGTCGACGCTGGCGACCGCGCCGCCGTAGCCGACCTGGACCGGAACCTTCGCCAGTGCTCCGCTCGTTGGAGTGGTCGGCGGGGCCGCCGCTCCCACCGACACCACGGCGGCCGAGACCGCCAGGACCGACAGTTTCCGCGCGACAGGGCGACGCATCACTACCTCCAGTCCAAGACCGTCCGCGCAGCGTAACCACATCACACGGGGCCTCGACAGACCCCTTCCGGCTCCTGTCACGCGAACGCCACACATCGAACACCGGTACGTACCCGCCACGTCGGACCGCTACCATGCGCGCCCATGAACGACGACGTGCGCAACATCGTCCTGGGTGTGGTCGCCGCCGGCATCTCCGCCGCGCTCGGCTGGCTGGCCCGTACGTATCTGTGGCGGCGCAAACTCCGCCGCAAGCAGGCGTTCTTCGGGCTGCCGGACAATTCGGAGTCGCTGCTGGTGGTCAACCGAGGAGCCGGCGGGCCCGAGTTGACCGTGATGCGCTACGACGTGTTCGCGCTGCTGGAACTCTCCGCCCTGATCAAGGACTGCCACGCCCACGCACAGGTACTGCCGCACGACGCGGCACGTCAGGGTTTCGGCGAGCGCACCGAGTTCTGCGTGGGCGGCCCGGCCTCGAACCGCCGCATGATGGCGCATCTGGCCTCCCTGCTTCCGGGCGTGCGGGTGAACGTGGACCCCGAGCCGGGTCCCGACCGCGGCGCCTTCCAGGTCGGCACCGAGCGTTACCGGGTGGAGCCGGGCCGGGAGGAGTACGCGCTGCTGGCCCGGCTCACCGTCGACCAGAGCCCCCGGGCGCGCCCGGTCTTCCTCTTCTGCGGCCAGACCGCGATCACCAACCAGGCGGCCACCCGCTATCTCGCCCGCAACCACGAGCGGTTGGCCCGCAAGCACGGCGACGACTCCTTCGTGCTGCTGCTGAAGGTGGTCAACTCGCAGGCGTACGGCCCGGACGTGGTCGAACTGGTCGCGGACGTGACCCGGGAGGCCAAGACCCCGCTCCCCGCTCCGGCGGCTCCACGCAACTCCCACCGCGCGTCCTGAATTGATTCACACCACAACAATCGTTACTGGCACGTAACTTACCGGCGGGTTACCTCAAGTAAGGTGCCGCGGTTACCGTCTGGTCACTTTGCACTGTCCGAGTGAGGAGTGACCGTGGGACATCGCCGCAACGCCCTGCGTACGACCGCCGTGGGAGCCGTCTCCGCGACGCTGATCGCCGGCGGGGTCCTCGGGGTCGCCCCCACCGCGCAGGCCGCGAGCGCCGTCCGCTTCGTCGACATCACCGGCGACGGCGGCACCGTGCTCAAGGCGAACGTCGTCCTGCCCCCGGGCGCGGACGGCACCCGCCGCTACCCGCTGCTCGTCCTGCCCACCAGCTGGGGCTTCCCGCAGGTCGAGTACCTCGCCCAGGCTCAGAAGCTCGCCGACTCCGGTTACGTGGTGGTCGGTTACAACGTCCGCGGCTTCTGGCAGTCCGGCGGCGAGATAGAGGTGGCCGGACCGCCCGACACCGCCGACGCCTCGAAGGTCATCGACTGGGCGCTCGCCAACACCCCCGCGGACGCAGGGCACATCGGCATGGCGGGTGTCTCCTACGGCGCCGGCATCAGTCTGCTCGCGGCCGCGCACGACAAGCGGATCAAGGCGGTCGCCTCGCTCAGCGGCTGGGCCGACCTGATCGGCTCGATCTACTCCGGCCGCACCCAGCACGTGCAGGCAGCGGCGCTGCTGGACGGGGTGAGCGTGGTCACCGGCCGGCAGGACCCCGCAGTGCGCCAGCTCTTCGACGACTTCTACGCCTCCAACCTGTCGAAGGAGCAGGAGCTCGTCGACTGGGGGAAGAAACGTTCCCCCGTCACTTATGTGGACCAGCTGAACAAGAACGGCACGGCGGTCATGCTCGCCAACTCCTGGGGCGACACGGTCTTTCCGCCCAACGAGTACGCGGACTTCTACGAGAGGCTGACCGGTCCGAAGAGACTGGAGTTCCGCCCCGGCGATCACGCGACCCCCGAACTGACCGGTCTGTTCGGCGTGCCCAACGACGTGTGGAGCGACACCGGGCGCTGGTTCGACCACTACCTCAAGGGGGCGGACAACGGCATCGACCGGGAGCAGCCGGTCCAGCTCAAGTCCCGTTCCACGGGCGGCTACGAGGGGTATCCGGACTGGAAGTCGGTCGCCGCGACCGAACGGAAGATCGCCCTGGCCGGCCCGACCACGATCCACACCAACGTCGACTCCGGGGCGGACGGCGGGATCGTCTTCCTCTCCAGCATCCTCGACCAGGTCGCGCAGCTCCCGCCGGTCGCGTCCATCCCGCTGCTCCCCCGCCGCTGGGCCGCCGTGTGGCAGTCGGAGCGGTACGGCACGGCCCAACACGTGCGCGGCACGGCCAGGTTGCACACCACCCTCACCCCGACGAACGAGAGCGGCACCCTCGTCGCCTACCTCTACGACGTGGGGCCGCTCGGCCTGGGCAAGCTGGTCAGCAACGCGCCCTACACCTTCCACGGACGGACCCCCGGAAGGCCGTTCGGCGTCGACCTGGAGCTGTTCTCCACGGCCTACGACGTCCCGGCGGGGCACCGTCTCGCGCTGGTCGTCGACACGGTGGATCCTCTGTACATCGAACACAACCCGTCCGGCGCGCAGCTGACCTTCTCCTCGCCGGCGAACGACCCGTCGTACGTGTCGATCCCGCTGCGCGAGCAGTGATCTCCGGCTGCCGCCGGGCGGATACGGTGTGATCTCCCCCTTGCTCACTCACTCCCGGCTGTGTCGTGGTTGCCGCAAACTAACCGGACGGGAGTGGAGGCGATAACCCGACACGCACTTATCGGGCATTAGCCGTATTTACGTCGATTCACGGGCCAAAGGATCACGTCTCCGCGACTTCGGCATACACCTGCGACAGCTCGGGGGCCCCGCTCGCGGCCCACTCGTGCCCCGACTCCACGACGTCGAACTCGCGGCCGGACTCCAGCCGGATCACCGGCTGGCCGTCCGACCGGATCTCCCAGGCGGCGCCGGGCACGCCCCGCACGATGACGGTGCCCAGATAGAGGCCGGCGTCGTTGCCCAGCCAGGGCTCGTTCTCCTCCTCGTCCCGCCAGCGCGGCAGCAGCTGGTCGAGGGCCTCCAACGAGTCGACGGTGTCGTCGAGCCGGACACCCTCCTCGGCAGCCAGGGAGCGCAGCAGCTCGCACTCGGCGAGGAGTTCGGCGATGCCCTCGGGATCGAGGTCGCCGTATTTCTCGTGCCGGTCGCCCAGAAAAGGGATCTTCATACACCCAGCGTGTCATTCGCACCCTCGTACGCACCACAGGCGCGCGGGTGCTCACTTCGGGGTGATTTCGCGGCGGTCCGCGCATGGCTCGTTGACGGTCGTCCGCAGTCTCTCTAGCTTCACCTGCGTCTTTCGTCCCCTTGGTGAGCGGGAGGAACCGCAGTTGCGTCGACCCGCACCAGGATGCGCGATCGTCATCGCCCTGTTCGCGGCCCTGGTGCCGGCCCCGACGGCCGCGGGCGCCTCCGGCCGGGCGGATCCGCGGCCGCTGGAACGGCTCTTCGACAACTCCGCGGTCAGCGACGACGCCCGCCCGGACGCGGCGGACTTCGACGGTCTCGGTGCCTCCCTGTCGGCCCGGGACCTCACCGCCGCGGGCTGGACGCCCGGCCGCACGCTCACCGTGCAGGGCGCCCGGCTGACCTGGCCGCTCCGTCAGCCGGGCGAGCCGGACAACGTCCTGGCCGACGGACAGCAGGTGCGCCTGCGCGGACGCGGTGACGCCCTCGCCTTCCTGGTGGCGGGCACGGGCGGTACCACCGTGGGCGGCGTCGGCGAGGTGACGTACGCGGACGGCACCCGCTCCTCGTACCGGCTGGCGGTGCCCGACTGGCGCACCGGTCCGCTCGCCACCAAGGCCGTCGCGCTGCCGCACCGGAACACACCCGCGGGCCCGGTCGCCGGGCGGACCCGGCTGTACGTCGTGACGGTGCCGCTGGTCAGGGGACGTCCGGTCGTCTCGGTACGGCTGCCCCGGGCGGCCGGGGTGCATGTGTTCGCGCTGGCGGTGCGGGCGTCGGGGGCCGGCTGGACCGGGACCTGGGCGGCGGCCACGTCCGGCTATCAGGCCGTGGGGCCGTGGAGCGACCGGACGGTGCGGCTGGTGGTGCACACCTCGGTGGGCGGGCCGCGGGTACGGCTGCGCTTCGACAACACCTTCGCGCAGGCGCCGGTGCGGATCGGCGGCGCGACGGTCGCCGTGCAGGCCGAGGGGGCCGCGGCACGGGAGGTGCCGGTGCCGGTGGCCTTCGGCGGGGCGGCGGGCGTCGAGATCCCGGCGGGGGCACAGGCGTTCAGCGACCCGCTCGGCTTCACCGTGCCCGCGGACACGAATCTGCTGGTGAGCTTCCATCTGCCGGACACGGTGACGGCGGCGCCCGTGCACCGGCTCGCCGTGCAGCAGTCGTACGTCAGCGTGCCGGGCGATCACACGGCCGACGCCTCGGCGGCGGCCTACACGACCGTGCTCTCCGGTTGGCCGCTGCTGACCGGAGTGGACGTGCGGGGCGGGCCGGGATCGGTGGTGGTGATCGGGGACTCGATCACCGACGGCGACCGGTCCACGCCGAACGCGAACCGGCGGTGGCCCGATGTGCTGGCCCGCCGGCTGCTTTCGCAGTTCGTGGTCCCGCACTATGGGGTGCTCAACCAGGGGATCTCCGCCAACCGTGTGGTCGCCGACGGGTATCCCGGTGACGGCGTGTCCACGGACGCCTCCGGGGTGAGCGCCCTCGACCGGCTGGACCGGGACGCCTTCGCGCAGGCCTCGGTCCGTACGGTGATCGTCTTCGAGGGCGTCAACGACGTGCGCCGGCTGGCGACGGCCGGGCAGGTCGTCGCGGGGCTGCGGGAGATCGCCGACCGGGCGCACGCGCGGGGGCTGCGGGTGCTGGCGGCCACCATCCTGCCCTGCGCCGGCGAGATCCGGTGCCCGGCCGCCGTCGACGCCGAGCGGGTCGCGGTGAACACCTGGATCCGGGGCAGCGGCGCCTTCGACGCCGTGCTGGACTTCGACGCGGCCCTGCGGGACCCGGAGCGGCCCGCGCGGATGCTGCCGGCGTACGACAGCGGGGACCATCTGCACCCGGGAGACGCGGGGCTCGCGGCACTGGCCGACTCGGTGGACCTGCGGACGCTGAGGCCGTGAGCCCGCGGGCTCAGGGCGCCAGCGGTACGTCCAGGTCGACCACCACCGGGGCGTGGTCCGAGGCTCCCTTGCCCTTGCGCTCCTCCCGGTCCACGTACGCGTCGGTGACGGCCTTCGCGAAGGGCTCGTTGGCGTACACCAGGTCGATGCGCATGCCGCGGTTCTTGGGGAAGCAGAGCTGACGGTAGTCCCAGTACGTGAACGGGTGGTCGTACTTCAGGGGGCGCGGGACCACGTCCGACAGGCCCGCCTCGCGCAGGGCGGCGAGGGCCGCGCGCTCGGCCGGGGTGACATGGGTGAGGCCCTCGAAGGCGGCCACGTCGTAGACGTCGTCGTCCGTCGGCGCGACGTTGTAGTCACCGAGGACCGCGAAGGGACGGCCGCCGGCCGCGTCTGCGGCGACGGCCGCCCTCAGCACCTCGAACCACTGGAGCTTGTAGGCGTAGTGCGGGTGGTCCACCTCACGGCCGTTCGGCACGTACACCGACCAGACGCGGACCGGGCCGCAGGTCGCGGAGACGGCACGGGGCTCCACACCGCCGTCGTAACCGGGGTCGCCGGGCAGGCCCTTGACGACGTCCTCCAGGCCGACGCGGGAGAGCACCGCCACGCCGTTCCACCGGCCGGTCGCGTGCACCGCCGCCTCGTACCCCAGCTCGCGCAGCTGCTCGAAGGGGAACTGCTCCTCGGCCAGCTTGGCCTCCTGGAGGCAGAGCACGTCCGTGTTGCTGCTCTCCAGCCAGGCCAAGAGCCGCGGCAGGCGGGCGGTGATCGAGTTCACGTTCCAGGTCGCGATGCGCATGCCCCACAACCTACCGGGCGGGTACGACAACGCGGCCTCCCGCCCGTCCGGCTCAGACCTCCGCCGAGTCGCCCGGTGCCAGCCGCAGGTGCTCCGAGCCGCCGAGGCCGCCGATCTGACGGTCGTAGACCGGGCGGGCGAGGTCGGTCAGCAGGGCGTCGTGGATGTCGTAGGCGCGCCGCGGCTTCACCTCGCGGACGTAGTCGATGACCTCGGAGATCTTGTTCCAGGGGGCCATGACGGGCAGCATCAGCGTCTCGACCGGCCGGCCGGGGACGGTGAGGGCGTCGCCGGGGTGGAAGACCGTGCCGCCGTCGATCAGGTAGCCGACGTTGGTGATGCGCGGGATGTCCGGGTGGATCACGGCGTGCAGCTCGCCGTGGACCTGCACGTCGAAGCCGGCGGCGGTGAAGGCGTCACCGTGGCCGACGGTGTGCACCCGGCCCGGGAAGGCGGCCGAGATCTGCTCGGCGACCGACTTCAGGGTCCAGATCTCGGCGGCCGGATTGGCCTCCAGGGCCGCCCGCAGCCGGCCCTCGTCGAAGTGGTCGGCGTGCTCGTGCGTGACGAGGATCGCGTCCGCGCCGGCGGCGGCGTCCTGCTCGCTGAATCCGCCCGGGTCGAGGACGAGCGTCCGCCCGTCCTTCTCGAGACGCACGCACGCGTGGGACATCTTCGTGAGCTTCATGGCTCCATCCTGCCCTGTCGCGCGCCACCGGGACGGCCCGCCCCTGGACGTGCGCCGCCCGGCCGGCGGTCACTCCGTCGGGGTCGTCTCCTCCTTGATCACCTGCTGGGCCACCTTGAAGGCGCTGCCGGCCGCCGGCACACCGCAGTAGACGGCCGCCTGCAGCAGCACCTCCTTGATCTCGCCCGGCGTGAGGCCGTTGCGCAGGGCCGCGCGGGTGTGGGAGGCGAGCTGATCCAGGTGACCGCCGGCGACCAGCGCGGTGAGGGTGACACAGCTGCGGGTCCGCCGGTCCAGGCCGGGACGGTCCCAGATCTCGCCCCAGGCGTAGCGGGTGACCAACTCCTGGAAATCGCCCGAGAACTCGTCCGCCTGCGCCAGCGTCCGGTCCACGTGCGCGTCGCCGAGCACTTCGCGGCGGACCTTGAGCCCCGCCTCGTACGGGTCCGTTCGGCCGTTCGGCTGCGGCGGTACGGCCGCCGGCGCGATCTCGGCGATGGGAACGGACCGCGCGGGCTGCACCGGCGCGGTGAGGACCGGCGTGACGGGCGCCGCCGGGATGGCGATCTGACCGGTGGAGGACTCGACGTAGCCGGGCTGCCAGGCGGTGGAGAAGTGCCGGACCAGCAGGTCGGTGACGGCGGCGGGCTGCTCGACCGGCACCAGGTGGGAGGCGGCGGGCACCACGGCCAGCCGGGCGTCGGGGATCCCCGCGACCAGGGTACGGGCCTCGGCGGGCCCGGTGACCTGGTCCTCCGAGCCCACGAGGACGAGCGTCGGCACGCCCACGCTGCCCAGCTCGGACCGGACGTCGAAGGCGGCCAGCGCCTCGCAGGCGGCTATGTAGCAGCCGGGGTCCGTGGTGCGCACCATCTGCACGGCCCAGTCGGTGATCGCGGGCTGCGTGGCCGCGAACCCGCCGGTGAACCAGCGGTCCGGGGAGGAACGGGCGATGGGGTCGAGCCCGTTCGTCCGTACGATCACCCCGCGCTGGCGGAACTCGTCCGCCGTGCCGAAGCGGGGCGAGGCGGCGATCAGCGCGAGCGAGGCGAGCCGCTCCGGGTGGCGCAGCGCCAGCTCCAGACCGACCGCGCCGCCGAACGCGCAGCCGGCGTAGCCGAAGCGCTGCACGCCGAGCCCGTCGAGCGTGGCCAGCAGCCGGGAGACCAGCTCGGCGACCGAGCCCGCCGGGTACGCGGGCGCGCCGCCGTGCCCCGGCAGGTCGAACCGGAAGACACGCCACTGCTTCGTCAGCTCCGGCACCTGACGGTCCCACATGTGCCAGGTGGTACCGAGCGAGGGTCCGAGGATGAGGACAGGGGCGTCGTCCGGGCCGTCGAAGCGGTACTGGAGGGCGGGGGACTTCGTCTCACTCACCGCTCCACGCTAACCGCCGTCTCCGGCCCCCCGGCCCCTCGGCCCCCAGACCTCACACCCTGCTCCAGGGGATCACCGGCGAACCCTCACACCGCCTTCACGGGACAGCGGCGCACGGCACCACGGTCATGGATCACCCGGTGTGCCGAGACCCGTGAGGGCGCCCACCGGGTCGAGGTCGGGGGTGCCGCGGGGCCACCAGTCGTCACGGCCCGGCTCCGACTCGTAGGCGTACCAGAGGCCGTCGCGGCCGAGACGGAGCTGGACGTGCCCGCGGGGGTGGGTGAGGTGGTTGCGCCAGGGGCGGAAGGCGGGGAGGTCCGCGGCGAGGAGAAGGGGGCGGGCCCGGTCGAAGCGCCCAGCGGGCGGGTCCCAGGGCTCCTCCAGGACGGCCAGCCCCTCCAGGCCGCCCTGGCGCCAGGCGGCGACCGCGCGGGCCAGGTCGGCCGCGGTGCGGCCGGTGGCCGAGGCCAGCGAGGCGTACAGCGCGCGGGTGGCGCCGGTGAGGCCGGAACCGGGGCGGGCGGCGGCGAGCCGGACCGCGTCCTGCCACAGCGTCAGCTCCGCCACCGGGTCCCGTCCGGAGGTCAGCAGGGCGTGGGCGCGGGCCGCGGCGTCGGTGGCCAGCTGGTCCAGCGCGAAGGGGTCCGGGCCGCCGGGCGCGGCGGGGTAGACCGGGGGCTGCTCGGGGTGGGGCGGTACGGGCAACGGCTGCGGCAGCGGCGGGAGCCGGCGTTGCGCGAGGGCTTCCGTGGCGCGTACGCCGGGAAGTGGTGCCGGTTCCTGGTCCTGGGCGGCGCGGGCCGCACGGGCGGCGTTCAGCCGGGAGAGGGCATCGAGCAGCTCGCGTTCGCCGCGGCCGCGCAGCAGAAGCAGGACGAAGGGGTCGGCGTCGAGCAGACGGGCCGTCTGGTAGCAGAGGGCGGCGGCGTGCTTGCAGGGGTGGCCGCGGTCGGGGCAGCTGCAGTGCGGGTCGAGGTCGCGCGGTCCGGGCAGCAACGGCACGCCGCAGTCGGCGAGGGACTGCGGCAGCTCCTTGTCGAGCAGCGCGGCGATGTGCCCGGGCCGCTCGACGGCGGCGTCCAGGAACCGGGCCCAGTCGGCGTCGTCCAGGGTCCGCAGCCTCACCTGCACGCGATACGGGCGTGGCCGGCTGCCCTGCACATATGCCAGCACGAGCCCCGGGGTGACGGTGATGGCGTCCACATGCCCCTGCTCGGCGTAACTCCGCCCACGCGCCAGCCGCTTGGCGTCCAGCGCGCCCTCCTCCAGCGCGGTCACCCAGGCATTTCCCCACCAGGTCGCCGCGAACCGGGGCCCGGCCGAGGGGTCGGACGCGCCGGAGGCCGCCGGTACCGGGGGCGGAGCCGGCAATGCCGGGAAGGTGCGGCGCAGTTCTCCATCGCGGGCGGGGGCGGCCATGGAGGGCGCGTGCTGGGGTGGTGCGGGGGTGTCGGAGGGCCGGGGGCGGGAGGAGTCGGTGGTGTGGGAGGGGTCGCTCGGGAGGGGTGACGCGGGCGGGGTCGGCCGAATCGCGCCTGAACCCTGAGCAGCACGGACGTCGTCGTGGCCCGGGCCGTCCGCCTCGTCCGGCGAAGGCATCCGGAAGGCCCCGGCCAGCAGCTCCTTCACGTTGCGCGCCGTTGCGCCACCGCCACCGTCGCCGCTACGACGGACCGTGCCGGCACCGCGTCCGTCCCCGGCCCGCTCCGCACGACGTGGCCCCCAGGCCGGTCGGCCACCCGAGCGCCCCGCCTCCGCCTCGACCCGCCGCGCCTCACTCCGAGCGGCTCGCAGAGCCTCCCGCGCCACGGTGGCGGGGCGCACAGCCGCGGGATCCGTTGCCGAAGGGTTCTTCTCCGCCCCCTCGCTGGTCGACGGGCTCTCGTCGTCGCCCTGGGGCCGCGCGCTCGGGGGCTGGGTCTCCCCGTTCGAGAAGTCCGCGTCGCTCTGCACCGAGTCGGCCGGTCGGGAGTTCTCGGACGTGCCGGCGCGCCCCGCGTCATCGGTGTCCTCGCCCCTCCCCCGCCTGGCGGCGACCGCCTCACGCAGTGCCGCACGTGCGCCGTCGGCGGGCCGGGATTCATCACGCCGGAGAGACGCGGGCGCCTCCTCGGTTCCCGCGGATTCCTCGGTCGCCGCGCTGTCGGTCGCCGCGCTTTTCTCCGTCGCCGCGCTCTTGTCAGTCGCCGTCGCATCACCGGCCGCCGGGTCCCCGGCCCCTGCGCCCCCGGCCGAAGGCTGCTCCGCCGAGGGCTGCTTCACGGCGGGCTGCCCGACCGCCGACTGCTCCACCGCCGGCGGCTCTGCCTCTCCCCCCGCCGCCCGCCGCTGCCGCTGCAGGGCTTCCCGCAGGGCTCGGCGGGCCTCGTCCGCCGGGCCCGGGGTCATGTGGGCCTCCGGAGGGACACGAGGTCGGACAGTTCGCGGTCGGACAGTTCCGTGAGGGCCGACTCGCCGGAGCCGAGGATGGCGTCGGCGAGGGCACGCTTGGCTTCGAGCATCTCGGCGATACGGTCCTCGACCGTGCCCTCGGTGATGAGGCGGTGGACCTGGACGGGCTGGGTCTGGCCGATGCGGTAGGCACGGTCGGTGGCCTGTTCCTCCACGGCCGGGTTCCACCAGCGGTCGAAGTGGACGACATGGCCCGCGCGGGTGAGGTTCAGTCCGGTGCCGGCCGCCTTGAGGGACAGCACCAGGACCGCGGTCGCGCCGGACTGGAAGCGGTCCACCATGTGCTCGCGGTCGGGGACGGGCGTGCCGCCGTGAAGAAGCTCCACCGGAACGGCGCGGGCGGAGAGGTGGGCGGCGATCAGGCGGGCCATCCCCACGTACTGGGTGAAGACCAGCGCCGATCCGTCCTCCGCCAGCACCGTGTCCAACAGCTCGTCCAGCAGCGCGAGTTTGCCGGAGCGGGCGAGCAGACGGGCGTCGGCCCCCGGCTCCTCCTTCAGGTACAGCGCCGGATGGTCGCAGATCTGCTTCAGCGCGCCCAGCAGCTTCAGCACCAGGCCCCGCCGTGCGATGCCCTCCGCGGTCTCGATGGCCAGCATCGACTCCCGCACCACCGCCTCGTACAGCGCCGCCTGTTCCCGGGTCAGCGGCACCGGATGGTCCGTCTCGGTCTTCGGCGGCAGTTCGGGGACGATCCCGGGGTCGGACTTCTTGCGGCGCAGGAGGAAGGGGCGCACCAGGCGGGCCAGCCGCCGCACCGCCTCCTCGTCCTCGCCGTTCTCCACCGCGCGCGCGTGGCGGGCACGGAAGGACTTCAGGGGGCCCAGGAGCCCGGGGGTGGTCCAGTCGAGCAGGGCCCACAGTTCGGAGAGGTTGTTCTCCACGGGTGTGCCGGTCAGGGCCACGCGTGCCGGGGAGGGGATGGTGCGCAGTGCCTTCGCGGTGGCCGAGTAGGGGTTCTTGACGTGTTGGGCCTCGTCGGCGACGACCATCCCCCAGCGCTGCTCGGCCAGCCGCGGCGCGGTCGTGCGCATCGTGCCGTACGTCGTCAGCACGAAGCCGCCCTCGAGGTCGTCGAGCGTGCGGTCCGGGCCGTGGAAGCGGCGGACGGGGACGCCGGGCGCGAACCGGGTGATCTCCCGCTGCCAGTTGCCCAGCAGGGAGGCCGGGCAGATCACCAGGGTCGGCTCGGTGCGGGCCCGCTTGAGATGCAGGGCGATGACGGTGATCGTCTTGCCGAGCCCCATGTCGTCCGCGAGGCAGCCGCCGAGGCCGAGGGAGGTCATGAGGTCCAGCCAGGCCAGGCCCCGGAGTTGGTAGTCGCGGAGGGTGGCCCGCAGATCCGGGGGTGGTTCGGCGGGGCGCACTCCCGCCGTCAGCCGCTCACGGAGGGCGGCGAGCGCGCCGACCGGTACCGCCTCGACCGTCTCGCCCTCCACCTCCGCGCTGCCGGTCAGGGCCACGGAGAGCGCGTCGACGGGGTCCAGCAGGCCCAGTTCGCGTTTGCGGGCCTTGCGGACGAGGGCGGGGTCCACCAGGACCCAGCGGTCCCGCAGCCGTACGACCGGGCGGTGGGCCTCGGCGAGGGCGTCCATCTCCGCCTCGCTGAGGGGATCGCCGCCGAGCGCCAACTGCCAGCGGAACTGCAGCAGTTCCTCGCTCTCGAAGAAGCCGGTGCCGTCGGTCGCCGAGCCCGGCGCGGACCGTACGACCGCTGCCGCGGACAGGTCCTGGGCGAGGTCGCGGGGCCAGTGCACGGCGACCCCGGCGGCCGCGAGCCGGGTGGCGGCCACGCCGAGCAGATCGCCCAGCTCGTCGTCGTACAGCGCCAGGACGTCGGGCACGTCCTGCTCGGCGAGGCGGTCGAGCGGCGGCCAGATCCGGGCCGCGCGGCGCACGGCGAGGGCCGCGTCCACTCGGGCGCGGGGGCCGAACACCGCGTCCGCCTCGCCCGCCCACAGGGCCGCCGCGTCGACGACCATGGTGGGGTCGGCGAGGCTGTGCACCTGGACGATCGCGGCGCCCGCCCTGCGCACGCCCTCGTCGTCGTCGAACAGTTCGTACGCCGACAGGTCGAGGCGGAGCGAGATGCGCACGCCCGCGTCCATGCCGGCGGCGACCTCCGCCGCCCACTCCTGGGCGGCGGGCAGGCGCTGGGGCCGGCGGTCCGCGAAGGGCCTGCCGGAGACATGGGGTGCGGCGGGGGTACGGGGCAGGGTGTCGGCGACCGCGTCCAGGAAGGAACGCATCAGCGCCTCCGGCTGGGGCAGCCGCAGCGGGCCGGGGCCGGGCAGCGGGACCGCGTGTCCCTCGGAGGGCAGCGCGGCGGCGACCGCGCGGAGGTGCGCGATGTCGTCCGGGTCCAGCGGGCCGGCCCGCCAGGCGTCGTGGCCGCTCGCCGTCAGTCCGGGCAGCAGTCGGCCGCGCGCGGTCAGCCGCAGGGCGTGCAGGGCGGCCGCGCCCCAGCAGGCGGTGGCGGGGTGGGCGGCCGGGTCGCGCCGGGCGCGGACGAGGAGAGGCAGGGCCTCGCCGACCGGCAGGGTCAGGGCGGGGATGGTCCGGCGTCGTACGCCCGCGCCGTGCCGTCGTACGACCGTGAGCTCGGTGTCCTCGGCGGGCAGGGGGCCGCCGTCGGGGTCCCAGAAGGCAACGCGCCCGTCCCGGGGCAGGGGCGCGGGCAGGAAGACCGCCGCGAGCCGGACGGGGACCGACGCCTCCGCGTCCCCCCGCTCCCGCTCGGCCACCGCAGCCGTCGCACGCATACGACCTGTCACCTCCCGCCCGTGTGTCGGATCAGACGTCTTCGACTCTACGGGCGGCCTCTGACAATCGGCCCCGACGACCCCGCCGGGGCCGCCCCCGCTACGGAACGGTGCGGGAGACGACGTAGAAGAACGGGTTGCGCGGGTTGGCCAGGTTCACCACGACGTCCTGCGTCGGCTTCGGGCTCTTCTGTTTGTGGGTGAGGCCGTACCAGGGGCCGGGGCGGGTGAAGATCCAGCCGGTGATCTTCTGGTCGCGGGCGCTGATCGTGATGTCGTCCTTCTTCAGATCGGCGCGGGTGACGCCCATGTCGTGGAGGAAGACGTCGAGGTTGCGCACGGGCGTCTGGAACTGGACGTAGAGCCGGCTGGTCTTCCAGTTGTTGGTCTCGTAGGAGGCGACCATGCCCGAGGGGTGCGGCATCGGCACCTGATAGAGGCGACGCTGCACCTTCGACGGCCAGTCCCTAGTGAGGCCGGTCGCCGCGTACTTGGCCTCCTTGTCCTTGCCGCTGTCGCGGCTCTGGGCCGCGGAGATCACCAGATAGCCGGCCGGGACGCCGATGAGCAGCCCGATGATGAGCAGGGTGAGCGCCCGTCGGCGGATCTTGTGACCGCGCGCCTCGGCCTGCTGGGACGGCTCGCCCGCGGTCGCGCCCTGCTGCGACAGGGATGCCGTCATGCGGTGTCCCGGGTGGAGCGGCCCTGGGTGTAGCGCGCGTAGCGCTCGTACCGCTCGACCCGGCGCCGGTTGGCGCGGCGGAAGCGGCGGGCGACCAGCCGGGCGAGGTCGGCGGCGCCCACCATGCCCGCCTCGGGGCCGAGCTGGGCGCGCACGATCCGGGCCTCGGGGCGGTAGCCGCGGCCGGTGAGCTGCCGCTTGAAGGCGTCGCGCGCGGGGGCGATGAGCAGGTCGTCGGCCGCGCTGACGCCACCGCCGATCACGAAGCAGGACGGGTCCAGGGCCGCGGCGAGGTTGGCGATGCCGACGCCGAGCCACTGGCCGATGTCCTGCAGCAGCTCGACGCACATCGCGTCGCCCTCACGGGCCAGCTCGGTGATCATCGGGCCGGTGATGTCGCCGATCTGCCCCTTGACGTGCTCGATGATCCCGTACGCCACCGGGGAGTCCGCGGCGGCCAGCTCCTTGGCCTCCCGCACCAGGGCGTTGCCGGAGCTGTACTGCTCCCAGCAGCCGCGGTTGCCGCACGGGCAGCGGTGGCCGCCGGGCACGACCTGCATATGGCCGAACTCGCCGGCGACGCCGTACTTGCCGCGCTTGACCTGGCCGTCCTCCAATATGGCGCCGCCGATGCCGGTACCCAGGGTGATCATGACCAGGTGGTCCTCGCCCCGGCCGGCGCCGAAGCGCCACTCGGCCCAGGCGGCGGAGTTGGCGTCGTTGTCCACCAGGACGGGCACGGCGAGCCGGCCCGCGAGGCGGTCGCGCAGGGGCTCGTTGCGCCAGGACAGGTGCGGGGCGAACAGGACGCGGTTGCGGTCGGCGTCCACCCAGCCGGCCGCGCCGATGCCGACGGCGTGCACGTCGTGACGGTCGGAGAGGTCCAGGACCAGTTCGACGATGGTGTCCTCGACGACCTTGGGGCTCTTGGACTTGTCCGGCGTCTCCGTGCGGAGCTTCTCCAGGATGTTGCCGTCGGCGTCCACGACGCCGGCCATCACCTTGGTGCCGCCGATGTCGATGCCCACGGTGGGGACCCGGGGGGCGGTCAGGTGCGACCGGCGTTCCCGGGTGCCGACGGTGCGCAGTGCGGGGGCGCGGCGGGAACCTATGGGGGCGGTGAAGTTGCCGTAGGTGCTCATCAAGGCCCGATTGTGCCGCACGCTCACGGTGGGCGCCGAACGGGGAGCCGCACATCGGTACGGCCCCGCGCGCCACTGAGTGATCCGGTTGCCCTTACATTGCGACATACCCGGACCCTCTTCCGAGCCCCTCAGGACCGTACGAGCAGCTGGAACTCGAAGGAGTAGCGGGACGGGCGGTACGTGTGCGTGCCGTACTCGACCGCTCTGCCCGTGTCGTCGAACGTGACGCGCTGCATGGTGAGCAGCGGTGCCCCCTCCTGCTCGCCGAGGCGGTCGGCCTCGGCGGACGTCGCTCCGCGGGCCCCGATGGTCTGGCGGGCGCTGTGCAGGGTGATGCCCACGGCGCGCATCATGCGGTACAGGCCGGTGGACTCCAGCTGGGACGTGTCCAGGTCTAGCAGCCCCAGCGGGATGAAGTTGCACAGGTGTGCCATCGGTTCGCCGTGCGCGAGACGGAGGCGTTCGACGCGGTGCACGTCGCTGTCCTCGGCGACGCCGAGTGCGGCGGCGACCTCGGCGGTGGCCGGGACGACCGTGTTGACCAGGACCTTCGTGGCGGGGCGCTGGCCGGCCGCCTCCAGGTCGTCGTACAGGCTGGAGAGCTCCAGGGGGCGTTTGACCTGGCTGTGCACGACCTGGGTGCCAACGCCGCGGCGGCGCACCAGGAGGCCCTTGTCGACGAGCGACTGGATGGCCTGGCGGACGGTGGGCCGGGACAGGCCGAGCCGTGCGGCCAGCTCGATCTCGTTGCCCAGCAGGCTGCCGGGGGTGAGCGAGCCGTGCTCGATCGCCGCCTCCAGCTGCTGCGACAGCTGGAAGTACAGGGGCACGGGAGAGCTGCGGTCCACACTGAGCTCGAGCGACACGGTCGGGTCCGTTTCTGGTTTCGGCACGGGCCGAGCGTAGCTCCAGGCGTTGTTGACGGGAAGTTGTGTAGTTCGATTGTCCGGACATATGCATTGACAGCACCCGGCTCGGAGCCCCACTTTTGTTCTCATGCGCATCGGTGTCATCGGGACGGGCCGCATCGGCACGATTCATGCGAACACGCTCAGCCGCCACCGGGAGGTGGGCTCGCTGATCCTCACGGACGTGGATCCGGCGCGGGCCCAGGAGCTCGCGAACCGGCTCGGGGAGACGGCGGCGCCGGGAGTGGACGAGATCTTCCGGTGGGGCGTCGACGCCGTGGTGATCACCACGGCCACGGCGGCCCACGCCGAACTGATCGGTCGGGCAGCACGCTCGGGGCTCCCGGTGTTCTGCGAGAAGCCCATCGCCCTGGATCTGCCCGGCACCTTAAGCGCGATCGCCGAGGTCGAATCCGCCGGAACCATTCTGCAGATGGGGTTCCAGCGCCGCTTCGACAAGGGCTACACGGGCGCCCGGGACGCGGTGCGCTCGGGCCGGCTCGGGCGGCTGCACACCGTAAGGGCGCTGACGTCCGACCAGGCCCCGCCGCCGCCCTCGTGGCTGCCGCTGTCCGGCGGGCTGTACCGGGACACGCTGATCCACGACTTCGACGTCCTGCGCTGGGTGACCGGGCACGAGGTCGTCGACGTGTACGCGGCCGGGTCCGACGCCGGGCCCGCAATGTTCCGGGAGGCGGGCGACGTCGACACCGGCGCGGCGCTGCTGACCCTGGACGACGGCACGCTCGCCACCGCCACGGCGACGCGGATGAACGGCGCCGGGTACGACGTGCGGATGGAGCTGGCCGGGGAGCTGGACCAGATCGTGGTCGGGCTGGACGACCGTACGCCGATCGCGTCCACCGAGCCGACCGGGCCGCCGGCCGCGGACAAGCCGTGGTCGGGGTTCCTGGAGCGCTTCGGACCCGCCTACGAGGCCGAACTGTCCGCCTTCGTCGAGGTGGTCCTGGGCCACCGCGCCAACCCCTGCGACGGCCGCGAGGCGCTGCAGGCGCTACGGATCGCCGAGGCCTGCGAGGTCTCCCGCCGAGAGCGCAGGCCGGTGGCCCTGGCGGAAATCCCGGGCCGGGTGGAGTCGGCCTTCCGATGAACGCCTTCGGGCGGGTGAGCGCCTTCCGGTGAGCGCCCTCTGTGGAGCCCCCTTCGGTAAGCACCCTCGGTGAGCGCGTTCCGGTGAGTGGCCTCCGCTGAGCACCCTCGGGTGAGCACCCTCGGGTGAACGCCCTCGAGTAAACGCCTTTCGGTAAGCACCCTCCGGTTAGCGCCCTCGAGTAAACGCCTTCCGGCGAGCACCCTCGGTCAGCGGCTTCCGGTGAGCGCCATCGGGTCAGCGCCATCGGGTGAGCACCTTCCGAGTCAGCGCCCGGTCAGCGACTTCCGGTGAGCCCCTCCGGCGAGCGACTTCGGGTCCCCGCCCCCTGGTGAACGCCTTCCGGTAAGCACCTTCCAGTGAGCCCCCGGATCAGCGCCCTCGGGTGAACGCCTTCCGGTGAGCGCCATCCAGCGAGCACCTCGCATCAGCGCCCTCCGGTGGGCACCCTCCGGTGAGCGGCTTGACGTGAGTGGGGGCGGCGGGCAGTCACCAGTGGATCGGCAGGCTGCGGACACCCCGCATCAGCATTCCCGGCAGCCAGGCGCCGGGTGGGCCGTCCGGGGCCAGGGCCGGGGCGCGTTCCAGCAGGGTGCGTATCGCCGTGCGGGCCTCCAGGCGGGCCAGGGGGGCGCCCAGGCAGTAGTGGACGCCGTGGCCGAAGGCGAGGTGGCCGCGGGTGTCGCGGCGCGGGTCGAAGCGGTCGGGGTCGGGATAGCGGCCGGCGTCCCGGTCGGCGGCGGTGAGGCCGACCATGACCGCGTCGCCCCGCACGATCTTCGTGCCGGCGATCTCCAGGGTCTCGGCGGCGAACCGGAAGGTCGCGTTCTCCACCGGTCCCTCCCAGCGCAGCGTCTCTTCCACGACACCGTCCACCAGGTCCATGTCGGCGCGCAGGGCGGCGAGTTGGTCCGGGTGGGTGAGCAGGGCGTGGACGGCGTTGGTGATGAGGTTGACCGTCGTCTCGTGCCCGGCGATGAGCAACACGAAGGCCATGCCGCGCAGTTCGCCCGCCGAGAGCCGGTCGCCGTCCTCGGCGGTGGTGCGGATCAGGTCGCTGAGCAGGTCACCGCTCGGGCCGGCGCAGCGCTTGTCCTCGATCAGCTCGGTGAGGTACTCGGCGAGCCGGACGAACGCGGCGTGCTCACTGGCGGAGTCGGTCGGCGCGACCGCCTCGGTGGAGATCTTCCGGAACTCCGAGCGGTCCATCTCGGGCACGCCCAGCAGCTCGCAGATCACGGTGATGGGCAGCGGGTAGGACAGCGACTCGACCAGGTCGGCGCGCCCGCGCGGGAGCATCGCGTCGAGCAGGTCGTCGGTGATCTCCTGGATCCTGGGCCGCAGTAGCTCCACGCGGCGCATGGTGAAGGCGCGGGAGACCAGGGAGCGCAGCCGCGTGTGCTGGGGCGGGTCGGTGCCCAGCAGGTACTTGCCGATCAGCTCCTCGTCCAGGAACAGCATGCCGATCTTGCTGCCGTCCTTCGACAGCCGCGGGTCGGCGAGTGCGGCGCGTGCCTCCTCGTACCCGACGACGAGCCAGGTCTCGTGGTGGGCGTCCACGCCCGGCAGCCGCACGCGGTGCACGGGGCCGCGCTCGCGCAGGCGCGCGTAGACGGGGTGCGGGTCGGCGCGGAAGGCGTCACCGAACTCCCCCAGGTCGATCAACTCCGCCATGCTCTTCCCCGCCCTCCCCCGTCCGGTTTTCTCCCGGCACCCGGGACAACGCACGGCGACCGCCGTCAGTGCCCGTCGCCGCCGGTTTCCTCCAGGAGCCCCGCGTCGTAGGCCAACAGGGCGATCTGCACACGGTTGTTGAGGTCGAGCTTGGCCAGGATGCGGGAGACATGGGTCTTCACGGTGGCGACGCTCATGAACAGCTCCGCGGCGATCTCGGCGTTGGCGAGGCCGCGGCCGACCGCGACGGCGACCTCGCGTTCGCGGTCGTTGAGGAGCGCGATGCGCGCGCGGGCGCGCGTGCGGCGCGTGTCGGCGGCGTTGCCCACGGCGTGCTCGACCAGCTGGCGGGTGACGGTCGGCGACAGCACCGGATCGCCGGTCGCGACCCGGCGCACCGCGTCGACGATCTCGGCGGGCGGGGTGTCCTTGAGGACGAACCCGGCGGCACCCGCGCGCAGGGCGCGCAACACCTGTTCGTCGGCGTGGAAGGTGGTGAGGACCACGATCTGCGGGGCGTCCTTGCGGGCGCGCAGCCGTTCCGTGGCCGTGAGTCCGTCGACCGACGGCATCCGGATGTCCATGAGGACCACATCCGGGCGGGTGCGGTCGACGAGCGCCTCGACCTCGCTTCCGTCGGCGGCCTCGCCGACGATCTCGATGTCGTCGGCACCGCCCATCATCAGGGACAGTCCGGCCCGCACCAGGGGGTCGTCGTCGACGAGCAGCAGTCTGATCGCAGTCATGGGGCTTACGTAACCAGATCCACCACCGGCTCAGTGCGTGAAGTCATGCCCAGGGCAGCCATGCCCGCACCTGGAACCCGCCGTCGTCCCGCACCCCGTGCTCCAGCCGGCCCCCGGCCAGCGTGGCCCGCTCCGTCAGTCCGATCAGGCCCTGCCCCGAACCGGGGACGGACGGGACGTCCCCCTCGAGGGCGGGGTTGCCCACGGTCACGACCAGGCCGTCTCCGGGCGCGCCCTCGACCTCGACGGTGACCTCCGTGCCGGGGGCGTGCTTGCGGGCGTTGGTGAGGCCCTCCTGGGCGATGCGGTAGGCGGTGCGGCCGACGGAGGCGGGCACGGCGGCCGGGTCGGCGACCCGGCCGGCCAAGGTGACCTTCATGCCGGCCTCACGGGACTCGGCGACCAGCGCGTCGAGCGCGGCGAGCGTCGGCTGGGGACGTCCCGCCTCGTCCGACTCGCCGGCGCGCAGCACGCCGATGATCTCCCGCAGGTCCTGCAGGGCCTCGTGGGCGCTCTCCCGGATGACGCCGGCCGCCCGCGCGATCTCCTCCCGGGGCGCGTCGGGGCGGAACTCCAGGGCGCCCGCATGGACGCTCAGCAGCGTCAGCCGGTGCGCGAGGACGTCGTGCATCTCCCGGGCGATGGCCTCCCGGGCCAGCCGCTGTGCCTGCTCGGCCCGCAGCCGGGCCTCCGTCTCGGCACGCCGGGCCCGGTCCCGCAGGCTCACCATGAGCTGCCGTTTGGACCGTACGAACATGCCCCAGCCGATCACCGTGAGGGTGAGCAGCTCGGTGAAGGCGACCGCTCCGGGGTACGGCAGGTCGGGGTCGGGGCGCATCCAGAAGAACAGCGGGACCAGTGCCAGCTGGATGCCGCCTATCCAGCCGACGTACCGCAGGGGCCGGTGCACGGCGAGCGTGAACAGGGCGATCATGGCCGCGCCGCCCGCCGTGTTCGACAGCAGGCCGACGGGGATCATGGCGACGGCCAGCCCGAGCGGCCAGCGGCGGCGCACCCAGACCGCGCCGCAGGCGAGGGCGCCGAGCAGCTGGTCGAGGACGGCCAGGGAGTGCGGGGTGTGCTGGTCGTGGGAGAGGGTGTCCGCGGCCGCCAGACCGATGGCCACGGCGAGCAGGAAGCAGGTGAAGTCGACGACCCAGTCGCGGGCGGTGCGCCGGGGCCGCCCGGAGCGCCCCCTCCGCCCGGCGTCGGGGTCGAGTTCATGGAGGACGGCGGACGGAAACAGCCATCCGCGCCCCACGATCCGCGCCGGTTCGTCATCGCTCACGGTCGACAAATCTACGCAGCCGGGGCGCCGCGCACCCCTCCGTGCGGGCGATCGCCGACCAAAGTCGCACCGCCGCAGACTTTCGGCGCGTGCGGGCCCGCGAGGGGGTACTTCGGTCGGACAGGGCTCGCCCCGCGGCCGATGTGCGTGGGGGGACCGCGGGGCGAGGGTCGTGCCATGAGACGGCTACTGGAGGTTCTCGGTTTTCTGGCGCTGGTGCAGGGCGTGCTGGGCCTGGTGGACGAGTTCACCCACTGGCATGCGGGCCTCGTGCGGCGGCTCGGCTTCCTCGACGGCTACGGGGTCTATGCGAGCGTCGCCCTGCTGGTCCTGGCGTTCGCGCTGTTCGCCGCGGCGGAGAGCCGCAAGTCCGGCTGACTCAGCAGTCGAAGTCGATCAGGTCGAACGTGGCGTAGTGGTCGGAGGTGTAGTAGTCCTCCTGGTACTCCTCACCGGTCACGATGCGGCGGGCCCCGCGCGTGGCGGAGCCGGGCGTCTTGACCGTGTACTCGTGGTAGTACCCGGACGGCTGGCTGGGCAGGACGTGTTCCTGGTTGCGGAAGACGACGCCGTCCTGCGAGTACGGGAAGGGGCCGCCCGAGGCGATCAGGTCGAGCGTGTCGTACGCCTGGGAGGGCAGGTCGCCGTAGCAGATGCTGCCGACGGCGGCGGCCGCCGGCGTGGCGGTGACGGCGCCGCCGACGAGGAGGGCGGAGACGAGAGCGGCTGCGGCACCGATGCGAGTGGCGCGTGGGGGGATTCTCATGGCCAACATGATGACGCGCGTAGACAGTGGCATGTCAATGACAACTCTGCGGATTTTGCCGTGGCGTCGGATGAGTTTTCCGCGCGTTAACGTGGGGCCGTGCGTCGCCACACGGTCCCCACACGGCATGCGGTCAGGCGTTCTCCGGAAGCTCGTAGGAGCCGTACTCGGGGCGGCCGGCCGCGTCGTACGTCTGGATGGAGACCCCGGCGGGGGTGACACGTCCGCCGGTGTGGCGGAACCGCGTCGGCACGGAGCCCTCCGGGAAGAGGCGCAGGCCGGAGCCGAGGACCACCGGGAACGTCGCCAGGTGCACGGTGTCGAGCAGGTCGAGCGAGAGCAGGGAGCGCACGAGGGCGCCGCTGCCGTGCACCTGGATCTCGCCGTCGGTACGCTCCTTGAGCGCGGTGACCTCCTTGGCGAGGTCGCCGCCGAGCACGGTGGTGCCGGACCAGGAGGGATCGGTGAGGGTGGCCGAGGGGACGTACTTCGGCAGGGCGTTCAGCTGGGCTGCGACGCGGTTGGCCGGGTCGGTCACCTTCGGCCAGTACCCGGCGAAGATGTCGTACGTACGGCGGCCGAGGAGGAACGCCGAGGGGCGTTCGAAGACCTCGCCGATGAACTCTCCGAAGCCTTCGTCGCCGTAGACGAAACTCCAGCCGCCGTGCTCGAAGCCGCCCCGGGTGTCCTCCTGCGGGCCGCCCGGGCCCTGGTAGACGCCGTCGAGGGTGACGAAGATGGTGGAGACGAGCTTGCCCATGTCGGGTGCCTGCTTCCTTCCGCGGGGTCTGTTGTCATCACCTCAGACCCCGTGGCGCCCCGCAACTCATCGCTGACGCGCGGGTGTACGGCGGCTCAGCCGGCGTTCGTGGAGAAGAGGCCGCCCGTCGGGCCCTGCTTGTCGCCGCCCTGGGCCTTCCTCAGGGCGTTGGCCAGGCTCTCGATGGTCAGGGACTGGAGGATGACGCGGCCGTTGCCCTCCAGGGTGGCCAGGGAGAGGCCCTCGCCGCCGAAGACGGCGTTCATGATGCCCTGGCGGTTGAGGCCGCCGACGCGCTGGACGCCGTACTGGATGCCCTCCTCGAAGGCGACGACGCAGCCGGTGTCGACCTCGATGCGGCCGCCGAAGTCGGCCGGGTTGAGGTCGATGAAGTTGCCGGCGCCGGCGATGATCACCGTGCCGCGGCCGGTGAACTTCTCCAGGATGAAGCCCTCGCCGCCGCTCATGCCGGTGCGGCCGCCCTGGAAGGCGATGCCGAAGTCGACGGTGGACTCCGCGGCCACGAAGGCGTCCTTCTCGGCGAACCACGCGCGTGTGCCGTCGAGTTCCAGGGCGCGCATCTCGCCGGGGAGCACGCCCGCGAAGCCGACCGTGCCCTCGCCACCCTGCGCGCTGAAGTACTGGAAGGCCATCGACTCGCCCGCGAGCATGCGCTGGCCGACCTGCATGGCGGTGCCCATGGCCTGGCGCAGCATGCCGCCCATGCCGCCGCCTCCGCCCTGCTGCTGGCCGCCGCCGTTCGACGGGCCCGACAGGCGGGTCTCCATGGTCACGTTCACCGTCTTGAACAGGAACTTTCCGGCCTCGCAGTAGACGGTCTGGCCGGGCTGCAGGTTGACGACCGCCATCTGCATGGCGTTGCCGACGATCTCTTGCTGAAGTGTCACGTGGAGAGAACGCCAGAAGTGCCGCGAAGAGTTCCGGCCCCTCCGGCCTGTCCGGGCGGCCCGAGGTCGGTGTCCGACGCCCGCCAGCGCGGGCGCGCCACGGCCGCTGGGATGGACCCATGACAACGCTGACAACGACTTGTGGGCCGCTGCACGGCAAGGTGGCGCTGGTCACCGGGGGCAGCCGGGGCATCGGAGCGGCGACGGCGGTGCGGCTCGCGCGGGAGGGCGCGGACGTGGCCCTCACCTATGTGAACGGCAAGGAGGCGGCCGAGGACGTCGTACGGCGCGTCGAGGCGCTGGGGCGGCGGGCCACGGCCCTGCGCGCGGACGCCGGGGACGCGGGCGAGGCGGCCGGGGCGGTGGAGCGTGCGGCCGGGGCGCTGGGCGGGCTGGACGTGCTCGTGAACAACGCGGGCGTGGGCGTGCTCAGGCCCTTGGAGGACCTCTCGCTCACGGACGTCGACCGGGTGCTGGCCGTGAACGTGCGCGGGGTGTTCCTGACCTCGCAGGCTGCGGCCGCACGGATGCCGTCGGGCGGGCGGATCATCACGATCGGGACGTGCATGGCGCAGCGGGTTCCGGGGCCCGGCGGGACGCTCTACGCGACCAGCAAGTCGGCCCTCGTCGGCCCGACGAAGGCGCTCGCGCGGGAGCTGGGCGGGCGCGGGATCACGGCGAACATCGTGCATCCCGGCCCGACCGACACCGACATGAACCCGGTCGACGGACCGTACGCGGCGGGTCAGGCGGCGATGACGGCCGTGGGACGGTTCGGTACGGCGGAGGAGGTGGCGTCGATGGTCGCGTACCTGGCGGCGGCGGAGTACGTCACCGGGGCGGAGTTCGCCGTGGACGGAGGACACGCGGCGTGACCCACGCGCGAGGCGCACCACTGATCCGGCGCACCTCACGCGCGTGCGGGCCGGCCGCCGGGACGTGCGGCCGGGCACGCGGAGTGAACGACGTGCGGGGCGCACCGGTGATCGGTGCGCCTCACGCGCGTACGGGCCGGTCGCCCGGGCGTGCGCCCGGGCACGCGGCATGACCCACGGATCGGGCGCACCGGTGATCGGTGCGCCCTACGCGCGTACGGGGCCAGTCGCCCGGGCGTGCGCCCGGGTACGCGGCATGACCCACGGATCGGGCGCACCGGTGATCGGTGCGCCCTACGCATACCTGCCGTGGTCGCCCAGGCGTGCGGCGCGCGGGTCACCCGGGCATGGCAGCGCACGGTCACCGGGCATGCGGCGCACGAGTCACCCTGGCCCACGGCGCACCAGTCGCTCCGGCGCACGAGTGGCCCCGGCGGGCGGCGCATGGGTCACGCTGGCGCGCGGCGCGCGATTCACCCCGGCGCGCGAGTCTCCCGGCGCGCCGCCGCGCTCGTGCTAGCCGCCCAGTTCCTGGTGCCGTGCCGACAGGTCCGACGCGCCCTGGGGCGTCAGGGAACCGAACAGACGCAGCCGGGAGATGCCTCCGTCGGGATAGATGTCCACGCGTGCGTGCGTGCCGGTCGCCGGGGACGGGAGGACGAAGCGGTGGTTGGTGTCGGGCTGGAGGCGGGTGCGCGGGAGGATCTCCGTCCAGTCGCCGCTCTCGCCGTCCTTGACGGACACCGACGCCCAGCCGGCGCTGTTGCCCTTCAGATACGCCGTGTCGATCTCCAGGGCGCGGATGGCCGCCTGAGCCGCCAGGCGGTAGCGGATCCAGTCGTTGCCCCGGTCACGGCGCCGGCGGGTCTCCCAGCCGTCGTCCATCTTGCGGGAGCGGCCGGGCTGGATGGTGTTGGTGGCCGGCGAGTAGAAGAGGTTCGAGGCGTCCTCGACCCGGCCGCCGTTCTCCAGGGCGACGACGTCGAAGGTGCCGAGGGTCGCCAGCCACGTCGGGTCGGGCACGACCTCGCCGTACACCCGCAGCCGGGCGATGCCTCCGTCGGGGTGCTGGTTGACCCGCAGGTGCGTGAAGCGCTGCTCGACCAGGACGGCGAAGCCGTTCGCCGCGTGGCCGCCCACCGGGGTGCGCGGGACGAGGGTCGTCCACTTCACGTCGTCGCCGAGGAGTTCCTCCGGGGAGGGGGAACCGGGCACGGAGGTGCCCTCGACCGACACCGCCTGCGGGTAGTTGCCGCGGAAGTGGGCCGTGTCGACGACGATGCCCCGGATCACGCCGGGCGCGCCGAGGCGGACCAGGGCCCAGTCGTGGTCCTCGGCCGTCGGCCAGGGATGCCCGGCGCTCGCGCCGCGGCGGCGCCGGGTCTCCCAGCCGTCCATGATCTTGCCCTTGTGCCCGAAGTGCTCGGGGTCGAACTCGGCCGGCCCCGGCACCAGGAGGTTCTCCCGCTGGGCGAAGAACTCGTCGTTGGCGGCGATGACACCGGCGCCGAGCTGCCGGTCGGCGAGGTTGGCGTACTGGGTGAAGGGGAAGTCGGCGGCGCGGTAGTCCGCGTACGGGTCGCCGCCGCCGTAGGGGTTCGCGTCGCCGGTGAAGCTGGGGATCGCCGTCACGGGGTGTGTGCCTTTCGGGAGTCGGCCGCTGCGGGTGCGGAGGGAGGTCAGGGGGTGCGGGTGAGCAGGCGGCCCTTCGGCGCGGTGAACTCGCCGTCCGCCACGATGCGTTCGCCGCGCAGCCAGGTCGACCTCACGACGCCGTACAGGGTCCTGCCCGCATACGCCGTCACACGGTTGCGGTGCTGCAGGGCCGCCGGGTCGACGGTGAAGGTCTCGTCGGGGGCGAGGACGGCGAAGTCGGCGTCGCGACCGGGGGCGATGGCGCCCTTGTGCGCGTCCAGGCCGACCAGTTCCGAGGTCCGCGTGGACATCCAGCGGACCACGTCCTCCAACGAATGGCCACGCGCCCGGGCCGCCGTCCAGACCGCGGACAGGCTCAGCTGCAGGCCCGAGATGCCGCCCCAGGCGGTCGCGAAGTCGTCCGTCTTGAGGTCGGCCGTGGACGGGGAGTGGTCGGTGACCACGCAGTCGATCGTGCCGTCGGCCAGCGCCTGCCACAGCAGGTCCTGATTGGCGGACTCGCGGATGGGCGGGCAGCACTTGAACTCGCTGGCGCCGTCCGGGACTTCCTCCGCGGTGAGGGTCAGATAGTGCGGGCACGTCTCGACGGTGACGCGGACGCCCTCCGCCTTCGCCTCGGCGATCAGCGGCAGCGCGTCGCTCGACGACAGGTGCAGTACGTGCACGCGCGCGTCGAGGCGTTTCACCTGGGCGATGAGCTGCGCGATCGCCGTGTCCTCGGCGTCGCGGGGCCGGGAGGCCAGGAAGTCGGCGTAGCGGGGGCCGCCCTGCTGCGGGGCGGCCTCCAGGTGGTGCGGGTCCTCGGCGTGCACGATCAGCAGGCCGCCGAAGGAGGAGATCTCGGCCAGGGACCGGGCCAGCCGGTCCTGGTCGAGGTGCGGGAACTCGTCAACGCCGGAGGGGGACAGGAAAGCCTTGAAGCCGAAGACGCCGGCCTCGTGGAGCGGGCGGAGGTCCTTGACGTTGTCCGGCAGGGCACCGCCCCAGAAGCCGACGTCGATGTGCGCCTTGTCGGCGGCGACCGCCTGCTTGGTCCGGAGGTGGTCGACCGTCGTGGTCGGCGGGAGGGAGTTGAGCGGCATGTCGACGAGGGTGGTGATGCCGCCGGCCGCCGCCGCGCGGGTGGCGGTCCAGAAGCCCTCCCACTCGGTGCGGCCGGGGTCGTTGACGTGCACGTGCGTGTCGACCAGGCCGGGCAGCAGGACGTCGTCGCCGAGGTCCTCCAGGCGGGCACCCTCCGGCACGGGAGCGTCGTACGCCTGTACGGCCGTGATCCTGCCCCCGGCGACCGCGACCGAGGCGGCCCGCGTTCCCTCCGGGGTGATGACGCGCGTCGAGCGCAGCACCAGTTCAGCGTCGGACACCCGGACCCCTCTCTGCCGCCGTTAACTTCCGCGTAACGGAATTCAACTTTCTGTTGAAGGAGTCTTCACTCCCGCCCCCGCGCCGTCAAGGGCACACTGACGGGTGGGGCTTCCCTGGCGGCCACACTGGACGTTTCCACAAAGCGGAATTAGACTTCCATCAAGCAGAACGTAGCTACGCACCAGCGGGGAGTCAACCGACCGGCGGGTAGGCTGCTGCCCCTCCCGCCAGTCCCGAAAGGAACGCGCCGTGCCGACGTCCAGCGCCAGCACCACCGACTCCGCCAGGTCCAACGGCGGGGGTGTCCAGTCCCTCGAGCGCGCCTTCGATCTGCTCGAGCGGATGGCCGACGCGGGCGGCGAGGTCGGCCTGAGCGAGCTCTCCGCGAGCAGCGGGCTGCCGCTGCCCACCATCCACCGTCTGATGCGCACGCTCGTGGCCTGCGGTTACGTCCGTCAGCAGCCGAATCGGCGGTACGCGCTGGGTCCCCGTCTGATCCGCCTCGGCGAGTCCGCGTCCCGTCTGCTCGGCACCTGGGCGCGGCCCTATCTGGCCCGGCTGGTCGAGGAGACCGGCGAGACGGCGAACATGGCGCTGCTGGACGGCGACGAGATCGTGTACGTCGCCCAGGTTCCGTCCAAGCACTCGATGCGCATGTTCACGGAGGTCGGCCGCCGGGTGCTGCCGCACTCGACGGGGGTGGGCAAGGCCCTGCTGGCCAACACCCCGGACGACGAGGTGCGCGCCCTGCTGGCCCGTACCGGCATGCCGGCCGCGACGGACAGGACGATCACCACGCCGGAGGGATTCCTGGCGGCACTGGAGGACGTCCGCCGGCAGGGGTACGCGATCGACGACAACGAGCAGGAGGTCGGGGTGCGCTGCCTCGCGGTCTCCGTGCCCGACTCCCCCACCGCCGCCGCCATTTCGATCTCCGGGCCCGCGGGGCGGGTCACGGAGTCGGCGACCGAGCGGATCGTGCCGGTGCTCCAGCAGGTGGCCGGCGAACTGTCACAGGCACTGGCCAGCCAGAACCCGGCGTGACGCCCCGTCGGCGCCGACCGGGCGGCCACACCGACAGGTGAGTGGGTCAGGACCTGGGTTCCCCGAACAGTTCCACCGCGTTGCGGACCTCCGTCAGGCCCCGGGACAGGGCGCTCACCGAGCCGATCGCGCCTGCTATCAGCAGCAACGAGCTGCGCAGGCGGGGGACTTCGGGGGTGCCGTAGGTGACCATGGCGGCGAGGGCGGCGAGTTCGTCCTCGGCGATGGCACGGTCGGGGAACTCCGCCGGATGCGCGGCCAGTTCACGGCGCAACCGGGAGACCGCGGTCCGCAGTCCCGCCACTCTCGGGTCCTCGTCACTGCCGGTCACTGACCTCTGCCCCAAGCTCCGCAACACAGCTCTCCCCCCTCGCACGCCCTTGTGCGCCGTCGTGTGGTGATCCCGCCGCGCATCCCCTGTGGCGGTGGTCGGGCGCCGGGGGACGCGGGTCAGTAAACGCCACCCGATGCCCGGCGCGCCACCGTGCGGACCGAAATTCAGCCCCCGGAAACCAGGCACTCGCCCCGATGTCAGGTATGCAGGAGGCATGAGGGACGGACAGGGGAACGTGGCCGGTCTGCTGCTCGCCGCGGGAGGCGGCCGGCGGCTCGGCGGGCGGCCCAAGGCGCTGCTGGTGCACCGCGGGCGGCCGCTGGTGGAGCATGCGGTGGGCGTGCTGCGAGCGGCCGGGTGCGAGCGGGTCCATGTGGTGCTCGGGGCCGCGGCGGACGAGGTGCGCGAGCGGGCGCGGCTGGAGGGGTGCGTGCTCGTCGAGAACCCCGGCTGGGCCGACGGCATGGGGTCGTCGCTGCGGGCCGGGCTGGACTCGCTCGCCGGTACCGGGGCGCGGGGCGCGCTCGTCTCGCTCGTCGACCAGCCCGGCATCGGGCCCGAGGCCGTGCGGCGGGTGCGCGCGGGCTTCGCGGGCGAGGACTCGCTCGTCTCCGCCGCCTACGACGGCGTACGCGGCCACCCGGTCCTCTTCGGCGCCGCGCACTGGGCCGGGATCGCGGCGACTGCGACCGGCGACCGGGGGGCACGCGCCTATCTGAAGAAGCACCGGGAGGCGATCACGCTCGTCGAGTGCGGGGACGTGGCGCGGCCGTACGACATCGACACCGAGGCCGACCTCGCACACCTTCGGTGAACGGGATGGCACTCGGCGCCACCTTGCCTCGACCCGGAGAATCTCGACATCAACAAACCATTGAACTTCCACGATGAGGAAACTAGTATCCACTGTTCAGAAGCGCCCTTCCCTCGCGAGGGCGTCGCTCGCCGTACCCGGTTCGACTGGCACCCGGTGCCACCGCTGAAGGAAGTGACAGCTCATGTCCGCACCAGCGCCGTCCCCGCTGGCCATCGTCGACGCCGAGCCCCTGCCCCGGCAGGAGGAGGTCCTCACCGAGGCGGCCCTCGCCTTCGTGGCCGAGCTGCACCGGCGGTTCACGCCGCGCCGTGACGAACTCCTCGCCCGCCGCGCCGAGCGCCGCGCCGAGATCGCCCGCACCTCCACCCTCGATTTCCTCCCGGAGACCGCCGCGATCCGCGCCGACGACTCCTGGAAGGTGGCCCCCTGCCCGCCCGCGCTGCAGGACCGCCGGGTCGAGATCACCGGCCCCACCGACCGCAAGATGACCATCAACGCCCTCAACTCGGGCGCGAGGGTCTGGCTCGCGGACTTCGAGGACGCCTCGGCGCCGACCTGGGAGAACGTGGTCACCGGGCAGATCAACCTGATCGACGCGTACACCCGGAACATCGACTTCACCGACCCGGCGAGCGGCAAGTCGTACGCCCTGCGCCCGAACGAGGAGCTGGCGACGGTCGTCATGCGCCCGCGCGGCTGGCACCTCGGCGAGCGGCACCTGGTCGACGTCGACGGCTCCCCGGTTCCCGGCGCGCTCGTCGACTTCGGCCTCTACTTCTTCCACAACGCCCAACGCCTGCTCGACCTCGGCAAGGGCCCGTACTTCTACCTGCCGAAGACCGAGTCGCACCTCGAGGCGCGGCTGTGGAACGACGTGTTCGTCTTCGCGCAGAACTACGTCGGCGTCCCGCAGGGCACCATCCGCGCGACCGTGCTCATCGAGACGATCACCGCGGCCTACGAGATGGAGGAGATCCTCTACGAACTGCGCGACCACGCCTCGGGGTTGAACGCCGGCCGCTGGGACTACCTGTTCTCCATCGTCAAGAACTTCCGTGACGGCGGCGCCAAGTTCGTCCTCCCGGACCGCAACGCGGTCACGATGACGGCCCCGTTCATGCGGGCGTACACCGAACTCCTCGTCCGCACCTGCCACAAGCGCGGAGCGCACGCGATCGGCGGCATGGCGGCGTTCATCCCCTCCCGCCGGGACGCCGAGGTCAACAAGGTCGCCTTCGAGAAGGTCCGCGCCGACAAGGACCGCGAGGCCGGCGACGGGTTCGACGGCTCCTGGGTCGCCCACCCCGACCTGGTCCCGATCGCCATGGAGTCCTTCGACAAGGTCCTCGGCGACCGGCCGAACCAGAAGGACCGGCTGCGCGAGGACGTCCACGTCGAGGCGGCCGATCTCATCGCGATCGACTCGCTGGACGCGAAGCCGACCTACGCCGGTCTCGTCAACGCCGTCCAGGTGGGCATCCGTTACATCGAGGCGTGGCTGCGGGGCCTGGGCGCGGTCGCCATCTTCAACCTCATGGAGGACGCGGCCACCGCCGAGATCTCCCGCTCGCAGATCTGGCAGTGGATCAACGCGGGCGTCGAGTTCGAGAACGGCGAGAAGGCCACCCCGGAGCTGGCCCGCAAGGTCGCCGCCGAGGAACTCGACGCCATCCGTGCGGAGATCGGCGAGGAGGCCTTCGCGGCCGGCCACTGGCAGCAGGCCCACGACCTGCTGCTCCAGGTCTCCCTCGACGCCGACTACGCCGACTTCCTGACCCTTCCGGCGTACGAGCAGCTGCGCGGCTGATACCTCACCCGAGGTGCACCGACCAGTCCTGTTCGGCGGCGGGCTTGCCGTGCAGGTCGGGGACCTGCCTCAGCCACGCGGGGCGTCCACGCTGGTTCCTCGCCGTGCGCAGGGCCTCCTCGGCGGCGAGTTCCTCCCGGCTCGGGAAGTCGGTGGGCAGCCACTGCCCCGAGGCGCGCACGCGCGCGTGGAGGTACGTCACGTACGCCTCGCGCGCCTCGTCGGGCGTGGCGTGGTCGGTGAGCCAGTCGTCGGGGACCTCTCCGACGACGCGGCGCAGCAGGTCCTCGCTCACCTTCGGCGCGAGTTCGGCGTCGGCGGCGCGGACGTCTGGGCCGTAGTGGCCGAGGGCGTGGTGGCGGAAGTCGTACGCCTTCGCGGGGTCGGTGGCGTCCCAGCGGTGGTGGAAGACGAGGGCGGCGCCGTGGTCGATCAGCCACAGGTGCGCGGGTACGGTGCCTAGCGTCGGCCAGACCATCAGGTTGGAGCTGTGGACGGTCCGGTCGACGTTGACGGTGAGGGCGTCGAGCCAGACGATCCGGCCCGCCTCCAGGGGGTCCACGGGGAAGTGCTTCGCGACCTCGGGCGTGAAGTCCCGGGCGCCCGGCAGATAGTCCATGCCGAGGTTGACGCCGGCGCTGGCCCGGTGCAGGTCCCGCACCTCCTGGTGCGGTTCGTCGGAGGCGATCGCGGGGTCGAAGCGCACCAGCACGAGTTCGGGAAAGCGCAGGCCGAGCGCCCGCGCCAGTTCACCCACGATCACCTCGGCGACCAGCGCCTTGCGGCCCTGCGCGGAGCCGGTGAACTTCACGACGTAGGTGCCCAGGTCGTCGGCCTCGAAGACTCCGGGCACGGAGCCGCCGGACCGCAGGGGCGTGAGATAACGGGTCGCGGTGACCTCAGACAGCATCCTCGCAGGTTACCCGGCGGTGCCCGGCGCGGGACGAGTCACGTCAGGTGGCCAGCGGATTCGGCAGCGGCAGATAGCGGGCGTCCGCGCCGTCGGCGCCCGTCCAGCGCAGCAGGAGGTTGGTCTTGCCGGGGAGGGTCGGGGAGGCCAGGAGGGCGGCGGCCTCGGGCAGGTCGTGGCGGGCGAGTTCGCGGCGGGCGGCGGGCCAGGGGTCGAGGCCGGGGTGGTGTTCGGCCAGGGCGGCGGCGACCTCGGTGAGGTGGTTGACGACCAGGCAGTACACCAGCCGCTCCCAGCCGGCCGCGCGGGGGACGTCGGGCAGCAGCTTCACGCCCTCCGCGTCCCGGAACAGCGCCCGCACGGGCATGCCGTCGGCGTCGACCGCGACCAGCGTGTTCTGCAGATGCGCCTCGAGGACGACGCCGTGCCCGGCGAAGGCGTCCAGCGCGGGCGGTACGACGGCCCGCAGATACGCCTCCCACCAGGCCGCCGGATCCGCGGCACCGCGCAGCGGGTCGCCGTCGAAGCCCTCCACCAGGCCCGCGGCGAGCAGCGGGGTCGTACCGGACGGCAGGGCCGTGCCGAACCCGTCCCGGACCAGCACCGCGAGTTCCTCGAAGGCGAAGCCGGCCGTGCGGTAGCCCCGGTCGCTCAGCCAGGCCCCCGCAGTCCCGGCGAGGGCGCGGCCGGCCGCCTCGTCCGTACGGCGTAGTTTTCGCAGGTCGTGGCGCCAGAGCCGACGGATGTCGTTGGTGATGCGCACGTCCAGGCTGAACTTCAGGAACAGGTCCTCGCCGGGGGCGTACAGCGTCCGGATCGCGGCCGTCGGCCAGGTGTCCAACGCGGTCGTGCCCAGCCGGATCAGCCGCCCGTCCGCGAAGGCGTCCGCGAGGGTGACCAGCTCCAGCTGCCAGGGGTGCGCGGGCAGCAGCCGGTAGCCGGGCGGTGCCTCGCCCAGCGCGTCCAGGGCGGCGGTGTCGCCCTCCTCGACGACCGTGTCCTCGCGGACGCCGAGCAGCGCGAGCGGGAACTGCGCGTGCGCCTCGGGGGCGTACGGCAGCCAGGCCGCCACCGGGCCGCCGCCGCGCGCCTTGGGCGCCGGGTGGTAGGGGTGGCCGGTGATCAGCGACTGCTCGGAGCGCCGGTAGGGGTCCTCGGGCACCGCGGCCCGGGCGCGGGCGGCGAGCAGCGCGGCCACCGCGTCCCGGCTGTCGATCATCTCGGCGGGGAGTTCGTGGTTGGACAGGCCGGTGTGGTGGCGCAGCTCCTCGGAGACCAGCTTGACCAGCTCGGTGTGGCCGATGCGGTGCCACTCCCCGCCCGCGTGGACCTCGGGCTCCGCGGGCCGCCGCTCGCCCCGGACGCGCAGCCGGCGGCCTGTGCCGGGCAGCCGGTACGTGCGGTGGGCGGCCGTCCGCCCCAGTGGCTCGGCGACCTCGCGCAGCAGACAGTTGAGGAGCGGTGCGGCGGCGTACGCGTCGGCGCGGTCGGCGTCGTCACCGGCGGGCGGGGGCATGAGGTCCACGCGATCCATTCGTTCCCTGCGGTCCGTTCGGTCGAAGATGATCAGTATGGATGCCGTCGCCCCCCTGTGCGTGACGCCGTACTCGCCCCGAGGAGCCCGCCCGTGCACCGTCCCCACCCCGCGGAGTCCGAGGTCGCCGACGAGCTGGCCGCCGTGCGCCCCGGTCTGCTGCCACGGTACGACGCCGAGCTGTCCGGCGCCCGGGCGGCCGTGCTGACCCGGCTGTGGCGGGCCCTCGTCCATGAGCCGCTGCCGTGGATCACGGGCCGGGAGCGGGGCGCGGACGGGCTCACCCTGCGCCTGGCCGACGGTCGCCGGCTGCACGGCCCGGCCGCGGACCCGTACGCGACCGCCGCGTACGTGAGCGCCGTACGGCTCGACGGTGTGACGTACGACCATCCGGCGCGGCTGATGACCGCTCTCGCGGTGCCGCACGGTGCCGACTTCGCGGCCGAACTCGGCCACAGTGTGGCCTCGTTGGCGCTGTCGCGGGCCGGACAGGGTCCGCGCGCCGACGAGTGGCCCGTCGCCGACTGGGAGTGGGAGCAGCGGGTGGTCGACGGGCATCCGTACCATCCGGGCTGCCGTTCCCGGCCCGGTTTCTCGGTGGCCGAGCAGCTCGCGTACGGGCCCGAGCACCGGCCCGTCGTGGAGCTGGGGACGGTTCCGGTGGCGGCGGGCGAGTGTCTGGTCACCGGCCAGTGGCCGGACGAACTGCGGGATACGGGGCGGCTGTTGCTGCCGGTGCATCCATGGCAGGCGGCGCATGTGCTGAAGCGGAGCTGCGAGGGGTGGCGCGCCGCGCACCCGCTGATGTCGTTGCGCACGCTCGCCCTGCCGGGCGGGCCGCACGTCAAGACCGCGCTGAGCGCTCGGCTGACGTCCTCGGTGCGGGACATCTCGGTCTACTCGGTGGGGCTTTCGGCCACGCTGTCATCGTTCGCCCGGGCGCTGGCCACGCGCTCCGACGGTCTGCTGCACGTCACCCGCACGCTGGGCGCGGCCACGGCCGACTCGCCGGACCTCGCCGCCGTGCTGCGGGAGTCGCCGCAGACGTACGCGGCGACGGACAGCGGCGAACGGGTGGTGCCGGTGGGGGCACTGGCCAC
Source organism: Streptomyces sp. NPDC002144 (assembly GCF_053593695.1). Classification (NCBI taxonomy): domain Bacteria; kingdom Bacillati; phylum Actinomycetota; class Actinomycetes; order Kitasatosporales; family Streptomycetaceae; genus Streptomyces; species Streptomyces sp. NPDC002144. Next base: position 293,216 of record NZ_JBSFDB010000006.1, read on the forward strand.
CACCACGCTGCCCGAATCCCCCTCCTGGCTCGCCGACTTCACGCGTCTCACCCTCAGCGTCGGCCTGCGCCTGCTGGAGCTGGGTGTGGCGCTCGAGGCGCACGGCCAGAACCTTCTGGTGGTCCTGTCCCGCACGGGTGCCCCGCTGCGGCTGGTCTACCGCGACCTCGCCGACATCCGGGTCAGCCCGGCCCGGCTGATCCAGAACGGCATCCCGGTCCCGGAGTTGACCGGCCGGATCGTCACGGACGACGTGCCGGCGCTGCGCCGCAAGCTGTTCGGCTCGCTGGTGGCGGGCGCCCTCGCCGGTACGGCGGGTTCGGCGCCGGCGCTGAGGGCCGCGCTGGAGACGGCCGTACGGGACCTGCCGCGCACGCCCGATCTGGCCGCGCTGGTCGCGGAGCCATTGCCGACGAAGGCGCTGACGCTGATGCGGATGTCGCCGGGGGTGGCGGGTGATCAGTGGACCGGGCTGCCCAATCCGCTGCGCTGAGCGGTGGCATGTGACATAGCACTGCGCTTCTCAGCGCTTTCTCGGTGCTATGTCACATACCACCCCGCTCGTTTTGGATCACGGCCCGCCTGATCAATAGGATCCGCCGATGATCAGAACACAACGGCTGGCGGCAGGAGTGTGCGCTCTGCTCGCCACCCTGGCGGCCGGGCTCGTCCTCCCGGCCGCGGCCCATGCCGGCGAACCAACGGGCGAGGCCACGCCCAAGGTCGACCTCGTGCTCGACGTCAGCGGCTCCATGCGGACCCGGGACATCGACGGCGGGACCCGGATGGCGGCGGCGAAGCAGGCGTTCAACGAGGTGCTCGACGCCACGCCCGAGGAGGTCCAGCTCGGCATCCGCACGCTCGGCGCCAACTACCCGGGCAACGACCGGCAGACGGGCTGCAAGGACACCGCGCAGCTCTACCCCGTCAGCACCCTCGACCGCACCGAGGCCAAGACGGCCGTGGCGACCCTTTCGCCGACCGGCTGGACGCCGATCGGTCCGGCGCTGCTGAAGGCGGCCGGCGACCTCGGCAGCGGTGCCGGCTCCAAGCGGATCGTACTGATCACCGACGGCGAGGACACCTGCGCCCCGCTCGACCCGTGCGAGGTGGCGCGCGAGATCGCCGCCAAGGGCATCGGCACGACCATCGACACGCTCGGCCTGGTTCCCAGCACCAAGCTGAACAAGCAGCTCAGTTGCATCGCTGAGGCGACCGGCGGCACGTACACCTCGGTCGAGCACACCGACGAACTCACCGACAAGGTCAACCAGTTGGTGGACCGCGCGGCCGACCCGGTGGTGACGCCGGTGGCCACCGAGGGCGCCACGCGGTGCACGGACGCGCCGGCCCTGAAGTCCGGTCTCTACACGGACCGCGAGGAGTTCGGGCAGGAGCGCTGGTACCGGGTGGACGTCCAGGCGGGCCAGGAGCTGCGCGCCTCGGTGAGCGTGGCGGCCGACCGCGCCGTCAATCCCGCCTACGGGGCGCTGCTGCGGGCGGTCACCGTGCACGGCCGCGAGATCGTGCGCGGGGAGGCCGCGGGCGACGGGCGCACGGACGTCATCTCCACCGGGCTGCGCTATCCCAAGCCGGAACGGGACGACGACGACAGCGACAAGCCGGCCGCCGAGACGGTGTGCCTGCAGGTCACGAACTCCTTCTCGGCCGCCTCGGGCGTGAAGACCACTCCCGGTCTGCCGCTGGAGCTGACCGTCGACGTCGTCGACGGCCCCTCGCACGCGAGCGACGTGGCCTCCTTCGGGCTGGGCCGCGGCTGGTGGCTGCTCGGGGTGCTGGTGCTGGTCGGGTTCCTGGCCGGTCTGATCTGGGGCTGGCTGTCGCGCTGGCGGGTCGCGGTCTGGAGGACCAACTGATGCGGATCACACGAGTGTTGAGCGCCACCCTGCTGGCCCTGGGTCTCGCCGCGGGCCCCGCGGCGGCCGACTCCTCGCCGTCGCCCTCGTCGTCCTCCTCCTCGGACGGCGGCGCGCCGACCACGGCGGGCACGTCGTTCCGTACGGCGGCCGAGATCGACCAGGGACAGCGGGCCACCGCGAGCGCTTCCACCGGCGACTACCTGTACTGGTCCTTCCCCGCGGACGCCGGCCAGCGGCCCACCGTCAAGGCGACGGTGAAACTGCCCGAGGCGCACGCGGCCCAGACCTGGCAGATCGACGTGTACGACGGACTGCGCCGCCGCCAGGCCTGCCAGTACGGCGCGCAGACGCGCACGGCGGCGCGGGGCGCCGCGACGGTCGACCTGGCCTGCGTGCTGCGTACGGTCCGCGCCTGGTCGGAGCCGTGGGCGAACGACCCGCTGCCCGGCACGTACTACGTCCGGCTGACGGTGGTGAACCTGACCACGGGCGACCTCGGCCAGCCGATCGAGGCCTCCCTCCAGGTCGACTCGAAGGACATCGGCGGCTCGGCGGCGGTCGACGGCTCGCTGGCGAAGCCGCTGGTGCCGGGGATCGCCGTGTCGTCCAAGTCCGAGGCGGACGACGGCGGTTCGTCGAAGCCGGCGGTGCTGTCCGGCATCGAGCCCGAGGACGGCTGGTCGTCCGGCTGGTGGTCCGACCGGTGGGTGTGGACCGGGGTGGGCGCGATCCTGGCCGCCCTCGCGGGGATCGGCGGGTACACGCTGACGCGGGGCTCGGGCCGGCCCTCACGGGCGCCGGGAGCCTGACGGTACGTCAAGGGGCCCACCGTGCTGGCACGGTGGGCCCCTTCCTCATGCCTCTCTCAGTTCCTTCGCAAGGGTGCCGTCGCCGGTCACGGTGACCCGCCCGTCCCGTACCGCGTCGGTGAGGGTCACCTCCCCGCGCGCCAGGGCCGCGCAGGTCTCCGCGTCGAGCACGAGCCGCGCGTCCGGCTCGCCGGGAGCGGGTCCGTCGCCGTACACCGGGCCGTCCTCGGCGCCGACGTGCAGATGGAAGTCGCCTTCCTCCAGCCGTACTTCGACCAGCCCCTCGCCCTCCAGGGCACGCAGCAGGGGGAGCGCGAACCAGTGGGCGCGCAGGGCGTCGGTGGGCCGCCGGTCGCCGAGCTCCTCCTGCCCCCACAGGCTCAGTGCCTGCAGCACGGGCAGCAACTCCCGTCCCCGTGCGGTGAGTTCGTAGACGTACGCCGCTCCGGGCGGGGGCAGCCGGCGCCTGCTCGTCAGTCCGTCCCGCTCCATGTCCTTCAGCCGGGAGGCGAGGACGTCCGTGCTCACGCCCGGCAGGTCCGCGTGCAGGTCCGTGTAGCGGCGGGGTCCGGCCAGCAGCTCCCGGACGATCAGCAGGGTCCAGCGGTCGCCCACCAGGTCCAGGGCACGGGCTGCGGAACAGTACTGGTCGTAGCTTCGGCGAGGTGACATGCGACGCAGTCTAGACACGTTGTTGGACTTTCCAAGCTCGAACTTGGTAAAACCAAGCAACACACGAAAGCGGAGGGGCGAGCGAGCATGGAGTTCCGGCAGTCGAACAAGCTCAGCGAGGTCTGCTATGAGATCCGCGGACCGGTGATCGAGCACGCCAACGCGCTGGAGGAGGCCGGCCACAGCGTGCTGCGCCTGAACACCGGCAACCCCGCGCTCTTCGGCTTCGAGGCGCCGGAGGAGATCCTCCAGGACATGATCCGGATGCTCCCCCAGGCCCACGGCTACACCGACTCCCGCGGCATCCTCTCCGCCCGCCGCGCGGTCGCCCAGCGCTACCAGACCCTCGGCCTGGAGGTAGGCGTCGACGACGTCTTCCTCGGCAACGGCGTCTCCGAGCTGGTCTCCATGGCCGTACAGGCGCTGGTCGAGGACGGCGACGAGATCCTGATCCCCGCCCCCGACTTCCCGCTGTGGACGGCGGTGACAACGCTCGCCGGGGGCAAGGCCGTTCACTACCTCTGCGACGAACAGGCCGACTGGTACCCGGACCTGGCGGACATGGAGTCGAAGATCACGGGCCGCACCAAGGCCGTCGTGATCATCAATCCCAACAACCCCACCGGCGCGGTCTATCCGAAGGAGATCGTCGAGGGCATCCTCGACCTGGCCCGCCGCCACGGTCTGATGGTCTTCGCCGACGAGATCTACGACCAGATCCTCTACGACGACGCAGTGCACCACTCCGCCGCGGCCCTCGCCCCCGACCTGGTCGTGCTCACCTTCTGCGGGCTGTCGAAGACGTACCGGGTGGCCGGCTTCCGCTCGGGCTGGCTGGTGGTCACCGGCCCGAAGCAGCACGCCCGCGACTACCTGGAGGGCCTGACCATGCTGGCCTCCATGCGGCTGTGTGCCAACGCGCCCGCCCAGTACGCCATCCAGGCCGCGCTCGGCGGCCGCCAGTCCATCCGCGAGCTGACCACCCCGGGCGGGCGGCTGTACGAACAGCGCAACGTCGCCTGGGAGAAGCTCAACGAGATCCCCGGCGTGTCCTGCGTGAGGCCCAAGGGCGCCCTGTACGCGTTCCCGCGCATCGATCCGAAGGTGCACAAGATCCACGACGACGAGAAGTTCGTCCTGGACCTGCTGCTGCGGGAGAAGATCCAGGTGGTCCAGGGCACGGGCTTCAACTGGCCGGCCCCCGACCACTTCCGTATCCTCACCCTCCCCCACGCGGAGGACCTGGAGGCGGCGATCGGTCGGATCGGACGGTTCCTCAGCGGGTACCGGCAGTAGCCCACCGGGCGGACACCGGCTCTACCGGCCGTGGCTCACCGGGCGCCCGCGGCGCCGGGCTCCTAGCCTGGTCGCATGGGTGACGTCTTCCTCGTCCGGCACGGTGAGACCGAGTGGTCGCGGTCCGGACGGCACACCGGGTCGAGCGACGTTCCGCTGACCGAGCGGGGGCGGGAGGAGGCGCGGCGACTGCTGCCGCTGATCCGCCCGCACCGCATCGCGGCCGCCTTCGTCAGCCCCCTGCGGCGGGCCCGCGACACGGCCGAGCTGATCGGGCTGCGGGACGTGCGGGTGGACCCGGATCTGCGGGAGTGGGACTACGGCGCCTACGAGGGCGTCACGACCCCCGCCATCCAGCGCGAGCGGCCCGGGTGGTTCCTGTTCACGGACGGGGTCGCGCCCGGGCCGCCGGAGCACCCCGGGGAGACACCCGAGCAGGTCGGGGCGCGCGCGGACCGGGTGCTGGCCAGGGTGGACGCGGCCCTCGAGGACACCGAGGGCGCCGTGGTGCTCGTGGCGCACGGGCACGTCCTGCGGGTCCTGACCGCCCGGCGGCTCGGTCTGCCGCCGTCGGGCGGGGCGCTGTTCCAGCTGGCGACCGGGACACTGTGCCGGCTGGGGACGGAGCACGGGCGGCCGGTGATCGCGGGCTGGAACATCCGGCCGACGCAGTAGCGGCGCCCGGCAGGCACGCCGTTGTCAGTCCCGCGTCGTACTCTTCGAATGGGCCGATCGCACCAGGTGGGGACGGGTGCGGGGCCGTCGAGGACGTTCCGCGCCGGGAGGGAGCACGCCGTGACACGACCGCCGACCGCCGCGCAGCGGCGTGTCATCGACGCCGCCGATCCCGTCACCGGGCGGCTGAGGGGGACGGAGGCGCAGCTCGCGGCCCTGGTGAAGCGCGGGCTCGCCTTCCGGCACCCGCGGCCACCGCACGACCACTTCCTGACCCCGGCCGGCCATCGGATACGGGAGCCGGAGGAACCCCCGGCGCCGGTCGAGGCCGAGGCGCCCGCCACCGGGGTGTTCGCGGCGCGGGTCGGCGGCGAGGAGTCTCCGGCCGACGGGCCCGGCCGCACGCGGGAGGTGCACAGCGCCTGGCAGGGGCTGCTGGAGCTGCGCCGGATGACCAACCGGGACGGGTCGACGCACCGGCCGTGCGGCTGGGAACGGTCGCATCTGGTGCAGGCCGCCGCGCTAGCCCTGGAGGCGGCGGGCCACCGGCCCGCGATGGGGGACGGACCGGGATACCGGGTGCGGGCGACCCCGCAGCCGGAGGCGGTCGCCGTGCACGAGCCGGACACCGGGTCCCTGCGGGCCTGCGCGGGGACGCTGGAGCGGGCCGGCTGGCAGGTCAGCGAGCACAACGACCCACGCGCGGGGGCCCGTTATCTGCTGGCGTCGCCTCGCCGCGCTTAGGAAGGCATGCCAAGATCGGTCGGTCACGTCGTCCAACGGTGCGAGCCGTACGAGGAGAGGCAGCTGTGAGCGAACCGTTTTCCGCCCCGGTGACTGTGCGCGGGTACGAGACCGACGTACAGGGCCACCTCAACCAGGCCGTCTATCTCAACTACGCGGAACACGCACGCTGGTCGTTACTGCGGGCGGCCGGGATCAGCCAGACGGAGCTGCTCCGCAGAGGAGTCGGCCCAGTGGCCCTGGAGACGACCATCCGCTACCGGCGGGAGCTGGTCGCCGGCGACGAGGTCGAGGTGACGTGCGCGTTCGCCTGGTCCGAGGGCAAGACGTTCCGCATCGAGCAGACCATCCGCAAGGCGGACGGCACGGTGGCGGCCGAGATCACGGCGGTCGGCGGAATGATGGACCTGGAGCAGCGCCGGCTGGTCCCCGAACCCCGGAAGATCTTCGAGGAGTTGGCGACGGACCCCGGCCTGTTCGGCTTCTGACCCGGCTCAGCTCTCCCGCGTCCGCACATGCACATGTCCGTCGAGCGGGAAGACGGGCGGTGCGGCGGGCAGCACCGCGCCCAGTCCGTACCGGCACTTCTCGGCGACCCGGCAGGAGGCGGCGTTGTCGACCTGATGCCGGAGTTCGAGACGGACCAGCCCGTCCCCGCCGAACGCCTCGAACGCCCAGTCGGTCAGCGCCCGCACCGCCCGCGGCGCCACCCCGCGGCCACGGGCACGGGCGGCGGTCCAGTAACCGACCTCGGCGGAGGCGGCACCGGGGACGGGCCGCTTGAGCACCACGTGCCCGACGGGGGTGCCGGGAGCCTCGGCGTCCTCGCCGTCGGCCGCTTCCACGACGGCGAAGGCGAATCGGTCACCGGCCTCCCAGCCCCGCCGCTGGGCCCGGACCCAGCGGACGGCACCGGCCTCGTCCCCTACGTCCCAGCTCGTCCAGCGCCGCATCGCCTCGTCACCGATCAGGTCGACCAACGCAGGTACGTCGGCCATCTGCCAGGGGCGCAGCACCAGGGCCGGGGCCGAGGGCGTGGCGGGGGCGGTCAGCCGGCTCACGATCTTCTGCATGCCCCGACCCTATGCAGAGGGCGCACGTCCCATCGGCCCAGCCCGCTCCCGCTCACCGCCGGGGGCCTACGCGTCGGCCGACTCCGGCGAGTGTTCCCTGTCGTAGCTCGCGCGGGACTCGGCGATGTGGACGCGGTTGCGTTCGGCCCAGTCGGTCAGGCGCAACAGCGTCTCGTGCAACTCCCGCGCGACGGGTGTCAGTTCGTACTCGACCTTCGGCGGAACCGTCGGATGAACGGTGCGCGTGACCAGGCCGTCACGCTCCAGGTTACGCAGGGTGAGGGTGAGCATACGGCGGCTGATGCCCTCGATACCGCGCTCCAACTCGGTGAAGCGGATGGGGCCGTGGGCGGCGGCCACCAGGATCTGGACGCTCCACTTGCCGGCCACCCTGTCAAGAACTTCCCGGACCGGGCACGCGTGCGCGTTCACCACCTGGGGGGTAACACCGGTGTTCCTCCGGGACATCCGACTGCCTCCTTACGCCGACTCCCATGGTCACTCACGATGTACCCCGTTACAAGTCGTGCACCAAGGACACGTCCCATGCCCGTGGGCCAAGTGGAGGTCACACCGTCATGTCCACCCTGACCGAGTCATCGACGCGAGCGCCGGTGCGGCGGTACTCCCGCTGGTCGTCCCTGCTCGTCCTGTGCGCCGGGGCGCTGATGACGATCCTGGACGGCTCCATCGTCACCGTGGCGATGCCTGCCGTCCAGAACGACCTCGGTTTCAGCGGGGCGGGGCTGGCCTGGGTGGTGAACGCGTATCTGATCCCGTTCGGCGGGCTGCTTCTGCTCGTGGGACGGCTGGGCGATCTGCTGGGCCGCAAGCGGATGTTCGTGGCCGGGCTGGCCGTCTTCACCGGGGCCTCCGTGCTGTGCGGGACGGCGAACAGCCAGGGCCTGCTGATCGCGGCGCGGGCTGTGCAGGGTGCGGGCGGGGCGATGGCGTCGGCGGTGGTGCTCGGCATGCTGGTGGCACTCTTTCCCGAGCCGCGCGAACAGGCGCGTGCCATCGCGGTGTTCAGCGCCGTCGGCTCGGTGGGGGCGACGCTGGGCACGTTCCTCGGCGGGGCGCTCACCCAACTCCTCAGCTGGCACTGGATCTTCCTGATCAACCTGCCGATCGGCGTCGTCGCCCTGCTCGCGGCCGTGCGGGTACTGGAGCCCGAGCGCGGCTCCGGGCTCCGCGACGGCGCCGACTACCCGGGGGCGGCGCTGGTCACCGGCGCGCTGATGCTCACGGTGTACGTCATCGTGGGCTCCGTCGACCACGGCGTCACCGCGACCCTGCTCCTGGCCGCGCTCGCCCTGGCCCTCTTCGGGGCGTTCGCCGTCCGCCAGGCACGGACCGACCGTCCCCTGCTGCGGCTCCGGCTGTTCCGCTCCCGTCTGCTCACCGGCGCGAACACCGTGCAGATATTGATGATCGCGACGATGTACGGCTTCCAGTTCATCGGCGCGCTCTACATCCAACGCGTGCTGGGGTACGGCGAACTGGCCACCGGCTTCGCCTTTCTGCCGGCGCCCGTCGCGATCGGCTTCCTGATGATGAGCCTGTCCGCGCGGGTGATCAGCCGCTTCGGGGCGTACCGCGTACTGCTGGCCGGACTCGTACTGATCACGGGCGGAATGGCCCTGTTGAGCCGGGCGCCCGCGCACGGTTCGTACCTCACCGACGTGCTGCCTCCGATGCTTGTGCTGGCCGCCGGGTTCGCCGCGGCGATGCCCCCGCTCACCGGGCTCGCGATGGCGGGGGCACGCGAGGAGGACGCCGGGCTGGCATCCGGGCTGTTCAACACCACGCAGATCGTGGGCGGTTCACTGGGCCTCGCGGTTCTGAGCACCCTGGCCGCGACCCGCACCGACGGCCTGCTCGCCCGGAGAGTGGAGCTGATACCCGCCACGGCGGAGGGGTACCGGCTGGCTTTCCGGGTGGCGACGGTGATCGCCGGCGGGGCGCTGACACTGGCGGCAGCCGCCCTCCGAGGGTGCCGGGACTGACCCGCCCTGCGGGTCCCCGCCGGGTGGTCTCAACCTCGCTGCAAGGACGCCGACTTGTGGTCCTCCGCCCATCCCCGACAGGTGCGCGCAGGCCGGCCCAGCCGCCCGCCGCGCACGCCGGTACCCGGGCCGCCGACGGGCTCACCGTGATCGAGCAGGCGGAACTGGCGGCCGGCGTCATGGCGTGGCCGGGTCCTCCCGGGTCGGGACCGGGACCTGGTTGAAGGCGTAGTACAGGGCGATCAGGCCGTGGGCGGCCAGGGTCAGGGGGGCCGAGACGAAGGCCAGGCCCACCGTGACGGGGTAGGCGAGGGTGCCGAGGGCGAAGCGGGCGCGGGTCGCCCGGGCGGCCGGGACGTCGACGCGGGAGTCGAAGAGGTGCCCGGTGCGGGTGAGATGCCACCACAGGGCCTGGAAGGTCAGCGCCATCACCACCATGACCAGGCTGTAGACGGCCGCGGCGACATGCGAGGCCGCGTCCTCGCGCAGATACTCCGCGAGGACCGCCGTCGGCCAGGGCACCGCGGCCACCACCATCAGCACCAGCAGGTTCAGGAACATCAGCGTGCGGTCGACATGGGCGACGTAGCTGAACAGCTGATGGTGGTTGATCCACATGATGCCGATGACCAGGAAGCTCACCACATATGCGGCGTACGAGGGCCACTGCGCGCCCAACGCCTGCCACAGGCCGCCGTGTTCGCCGACCTCGGGGACCTTGATCTCCAGGACGAGCAGGGTGATGGCGATGGCGAACACACCGTCGCTGAAGGCCTCGACACGGCCGGACTCATTCATGGGGGACAGCGTGCACCATCGGCGGGACCACCTCCTGCGTGTCGCGGCCGCCGCCCAGGTGGTTGAAGACCAGGTTCAACGCGACCGCCGCCACGCACCCCGTGGAGATGCCGGAGTCCAGGACGATCCGCGCGGTCTCGGGGAAGGCGTGGTAGAAGCCCGGCGCGGTGATCGGGATGATGCCGACGGCGAGCGAGACGGCGACGACCAGGACGTTGGTGTCCCGGTCCAGGCCCGCCCTGACCAGGGTCTGGATGCCGCTGGCCGCGACCGAGCCGAACAGCACGACGCCCGCGCCGCCGAGCACCGGGCGCGGTACGACGGCGATGAGCGAGGCGGCCGTCGGGCACAGGCCCATCAGGACCAGGAAGCCGCCGCCGGTGGCGACGACGTAACGGCTGCGGATCCGGGTCATCGCGACCAGGCCGATGTTCTGGGCGAAGGCGCTGCACATGAAGCCGTTGAAGAGCGGGCTGAGGGCCGAACCGAGGGTGTCGGCGCGCAGGCCGGCCGTGATCGTCCGCTCGTCGGCGGGACGTTCGACGATCTCGCCCAACGCCAGCATGTCCGCGGTCGATTCGGTCATGGAGACCACCATCACCACGCAGAGGGAGAGGATCGCGGCGAGCTGGAACCGCGGGGCGCCGAAGTGGAAGGGGGTGGGGAAGCCGATCACGTCGGCGTGCGCCACCGGGCCCAGGTCCGTGAGGCCGAAGGGGATCGCGAGGAGCGTGCCGGCGACCATGCCGAGCAGCACGGCGATCTGCTTGACGAAGCCGCGGGTGAAGCGGCGGAGGAGCAGCACGATCAGGAGCGTCGCCGCGGCCAGGCCCAGGTACTTCGCCGAACCGTAGTCACCGGCGGCCGGGTCGGGGCCCTGCGCCCAGCCGAAGGCGACGGGGAGCAGGGAGACGCCGATGAGGGTGATCATCGTGCCCGTGACGACCGGCGGGAAGAAGCGGACCGCCTTGCTGAAGAAGGGGGCCGCCACGAATCCGAGCAGGCCCGCCACCATCACCGCGCCGAAGATGACCGGCAGCGCCTCGGACTTGTCCTTGGTGGAGGCGACGACGGCGGTCATGGGGGCGACGCCCGCGAAGGTGACGCCGTTGACGAAGGGCAGCCGGGCGCCGATCCGCCAGACGCCGAGGGTCTGCAGGAAGGTGGCGAGGCCCGCGGTGAACAGACAGGCACCGGTGAGGAAGGTCAGTTCGCTGCCGGACAGGCCGATGGCCGCGCCCACGATCAGCGGAGGGGCGACGACGCCCGCGTACATGGCGGCCACGTGCTGCAGACCCGTGGTGGCCATCTTCAGGGCGGGGAGTTTCTCGTCGACGGGATGGGTCCCGTCGAGGTCGAGCGGGTCGATGGCGGTCACGGCGGCTCCTCCGGGCGGGTGACACGTCGGCTCTGACGTGGGTTTCAGGGAGGTGGTGCGCGGTCGTGCGGGACCGGTGAGAGCCCCTGCGGGGGGCGGAACGGAAGCGTTCCGGGGCGCACATGGGCAGCGCCACGGAAACCGTTCCGGGGCGCGCACGTCCATGCGCGCCCCGGAGACGGCCGCCATGGACCCGGTCTGGGTCCACGGCCACCGGTCGAGGGCCGTCCCCCTCGACCGGAGATCTCGAACTGGAGGTCTCGACGCGGACAATCGCGAACTGGTCAGCCCTGCGCGGTGATCCGCGCCAGCCGCTGCGCCTCGGCCCGGGTGGAGCGGGCGATCGCGTCCTCGTCGACGTGCAACAGACGTCCCTCCTCGACGATCTGACGGCCGTTCACGAAGGACGCGGTGACCGGCGCCGCCGCGCCGAGGACCAGGGCGGTGACCGGATCGGCGATGGAGGCGTGGGCGAGGGTGTCCAGCCTCCACAGCACCAGGTCGGCCAGCTTGCCCGGCTCCAGTGAGCCGATCTCCCTTGCCCGGCCCAGCACTTGGGCACCGCCGTAGGTGCCCAGGCGCAGTGCCTGGCGGGCGTTCAGCGCAGCCTCCCGGTGGGCGCCGAGACGGTTGACGAGCAGGGCGTTGCGCAGTTCGGTGTGCAGTTCGCCGGACTCGTTGGAGGCGGTGCCGTCGACGCCGAGGCCGACCGGGACGCCGGCCGCGAGCATGTCGGGGACGCGGGCGATCCCGGCGGCGAGACGGGCGTTCGACGAGGGACAGTGGGCGACGCCGGTCCCCGTCCGGGCGAAGGCGGCGATGTCGGAGTCGTTCATGTGGACGCAGTGCGCCATCCACACGTCCTCACCGAGCCAGCCGGTGGACTCGAAGTAGTCGGTCGGGCCCATGCCGAACAACTCGTGGCAGAACTTCTCCTCCTCGACGGTCTCCGAGCCGTGGGTGTGCAGCCGCACACCCAGCCGGCGCGCCAACTCGGCGCCCTCCCGCAGGAGTTCGGTCGAGACGGAGAAGGGGGAACACGGTGCCACGGCCACCTGGGTCATGGCGTCGAAGGAGGAGTCGTGGTGCTCCTTGACGGTCTGCTCGGTCGCGGCGAGGGCGCCCTCGAGCGTCTCGACCGCGAAGTCCGGGGGCAGGCCGCCGTCCTTCTCGCTGCGGTCCATGGAGCCACGGGCGAGGGTGAAGCGGACGCCCGTCTCGCGGGCCGCGCGGACGATGGCGCCGGAGAGGTCGCCGGAGCCGTGCGGGTGGACGTAGTGGTGGTCCATGGCGGTGGTGACACCGCCGCGGGCCATCATCGCCAGGGATCCCTGTGCGGCCGCGTACACCATCGGCTCGTCGATGCGCGCCCAGGTCGGATAGAGGGCGACCAGCCAGTTGAAGAGGTTGTGGTCGGTGGCCAGGCCCCGGGTGATCCACTGGTAGAAGTGGTGGTGGGTGTTGACCAGTCCGGGCGTCACCAGATGACCGGAGGCGTCGATACGGCGTACGACGTTCTCCAGGCCCTCGGGCGCCCGGCCCGCGCCGAGCGACTCGATGCGGTTGCCGGCGATGACGAGGTGGCCGGAGGCGTACTCGGTGTCGTCGGCGTCGACCGTCGCGATCGAACAGTTCTCGATGACGGTGCGCTGGGCTGCTGCCATGGTTCGTCCTTCAGAGATTGGTGAGGTCCGCCGGGATCTTCGCCTCGCGGCCGTCGCGCAGGACGGTGGCCTCTATCAGGCCATAGGGGCGGTCGGCGGCGAAGTAGACCTCGTTGTCGTTCTTGAGCCCGAACGGCTCCAGGTCCACCAGGAAGTGGTGCTTGTTCGGGAGCGAGAAACGCACCTCGTCGATCTCGTCGCGGTGGTCGATGATCCGCGTGCCCATGGCGTACAGGGTCTGCTGCAGCGAGAGGGAGTACGTCTCGGCGAAGGCCTGCAGCATGTGCTTCCTGGCCTGCTCGTAGGACTCGTCCCAGTCGGGCGCCGGCCGGGCGTCGTCGGTCCAGTTGAACCGCCAGCGGCCGGAGACCTCGGTGGCGAGGATGCGGTCGTACGCCTCCGGCAGGGTGGTGTACTTGTCCTTGACGTAGCCCCAGAACTCGGAGTCGGTGGAGTTCAGGACGGTGAGGTCCTTGAGGCCGGAGACGACCTCCCACGCCGAGCCGTCATAGGTGATCTGCGCGAGCCGGGTCTCCTGGCCCTTGCGCACGAAGGAGTGCTTGGCCTCCCCCGGTACCTCGATCCGCTCCCAGGCGTACTCCTCGATGCGGATGCGGGCCCGGTGGATCGGCTCCTGCGAGGTGACGAAGTGCCGGGCGAGGTGGATGCCGAACTGCTCGGCGGAATCGATGCCGTGCTCCTTGGCGAACGCGTACACCGTGTTCTTGGTGGTGTCGGTCGGCAGGACGTTGGCGTTGGAGCCGGAGTAGTGGACCTCGTCCATGTCGCCGGAGAGCGACACCGAGACGTTGAGGTCCTTGATGTGGTGGGTGGCGCCGTCCCGCGTGATCTTGACGACTCGGTTCTCGGCCTTGCCGTACTGGTTCTGTCCCAGAATGGTGGGCATCTGTAGCTAGCTCCCTCGGTATACGGAGTAGCCGAACGGGTTGAGCAGCAGCGGTACGTGGTAGTGCTCGCCCGGCACGACGGCGAACGTGATCGCCACTTCCGGGAAGAACACGCCGGTACCGCTGTCCCGATTCGCGGGGGCGTCCTGCTGCGCATCGGCTTGCTTGTTCTCGAAATACGGTTCGACGGCGAAGTCGAGCCGTACGTGGGTCGTCCCCTCCGGCAGGTCCGGGAGGTCCTTGCACCGGCCGTCGCCGTCGGTCGCCGAACCGCCGAGTGCCTGCCAGTCCGCGCCCCTGTCCCTACGGACGGAGAGGTGGACGGCGACACCCCGGGCGGGGCGGCCGACGCTGGTGTCCAGGATGTGCGTGGACACGGAGGCGGTGGTGCCGGTGCTCATGGTTCAGGCTTCCTCTTCGACGAGCCGGGCGAGGCGGATACGGTTGATCTTCCCCAGCTCGGTGCGGACGATCTCGCGTTCCTGTTCCGGCGCGTTGCCGATCCGCTCCTTGAGCGCGTCGCGCATCTCCTCGGCGCTTCGGCCGGTGGCACAGATGAGGAAGACATGGCCGAACCGGTCCTGGTAGGCCAGGTTCAGTTCGAGCATCTCCGCCTTGAGCTGCTCGGAGGCGCCGGCCATGCCGCGCTGCTCCCGGGCCGAGGCCGGATCGCCCTCCTTGGGGCGGCCGATCGGCGGGTGCCCGGCCATCGCCTCCTCAAGGTCCGCCGTGCTCAGCTCCGTCATGGCTGCGTCGCTGGCGGCGTAGAGGTCCTCGGCGGTGGCGTAGGGGCGGGTGGCGAGCAGGCGCCGTACCCATGCCGTGGAGGCGCACGCCTCGTGGAGCGCGGCGTGGGCCGCCCGCTCCTCCAGGGCGTTGAACCGGGCCAGGCCCGGGGGCGTGGATGTCGACGTCACGGGAGCCTCCGTGGCCGCGAACGGCCGTCGTGCTTCAGCGGGTGCCGTCAGCTAACGCCCCCACGCGACACCACGTCAACACTTTGTTGAAAATTCTGGGTGACGAAACCCGGCGCACCCAGCCCCGCTCAGCTCTCCTTCTCACGGTTGAGGTAGTTGTAGACCGTGAACCGGCTGACGCCGAGCGCGCCGGCGACGGTCTCCACGCCGTGCCGTACGGAGAAGGCGCCGCGCGCCTCGAGCATCCGTACGACCTCCTGCTTGGCCTTGCGGTCCAGCTCGGCCAGGGGTTTGCCCTGCTTGCGCTCCATGGCGGCCAGGATGTGATCGAGGGAGTCCGCGAGCTGCGGGAGGCGTATGGCGACGACGTCGGCGCCCTCCCAGGCGAGTACGACGTCGTCGGGGCCGGCCTCGTCCGGCGGGAGCATCTCCCCGCCCATGGCGTCGACCAGCGGTTTCACGGCCGTGATGAACGGCTCGTCCCCGGTGCCGGTCACGCGCCGCCCTCCCCGATGACGTTGACCTGCAGCGTGATCCGGGTGGCGCCGGCCTCCAGGGTCTTGCGCAGCAGGGCGTCCAGGGCCGTCAGGACGGCGTCGGCACCGCCCTCCGCCGTGTTGCCGAAGGGGCCGACGTCCACCGCGTCCAGCTCGGCCCCCTCGATGACCTCACGGGCGACCAGCGCGTGCGCGGGCGCCTCGTCGAGATCGAAGGGCTCGGTCGTGAACTCCACTCTCAATCGCACGCGCTCAACCTAACGCCCGGTACGGGCCTCCGGGCACCCCTCCCACCGACGGAGACGGCCTGCTCACCGTCACCCCCGCCCCTTGCGCAGGAACGTTCGCAGGTGGCGTTCGGGCCAGGTGTTGATCACGTCGGTCGGGGTGAGCCAGCCGCGCTGGGCCGTGCCGATGCCGTAGCGCATGTTGGCGAGGTGGGGGACGGCGTGGGCGTCGCTGTTCACGGCGAACCTCACCCCGTGGCGGCGGGCCCGCAGGATGTCCTCGTCGCGCAGGTCGAGACGGTCCGGGTGGGCGTTGATCTCCAGGGCGGTGCCGGTGCGGGCGCAGGCGGCGAAGACCGCGTCGAGGTCGGCGTCGATGCCGGGGCGCTTGCCGAGGATCCGGGTCGTGGGGTGGCCGATGATGTTCACGTACGGGTTCTCGCAGGCCCGGACGAGACGCCGGGTCAGGGCGTCGCGGCCCTGGTTGAAGTGCGAGTGGACGGACGCCACGCACAGGTCGAACCCGGCGAGGAAGTCGTCCGGCCAGTCCACCTCGCCGTCGGGGCCGATGTTCAGCTCGGTGCCGTGCAGCAGGCGCAGTCCGCCGCGCCGGCCCCGGGTCGGGTAGGTGCCGTCGAGTTCGCGCACCCGGGCCCGCTGGGCCAGCATCCGCTCGTCGGTCATGCGCTGCATGGCCATGTCGGGCGCGTGGTCGGTGATCGCGTAGTAGGCGTAGCCGCGCGCGGCGGCCGCCTCGGCCATCTCCTCGAGCGGGGCGAGTCCGTCGGTGAGGTCGGTGTGGGTGTGCAGGTCGCCGCGGAGGTCGGACTCGGCGATGAGAGCGGGCAGTTCGTCGCGCAGCCCGGCCTCGATCTCGCCGCGGTCCTCGCGCAGGGTCGGCGGGATCCAGGGCAGTCCGAGGCGGGCGTACACCTCCTCCTCGGTCTCGGAGACGATCTTCTCGCCGGTCTCGACGTCGAAGAGGCCGTACTCGGAGAGCTTCAGCTTGTGGTGGACGGCCCGCTCACGGGTGCGGATGTTGTGCGCCTTGGAGCCGGTGAAGTACTGCAGCGCCGCCCCCCAGGAGTCGGGCGGGACCACGCGCAGATCGACGTTCAGGCCCTTGGTGGTGCGCACGGACGTCTTCTTCTCGCCCGTACCGATCACCTCGGTGACGTACGGCAGCCCGGTGAACGCCCGCATGAGCGGCGCCGGCTTCGTGGAGGCGGCGAGGATGTCGATGTCGCCGATGGTCTCGCGCACCCGCCGCAGCGAGCCGGCGTAGGCGCACCGTTCGCAGCCCGGCACCTCGGTGAGCGCGCCGACGACGTCCTCCGCCAGGCCCATGGCGACGTCGAGCTGGACGCGCCCGCCGGAGGACCGCAGCAGCTCGATGCCGTGCAGGATGTTCTCCTCGGTCTTCGGTCCGAAGCCCTTGAGGTCGCGCAGCCGCTCCTGGTGGATGGCCTCGGCGAGGTCCTCGACCGAGGAGATGCCGAGTTCCTCGTAGACCGTCAGGGCCTTCTTGGGGCCGAGCGTGGGGATGGCCGTCAGCCGGCGTACCCCGGCGGGGATCTTCGCCCGCAGCTCCTCCACCGCCGAGACGCCGCCGGTCTCGAAGTACTCGAGGACCTTCTGGGCGATGGACTTCCCGACGTTCGGGATCTCCTGCAGGCCCTTGAGGTCGAGGGTGGAGACGTCGGCGTGGTGGCCGCCGACCGCGCGCGCCGCCTTCTCGTAGACGCGTGCCCTGAACGCGTCTCCGCCGGTGATCGAGATGAGGTCGGCGTACTCCTGGAGCAGCGCGGCGACCTCGTCGTTGGACCGGGCCACCACCTCAGAGTACTTGACAGCCCCACACCGGCACATGCAGTCTTCCATTAAGCAGAATTACAATTCCGCAATACGGAATATAGACCGTACGGAACACAGAACCATCGCGACACGGAAGGGGCGCCGACCCGCATGGGATTCGCAGACCAGCGCTTCAACGTCAACCTGTCGGTCCTCTTCACGGAGCTCCCGCTGCTTCAGCGCCCCGCGGCCGCCGCCGCGGCCGGCTTCACCGCCGTGGAGCTGTGGTGGCCCTGGGTCGAGACCCCGACGCCCGAGCGGTCCGAGCTGGACGCCCTGCGGAAGGCGATCGAGGACGCCGGCGTCCGGCTCATCGGTCTGAACTTCTACGCCGGCCGGCTGCCCGGCCCCGACCGCGGCGCGCTGTCGGTCCCGGGCGAGGAGTCGGAGCGGTTCCGCGCCAACATCGACGTGGCCGCCGACTTCGCCCACTCACTCGGCGCCACGGCGCTCAACGCCCTCTACGGCAACCGCGTCGACGGCGTCGACCCCGCCGAGCAGGACGCGCTGGCGCTCGAGAACCTGGTCCTCGCGGCCCGGGCGGCCGACCGGATCGGCGCGATCCTGCTGATCGAGGCGCTCAACAAGCCCGAGTCGCCGCTGTATCCGCTGGTGTCTGCCCCGGCCGCGGTCGGGGTCGTCGACAAGGTGAACCGGGCGACGGGCCTGGACAACGCGCGCTTCCTGATGGACCTCTACCACCTGTCCATGAACGGCGAGGACCTGCCGGCGGTGATCGAGGAGTTCGCCGCACGGACCGGCCACGTCCAGATCGCCGACAACCCCGGCCGCGGTGCGCCCGGAACGGGTTCGCTGCCGCTGGAGGACCTCCTCGGCCGGTTGAGGAAGGCCGGCTACGACGGCTGGGTGGGCCTCGAGTACAAGCCGGGCGACCGTCCGAGCGCCGAGACCTTCGACTGGCTGCCCCGCTGATCCCCTGTCGCCGGCCCCCCGCCGCCGACCCCCGCACTGAGAGGCACCCGCATGAGCAACCTCCCCAAGATCGCCTGGATAGGCCTCGGCATCATGGGCTCCCCGATGTCCGAGAACCTGATCAAGGCGGGTTACGACGTCACCGGCTTCACCCTGGAGCAGGACAAGCTGGACCGCCTGACGGCGGCCGGCGGCACCGCGGCGCACTCCGTCGCCGAGGCCGTCCGCGGGGCCGACGTGATCATCACGATGGTGCCCGCGTCACCGCAGGTCGAGGCCGTGTCGTACGGCCCCGACGGCATCCTGGACAACGCCCGCCCCGGCGCCCTGCTGATCGACATGTCCTCGATCACCCCGCAGACCTCCGTCGACCTCGCGAAGGCCGCCCGCGACAAGGGCGTCCGCGTGCTCGACGCCCCCGTCTCCGGCGGTGAGGCCGGCGCCGTGGAGGCCGTGCTGTCCATCATGGTCGGCGGCGAACAGGCGGACTTCGACGAGGCGAAGCCGGTCTTCGAGGCGCTGGGGAAGACCATCGTGCTGTGCGGTCCGCACGGCTCGGGCCAGACGGTGAAGGCCGCCAACCAGCTGATCGTCGCCGTGAACATCCAGGCGTGCGCGGAGGCCGTGGTCTTCCTGGAGAAGTCCGGCGTGGACCTGGGGGCCGCGCTGGACGTCCTCGGCGGCGGCCTCGCCGGGTCGACCGTGCTGGCGCGGAAGAAGGACAACTTCCTCGGCCGCGACTTCAGGCCGGGCTTCCGGATCGACCTGCACCACAAGGACATGGGCATCGTCACGGACGCGGCCCGCACCGTCGGCGCCGCGCTCCCGGTCGGTGCCGTGGTCGCCCAACTCGTCGCGAGCCTGCGGGCCCAGGGCGACGGCGGCCTGGACCACTCGGCCCTGCTGCGGGGCGTGGAGCGCCTCTCCGGTCCCCAGGTCTGACCCCCCGACTTCCGGTCCGCGGCGGCGCCGACATCAGTCCTGTCGCGCCCAGGCGCCGCCGCGGACCGGAAACCCACGCACATCAGGAGAATCACGGACGGCCCGCGACCGTCGGACGGCCCGGACGAGGGGTGGCCGGCCGGCGGCGCGGGCGCGGCGAGGACCGCGGCGGTGTGCGAGCCAGTGCGGTGGTGAAGGGACCGGAACCTCCTTCTACGACCTGAGGGAAGGAGCCCCCGGCCCCGTCGCGGCCACCGCGGTCCCGGCCACCCGAGAGGCGCCGGATGCGGAACGATCCGCATCCGGCGCCTCTCGCCGTTCCGGGTGCGGAGCCCTCGCTTCCGCAGGAGTCTGAAGGCATGGCACATCCGACGGAGCATCCGCATGTCGTGGTCCACGCGCCGGCCCTGGACGGCTCACGGCGGGTCACGGAGGGCGACAGGACGCTCGGCATCGCCACGCACGTGGACGACGTGTCCGAGATCCTGCGGCTGGCCGACCTCTACGTCACGGACGTCGAGGGAAGCGAGCTCATCGAGTGGCAGGGCGGCGGCCCCGAGGACTGGCCGGGGCTGTCCGAACACCACGAACTGACGTGACCGCGCACGTACACCCGGGGACGTAGGACGTCTACGCAAACCTCAAATCCAGCTCTGAACACGGGTCAACAGGCTTCAACCGCCCGTCCCCGAGGGCATATTCACGAAGCCTGGGACCCGCCGACACGGGGGCGGCGGGCCCCGGACACCGCGAAGGGCGGCTCACCCCGCTGGGATGAGCCGCCCTTCGCCGTCTCCGCGGACGCCTCAGACCTGCAGCGTCCTGATCGAGGTCGGCGCGTGCCCCGGCTCGGTCGCGATCTCCTCGAACTCGACGACGTCGCCGATGTCGTTGGTGGTGGACATGGAGATGTTGGTGACCCGCTCCAGTATCGCCTCGACCACCACGGGGACCTGGTACTCCCGGGCGAGCTTCTTGGCCTGCTCGAAGGCCGCGCCCAGCTCCGCCGGGTCGGTCACCCGGATCGCCTTGCAGCCCAGGCCCTCGGCGACCTTGACGTGGTCGACGCCGTAGACGCCCAGTTCGGGCGAGTTGACGTTCTCGAACTCCAGCTTCACCTGGAAGTCGATGTCGAACGCCCGCTGCGCCTGACGGATCAGGCCCAGATAGGAGTTGTTCACCAGGACATGGACGTACGGGATCCGGTGCTGCGCCCCGACCGCCAGCTCCTCGATCATGAACTGGAAGTCGTAGTCGCCGGAGAGGGCCACGACGGGCGTCTCCGGGTCGGCCTTGGCCACCCCGAGCGCCGCCGGGATCGTCCAGCCCAGGGGGCCCGCCTGGCCGCAGTTGATCCAGTGGCAGGGCCTGTAGACGTGGAGCATCTGGGCGCCGGCGATCTGGGAGAGGCCGATCGTGGAGACGTACCGGGTGTCCGGGCCGAAGGCCTTGTTCATCTCCTCGTAGACGCGCTGCGGCTTGATCGGGACGTCGTCGAAGTGCGTACGGCGCTGGAGGGTCGCCTTCCTCTCCTGGGCCGCGGCGGCCCAGGCGCTCCGGTCCGGCAGCATGCCCGCCGCCCTCAACTCCCGTGCCACCTCGACGAACTTCTCCAGCGCGGCCCTGGCGTCGGAGGCGATGCCGTAGTCGGGCGCGAAGATCCTGCCGATCTGCGTCGGCTCGACGTCGACGTGCACGAAGGTGCGGCCTGCCGTGTAGACGTCCAGCCTGCCGGTGTGGCGGTTGGCCCAGCGGTTGCCGATGCCGAGGACGAAGTCGGACTCCAGGAAGGTCGCGTTGCCGTAGCGGTGCGAGGTCTGCAGGCCGACCATGCCCGCGTTCAGCTCGTGGTCGTCGGGCAGCGCGCCCCAGCCCATCAGCGTCGGCACGACCGGGGTTCCGGTCAACTCGGCGAACTCGACGAGCAGTTCGCAGGCGTCCGCGGTGATCACCCCGCCGCCTGCCACGATCAGCGGGCGCTCGGAGGCGTTCAGCAGGCCGATCGCCTTCTCGATCTGGGCGCGGGTGGCGGCCGGCCTGTAGACCGGGAGCGGCTCGTACGTCTCCGGGTCGAACTCGATCTCCGTGAGCTGCACGTCGATCGGCAGGTCGATCAGGACCGGCCCGGGGCGGCCGGAGCGCATGAGGTGGAAGGCCTGCTGGAAGACGCCCGGGACCTGCGCGGCCTCCAGCACGGTGACCGCCATCTTCGTGACCGGCCGCGCGATCGAGGCGATGTCGACGGCCTGGAAGTCCTCCTTGTGGATCACGGCGGTCGGCGCCTGGCCGGTGACGCACAGGATCGGCACGGAGTCGCCGATGGCCGAGTAGAGCCCGGTGATCATGTCGGTGCCGGCCGGACCGGACGTGCCGACGCAGACGCCGATGTTGCCCGGGCGGGTCCTCGTGTAGCCCTCGGCCATGTGGGAGGCACCCTCGACATGGCGGGCGAGGGTGTGGGTGATGCCGCCGGAGGCCTTGAGAGCCGCGTAGAAGGGGTTGATCGCCGCGCCCGGCACCCCGAACGCGTCGCTGACGCCCTCGCGCTTGAGGATCTCAACTGCCGCACGGGCAGCGGTCATACGTGCCATCGAGTACTCCTGCCTCGGCTGTCGGATTCGCACTCCCGTCGCGCCCTGCGGTGAGCTTCTTCCGTATAGCGGAAAGTAACTTCTACTATCTGGAAGCAATGTAGGTGGGTGCGGGAGGGCCGTCAAGAGAGGGCCGGGGCAGGCGAAAGGGGCGCCGCCGGGGCCCGGGTCCCGGCGGCGCCCCTCGGAAGACGTCCTCAGACGCCGTACTTCTCCCGCAGCTCCACCTTCCGCACCTTCCCCGACACCGTCATCGGGAAGGAGTCCAGGATCTGCAGCCTGCTGGGCACCTTGTAGTGCGCCAGCCGGCCCTCGCAGAAGGCGCGTACCTCCTCGAGCGTCGGCGGGTCGGCGGGGTCGCGGGGGATGACGCAGGCCAGGACCTCCTCGCCGTACGTCTCGTGCGGCACGCCGACGACCTGGACGTCCTGGATCTTCGGGTGGCCGTAGAGGAACTCCTCGATCTCGCGCGGGTAGATGTTCTCGCCGCCCCGGATGACCATGTCCTTGATGCGGCCGACGATCTCGACGTAGCCGTCCTCGCGCATCGTCGCCAGGTCGCCGGTGTGCATCCAGCGGCCGGGGTCGACGGCCTCGGCGGTCTTCTCGGGCTCGTTCCAGTAGCCGAGCATCACGCTGTAGCCGCGGGTGCACAACTCGCCCGCGGTGCCACGGGGCCTGGTCACGCCCGTCGCCGGGTCGACGATCTTCACCTCGATGTGCGGCAGGACGCGGCCGACCGTGCCCGTGCGGTGTTCCAGGTCGTCGTCCATCCTGGTCTGCAGCGAGACCGGTGACGTCTCCGTCATGCCGTAGCAGATGGAGACCTGCTCCATGTGCATCTCGGCGACCACCCGCTTCATCACCTCCACCGGGCAGGGCGAGCCCGCCATGATGCCGGTGCGCAGGGAGGTGAGGTCGTAGCCCGCGAAGTCGGGGAGGTTCAGCTCCGCGATGAACATGGTCGGGACGCCGTAGAGGGAGGTGCAGCGCTCCCGCTGAACCGCCTCCAGGGTCGCCCTCGGGTCGAAGGACGGGGCGGGGATGACCATGCAGGCGCCGTGCGAGGTGGCGGCCAGGTTGCCCATCACCATGCCGAAGCAGTGGTAGAAGGGCACCGGGATGCAGATCCGGTCCTCCTCGGTGTAGGCGATCAACTCGCCCACGAAATAGCCGTTGTTGAGGATGTTGTGGTGGGAGAGGGTGGCCCCCTTCGGGAAGCCGGTCGTCCCCGAGGTGTACTGGATGTTGATGGGGTCGTCGCAGGACAGTTCCGCGTACGCGGCCTCGCCGGCCGCCCGCCGCCGGAACGCGTCCCAGCTCGGGTCGCCGATGTAGACCGTCTCCCGCAACTGCGGGCACCTGCCCCGCACTTCCTCGACCATCGCCCGGTAGTCGCTGCTCTTGTGGCTGATCGAGGCGAACAGCAGTGAGACACCGGACTGGCCCAGGACGAACTCCACCTCGTGCGTCCGGTAGGCGGGGTTGATGTTCACCATGACCGCGCCGACGCGGGCGGTGGCGTACTGGACCAGCACCCACTCGGGGCAGTTGACCGCCCAGATGCCCACCCGGTCGCCCTTGACGACCCCGCTCGCCACCAGGGCCCGCGCCAACTCGTCCACGTCGGCGGCGAATTCGGCGTAGGTCCAGCGCCGCCCGGAGGGCACGTCCACCAGCGCCTCGCGGTCCGGCCACTTCGCCACCGCCCGGTCCAGGTTGGCCCCGATGGTGTCACCGAGCAGGGCGGTGGTTCCCGTCCCGTGCGTGTACGACAGCTGCGCGGTCACCGGAAGTCCTCCTCGCGGTACTCGGCGTCCGACCCGGCCGCGGTGGCCTCGCGCAGCTCGATGCGGCGGATCTTGCCGGAGACGGTCTTGGGCAGGGGCGCGAACTCCAGACGGCGGATGCGCTTGTAGGGGGCGAGGACCTCGCGGGAGTGCTCGAAGAGCACCTTCGCGGTGTCGGGGCCCGGCTGCCAGCCCTCGGCGAGCACGACATACGCCTTGGGCACGGCCAGGCGCAGCTCGTCGGGGGCGGGCACGACGGCCGCCTCGGCCACCGCCTCGTGCTCCAGCAGCGCGCTCTCCAGCTCGAAGGGGCTGATCTTGTAGTCGGAGGCCTTGAAGACGTCGTCGCTGCGGCCGATGTAGGTGAGGTATCCCTCCTCGTCGCGCGAGGCGACGTCACCGGTGCGGTAGTAGCCGCCGGCCATCGCCTCGGCCGTGCGGTCCGGGTCGCCGTGGTAGCCGGTCATCAGGCCGACGGGCCGGGCGGACAGGTCCAGGGCGATCTCGCCCTCCGTGGCACCGGGCGCGCCGGTCACCGGGTCCAGGAGTTCGACCTGGTAGCCCGGGCTCGGCCGGCCCATCGAACCGGTCTTCAGCCGCTGGCCGGGGCTGTTGGCGACCTGCACGGCCGTCTCGGTCTGCCCGAAGCCGTCCCGGACGGTGACGCCCCACGAGCGCCGGACCTGCTCGATGACCTCGGGGTTCAGCGGCTCCCCCGCGGCCACGACCTCGCGCGGCCGGGTGCGCAGCTGGGTGAGGTCGGCCTGGATGAGCATGCGCCACACGGTCGGCGGGGCGCAGAAGGTGGTGACGCCCGCGCGGTCCATCTCGGCCATCAGCCGGGCCGGGTCGAAGCGCGTGTAGTTGTGGATGAAGACGGTCGCCTCCGCGTTCCACGGGGCGAACAGGTTGGACCAGGCGTGCTTGGCCCAGCCGGGCGAGGAGATGTTGAGATGCACGTCCCCGGGCCTGAGGCCGATCCAGTACATGGTGGCCAGATGCCCGATCGGGTACGAGGTGTGGGTGTGCTCGACCAGCTTGGGGCGGGCGGTGGTGCCCGAGGTGAAGTACAGCATCAGCGGGTCGTCGGCGAGGGTGGGCCCGTCGGGCAGGAACCCGGCCGGGGCGGCGTACGCGTCCTCGTACGGCTCCCAGCCCTCCTCGGGCAGTCCGCCGACGGAGATGCGGGTGTAGGCGCCGGGCACGTCGTCGAACTTGGCGGTGTCCTCGGCCCGTACGATCACGTGCTTGACCCGGCCCCGGTCCACGCGGTCGCGCAGGTCGGCGGGGCCGAGCAGCGGGGTGGCCGGGATGACCACGGCCCGCAGCTTCATCGCGGCGAGGGCCGTCTCCCACAACTCGGCCTGGTTGCCGAGCATGACGAGGACGCGGTCCTCGGCGGCGACTCCGCGGTCGCGCAGCCAGGTGGCCACCCGGTCCGAGCGGTCGGACATCTCCGCGAAGGAGAGCCGGACCTCGGTGCCGTCCTCCTCGACGATGTGCAGGGCGGGCCGGTCGTTGCCGTCGGCGATGACGTCGAACCAGTCGAGCGCCCAGTTGAAGCGCTCGGGCCGGGGCCAGCCGAACCCCTCGTATGCCTTCGCGTAATCCTCACGGTGCGCGAGCAGGAAGTCCCGCGCCCTCCGGAACTCCTCCGTGGCCGTCGTCATCGTGTTCCTCTCTTTCTCCGGTCGTTCCCCTTCGGGGCGCTCCACCGATGTCGAGGCCCCTACGGCTCACTCCCTCTGACCGGACCATTGCCGGGCGGCTCTCTGCCATCGTGTAATCCGTGATGCAGGTCTCACTACCCCCGTACGGGGGTGTGCGCCGCACAGAAAGGGCGAGCGGGTGACGGCGGAGGCGGGCGGGGCGGTCGAGATACGGAACGCGCTGGTGCGGCTGCGGCGCACGACCGGACTCCCGGTCGCCTTCGGCGGGCTGGTGGAGCCCGGGCGCCGGCATGTGCGCATCAGCGAACTCAGCGGCGCCGCCACGAGCGCGCTGAGCGGCCTGCCGGTGAGTTCCGGCAACGGCCTCGGCGGCCGGGCGGTCGCCCTCGCGCGCCCCTGCGCCGTGACGGACTACTCCTCGTCGCGGCAGATCAGCCACGAGTACGACGTCCCCGTCGCCGCCGAGGGCCTGCGCTCGGTGCTGGCGGTCCCGGTGGTGGTGCGGCGCCGGGTGCGCGGTGTGCTGTACGGCGCCCTGCGCACGGCCCAGCCGCTCGGCGACCGCACGCTGGACGCGGCGATGGAGGCGGCCCGGGACGTGGAGCAGACGCTGGTCGTGCGGGAGGAGGTGCGCGAGCTCGTCGCGGCGGCCGTCGGTGCGCCGCCCGCCGCCGACCCGCCCCCGAGCGCGGCCTGGGAGCAGGTCCGGGAGGCTCACGCGGCGTTGCGCGCCCTGGCCCCGCGGATCGCGGACCCGGTGCTGCGGGAGGAGCTGCTGGAGGCGTGCGCGCTGCTGACGTCGGAGACGTCCGGGCCGGAGGTCCGGCTCGCCCCCCGTGAGCTGGACGTCCTCGCCTGTCTCGCGGCCGGGGTGACGAACGCCGTGGCGTCCGAGCGGCTGGGGCTGCGGCCGGAGACGGTGAAGAGCTATCTGCGCTCGGCGATGCGCAAGCTGGGGGCGCACACCCGGGGGGAGGCGGTCGCGGCGGCCCGCCGGGCGGGACTGCTGCCGTAGCCCGCGGCAACCGTCTCGACAAGCGGTATTCATTACGCGATGCTTTGAATTTCCGTATGCTGCACCCTTGTTATGTCCCTCACCACCAGGTCCGTCCGAATTTCAAAG
Organism: Streptomyces sp. NPDC002144; assembly: GCF_053593695.1. NCBI lineage: Bacteria > Bacillati > Actinomycetota > Actinomycetes > Kitasatosporales > Streptomycetaceae > Streptomyces > Streptomyces sp. NPDC002144. The sequence goes on from NZ_JBSFDB010000006.1 coordinate 319,663, forward strand.
AGACGTTGCCTAGAATTTGGTCCGGACACGACACCCGGAGGGGAGCGGTAACCGTGCGACGGGACTTCAAGGAGCCTGCCAGAAGCCGCCCCGACCTGGTCATCGGCAGGGAGGAGCCGTTCGGCGCGGCGCGCGAGCAGCTCGCCCGCGGCGGCAGTGTGCTGCTTCACGGCCCCGCCGGAATAGGAAAGTCGACCGTCCTGCGGGCATTGGCATCCGAATATGGGACAGCGGCCACGACCGTGTTGCGCTGCTCGGCGACCGAGTCCGAATCCCATCTCCCCTTCCTGGCCCTCGCGGACCTGCTCGGCCTGGTCCTCGACAAGGTCTCCGACGCACTGCCGCCCGCCCAGCGCACGGCGCTGGAGTCGGCGCTCACCGGCCGCGGCGAGTCCACCCTCCAGCGCGACGGCCTCGCCCTGCGGCTGGCCGTGCTCTCCGCCCTGCGCACCCTGGCCGCCGAGGGACCCGTCCTGATCGTCGCCGACGACCTGCAGTGGCTGGACTCCGCCAGCGCCGAACTCCTCGGCTTCGCCGCCCGCCGCCTCGGCGACACCCCGGTGCGGATGCTGTGCGCGGTGCGCACCGAGGGCCAGGAGTACGACCGCTTCCTGCGCGCCTCGCCGCCGGACACCCTCGCCGTGCGGCTCGGCGCCCTCTCCCGCACCCAGGTCTCCGCCCTGCTCGACCACCGCGGCTACACCGGCCTGCCCCGCTCCACGGTCCGCGACATCCACCGCACCAGCGGCGGCAACCCGCTCTTCGCGCTCGAACTGGGCCGCGCCCTGGCGGAGAACCCCACCCCGCCCCGGCCGGGCGAGCCGCTGCCGGTGCCCACCTCACTGCGCGCGCTGGTCCTCAGCCGTCTGGAGATGCTCTCCGACGACGCCCGCCGCACCCTCCTGGTGGCCAGCGCCGGCGCCCGCCCCACCCTGGCGCTGCTGCACGCGGCCGGCCGGGAGAACGCCGAGGCCGAGACCGCCCAGGCGGCCGAGCTGGGACTGCTGGCGACGGAGCCCGAGGGTCCCGCCGTACGGTTCGCGCACCCGCTGATCTCCGCCGCGCTGTACGCGGAGGCGCCGGCGCAGGAGCGGCGGGCCGCGCACGCCGCGCTGTCGACGGCGGCCTCGGACCCGATCGAGCGGGCCCGGCATCTCGCGCTCGCGACCACCGGCGCGGACCCCGAGGCGGCGGCCCGGCTCGCGGAGGCCGCCGCGCTGGCCCGGGACCGCGGCGCCCCCTCCGCGGCCGCCTCACTGGGTCTGCTGGCCGCCCGGCACACCCCGGCCGACGGCGATCCCGGCCCGGACGAGCGCAGGCTGCAGGCCGCCGAGGACGCGATCATCGCCGGCGAGGTGGATCTCGCCCGGGACATCGCGCGGGACGTGCTGACCCGGGCCACCGCGCCCGCCGACCGGGTACGGGCCTGGATGGTGGTGATCGAGTCGGCCGGGCAGGCGCTCGGCGACGTCGACACCGTCTACCCGCAGGCGCTCGCCGACGCCGGCTCCGACCCCGGGCTGCTCGCCCTGGTCCACTACCAGCTGGCCTGGCGGGGACTGGTCGTGGAGGGCGACTTCGCCACCGGCCGGGAGGAGGCGGCGCACGCGGCGGAGCTGGCCGCGCGGGCCGGGGACCGGCGCACCGAACTGCTCGCGCTCGCCTTCCAGGGCGAGACCGAGACCCTGATGGGCCATCCGGACGCGCCCGCCACCATCCAGCGCGCCATGAAGGAACCCCAGGACCCACAGGTCGCCAGCCACCACAACGGCGCGGGCTCCGCCCGCTTCCGCTGGCTGGTCATGAGCGACCAGGTGCCCGAGGCCCGCTCCACCGTCACCGCGCTGCTGCGCCGGGCACGGCAACGCGGCATGGTCGAGAGCGAGGTGCATTTCGTTCGCATGCTCGCCGAGACCGAGCTGCGCTCCGGGCACTGCGGACGCGCCCTGGACCTGGCCCGGGAGAGCATGCGGCTGGCCCGCGACTCCGGCATCGGCGAGATCCCCTCCGCGGTGCTCAACTCCCTCGCCGAGGCCTCAGGCGGCGACGCCGACCGTGCGCTGGCCCTGGCCCGCGAGGCCCTGGATCAGGCCGAGCAGGCGGGCGACCAGATGTACGTCTCCCGGGGGCTGACCGCGCTCGGGCACGCGCAGCTGGTCGCCGAGGACGCCGAGGGCGCGGTGCGTTCGCTGCGCCGGGTGCGGGAGCTGGAGCACGGGCTCGGCATCACCGACCCGGCCCGCGGCCGCTGGCACGGCGACCTCGCCGAGGCCCTGGTGCGCATCGGCGAGGTGGACGAGGCGCGCGAACTGGTCGCCGGGGCGCGCGAGCACGCGCTGCGGCTCGGCCGGGAGAGCGTCCTGGCGGTCCTGGACCGGGCCGAGGCCCTGGTGCGGGCCGCGCGCGGCGAACACGAGGCCGCGCTCGCCCAGCTGACCCAGGCTCAGGACCGGCTCGCCAAGCTGGGATACGGCCTGGAGGAGGCACGGGCCGCCTTCGCGCTGGCCTCCTTGCGCACCCGCCGCGCGGGACCCACGTCGTACGACGAGGCGGCCCGGCTCTTCCGTCGGTGCCGGGCGCTGCCGTGGCTGCGGCAGGTGGAGGCGGCGGCCGCGGCGAACCCGGTGGAACCGAATCCGCCCGTCGCCGCGTCAGAGGGCCTGGAGGGCCTCGCCTCGATGGAGCGTCAGGTCGCCGCGCTCGTCATGGAGGGCGCGACCAACCGCGAGATCGCCGCGCGTCTGTTCATCAGCGTCAAGACGGTCGAGGCGACCCTCACCCGGGTCTACCGCAAGCTCGGCATCCGCTCTCGGGTGGATATCGTCCGACTGGCGGCGGGGCGCCGTACGAAGTGAGGTTTGTCCGGGTTTACTAGGGGTCGACCGAGGGTTTTCCCTGCCCAACTCCCCTAGGGGGTTCCCTCATTGGGGTGAGGGTGCGCCGGGTCCTAGCGTAAGGGCATGCCGCTCGCCCGGGCATACGGGGGTCGGTCCCGCGACCCCCGTGCACCAACCCCCACACCCGCGCGATCCCCCACCGGCAACCCCCACAGGAGACTCATGTTCGGGCTCACCCGTGCCAGAAAGACCGCCGCGGTCCTCGCGGCGGGCGCCGCGGCGGTCACCACCGCAGTTCTCGGCGCACCTTCGGCGGCAGCCGCGCCCCAGCCGATCGTCGGGGGCACGACGACCACCACCACGGCCTACCCGTTCGTCATGCAGATCACGGACGCCTCGCAGAACCAGTTCTGCGGCGGCACCCTCGTCTCGGCCACCAAGGTCGTGACGGCCGCCCACTGCATGGTGGGCGAGACCACGAGCAGCGTCCGCGTCGTCGGCGGCCGCACCTACCTCAACGGCACCAACGGCACCGTCAGCAAGGTCAGCAAGATCTGGATCAACCCGTCCTACACCGACGCCACCAACGGCGACGACGTGGCGGTGCTGACCCTGTCGACGTCGATGCCGTACACCACGGCGAAGTACGTCTCCTCCTCGGACACGGGCGTGTACGTGGCCGGCACCACCGCGCGCATCCTGGGCTGGGGTACCACCTCGGAGAACGGCAGCTCCTCCAACCAGCTGCGGACCGCGACCGTCCCGATCGTGTCCGACTCCAGCTGCCGGAGCTCCTACGGTTCGGACTACGTCCAGTCCGACATGGTTTGCGCCGGATACACCTCCGGCGGCACAGACACCTGCCAGGGCGACAGCGGCGGTCCCCTGCTCATCGGGGGCGTCCTGGCAGGGATCACTTCTTGGGGCGAGGGCTGCGCGGAAGCGGGGTACCCGGGTGTCTACACCCGGCTGACCACCTTCTCCAGCCTGGTGACCGCACAGGTCAACTCATAGCTCCGAGAGCTTCCTGAGCACCCCTCAGGAGTAAGGCCAGGGGGCGTTGCGAGCTACCACGAGCAGCTCGCAGCGCCCCCTATCCACGTGTGCGCTACTTGTCGGCGGTGAGCTTCCCCGCGGCGCCCCAGCTGTCCGCGGGGACCTCGTGGATCCACACCTGCACGGTCTCGGCCGGGATCCGGTAGGCGTCCACGAAGGCGTCGGTGACGCGCTTGACGAGGTCCCGCTTGAGCTCGGTGTCGCGCGGGCCCTGCTGGATGGTGACGATCGGCATGGCTGAACTCCCTTGTCCCTGTGTCGTTCTCGGGTGAGTCCAGTCCATCGCCTCCGACGTCCGCGACCAAGGAGCAGACCGCGACCGCAGCGATCAGTTCTCGTGATCGCCGCAGGCCAGGAGCAGGGTGTCCAGGTGCGGGGGGCCGGCGGCGGCCCGCACGGCGAGTCCCGTCGACAGGGCGAGGCCGGGCGGGCGGAACGGTACGAAGGCCACGCGCGGGCTGTGCAGCACGCGCGCGTGGGAGGCGTACACGACCGTCCACAACGGGCGGGTGCCGATGGTGGCGAGGGTGTCCTGGAGGGAGCCGCTCGCCGGTCCGGGCAGCGGTGTGAAGCCGGCCTCGTGGCAGGCGCCGACGACCAGGTCGACCAGGGCGGGGTTGTTGCGCCGCTCGGTCAGGCTCAGGGGCAGCTCCGCCAGTTCCTCGACGCCGATCTCCTCGCGCCCGGCGAGCGGATGCGCGGCGGGGAGGGCTGCGACCAGGGGGTCGGGCCACAGCGGCAGCACACGGACGCCCTGCCGGGGCTCGGCGGCCCGGACGAACGCGGCGTCCAGCCGGCCGCGCGCGACCCGCTCCAGGCGTTCGGCGGCCGGGAGGGAGAAGAGCTCGACGGGGACGTCCGGCGCCCGGCGGGCGAAGGCGGCGAGCACGCGGTCGAGGTGCGCGCCCAGGCCCGTGCTGGTGCCGATCCGCAGGCCGGGCGGCGGGGCGACGGCGGCGCGGGCCCTCTCGGCGGCGGCCAGCACCGTGCGCGCCTCGGGCAGCAGCCGCTCCCCCGCCGCCGTGAGCCGCACCCGGCGCGGGGTCCGGTCGAACAGCTCGGCGCCCAGTTCCCGCTCCAGGCGCTGTATCTGCATGCTCACCGCCGACTGCACGATGTGCAGCCGCTCGGCCGCCCGCCCGAAATGCAGCTCCTCGGCGACGGTGACGAAGTAGGTGAGCTGCCGCAGTTCCATGGATCCGACTCTAGAGCGGAGGCCGTGGGGCTTGTTTCCACGTGCGGCGGACGGGAGTGATCTGGGGGATCTGCGCACGGTGCTGGACGGGGCGCTGGTCGGGGAACCGGGCGGGCCGACTGAGGCTCACGCGATCACGGTCCCGAACCGGATGTCGTACGGCGTGGCCGGGTACAGGACGCCGAGCATGCGCTCCGCCTCCGCCGTGAGCTCCGTCCGCTGAGCCCTGGTGAGGCTGCCGAAGGGTTCGATGACGAGGGCGTCCCGCTCCAGCTTCCACACGCCGGCCAGGAAGCCGTCGACGAGGAACGTGCAGTGCACCAGGTTCCCCACCCAGCTGCGGCCCCAGTACTCGGGCGGCACCACCCGGGTGCGGTCGGCGTGGGAGAGGAGCAGGTTGTCGAACTCGGGGAGGAAGCGGGGCGGGGCGGGGGTGTCCTCGTCGGGGCGCGGGGCGTCGGGGAGGTCGAGGAGTTCGACGCCGCTTTCGTCGCGGAAGGCGAGCAGCCGCGGGCGCAGCCGCTCGAAGGGCTCGCGCAGGCGGGTCAGGCCGGCCCAGGTCTGCATGTCCTTCACCGAGGCGGGACCGTAGGCGGCGAGGTAGCGCAGGACGACGTCCTCCGCCGCCGGGGCGGGTGCGGCGGGGCGGCCGAGCCAGTGCTCGGCGGTGGTGAGGGCGACCTGACCGCTCCGTCCCCACAGCCCGCGCGGGGTGACCTGGACCAGCGGCAGCCTGCACCGGGCGGCGATGCCGAGGGCCTGCGGGTCGGCGTCCGGCCACTCGGCGTGCAGGGCCTCGCGCAGCTGCTTCATGGTGCGCGGCGCCTCCTCGACGAGCTCCCGGGCCAGGACCGTGAGGCGGTCGAGGTCGACGCCCTGCAGCCCCTTGCGAAAGGTGGTCAGCTCACGGTCGCGGGCGGGCTGGACCAGGGGGCGCAGGGTGAGACAGTCGTCGGCGGTGTGGGTGTGGATGGTCGAACGCAGGGTGACGATGCGGACGACCTCGCGCTCGGCCATCAGCCGCGAGAGCTCCTCGGGGACGAAGCCTTCCAGGCGGGCGGCGAGGGCGAGGTAGGGCGGCTTGACGTTCTGCGCCTGGAGGCCGACGAGATGCTCGACGGCGGCCCGCGCGGACAGCGGTGAGCGGCGCAGCAGGAGCTGCCGGTCGAGGGTCGCGCGGTTCAGGGCGAGGGTGCCGAGCACGGGAGCGGCGGCTGTCGTCTTCGTCATGTACGGCACGCTCACTGGGCTCGCGGACACCTTCTGTCCGCAACTCTCACCGAATCCCGGTCGCACGGGTCACCCCGGCGTCGTTTGCCCCGTATATCCTGCTCCGGATCACGCAGCCGCAGGTTCGACCCCGGAGGCAGCCGCATGTCCGAGCGACGCGCCCGTCCGGCCGCCAGGAACGCCAGGAACTCCATGAGGTCCGTGTGGCGGCGCGCGCTGACGCCTCCGCAGCCCCCCGCGGCCGACACCACCGCCCCGCCGCCAAAAGAGAGGCCCGCCGAGCAGACGGAGGTGGCCAGCGTCGTCCAGGCCGCCCTGTACCGCGACGGGGTGCGCATCTCCTCCCCCGCCACGCTCGCCGAAACCTTTCGCGAGCTGCGTGAGGAGCCGTCCGGGATGGCCTGGATCGGCCTCGCCCGCCCGACGGACGCCGAGCTGCTCTCCCTGGCCGCCGAGTTCGATCTCCACCCGCTGTCGGTGGAGGACGCGATGGAGGCGCATCAGCGGCCCAAGCTGGAGCGCTACGGCGACACACTGTTCGTCGTGCTGCGCGCCGCCCGCTATCTGGACGCCCCGGAGGAGGTCGACTTCGGCGAGCTGCACGTCTTCGTCGGCCCCGACTTCGTGATCACCGTCCGGCACGGCGCCGCCCCCGACCTCTCGGCGGTCCGGCGCCGCATGGAGGAGACACCGGAGCTGCTGAAGCTGGGCCCGGAGGCGGTCCTGTACGCCATCCTCGACGCGGTGGTGGACGGGTACGCGCCGGTCGTCGCCGGCGTGCAGAACGACATCGACGAGATCGAGACGGAGGTCTTCCGCGGCGACCCGGAGGTCTCCCGCCGTATCTACGAACTCTCCCGGGAGATGGTCGAGTTCCAACGCGCCACCCGCCCGCTGGTGGGCATGCTGCACGGGCTGATCGCCGGCTTCTCCAAGTACGAGACCGACGAGGAGCTCCAGCGCTACCTCCGTGACGTCGCCGACCACGTCACCCACACGAGCGAGCGGGTGGACAGCTTCCGCCAGGCCCTCACCGAGATCCTCACGGTGAACGCGACCCTGGTCACCCAGCAGCAGAACGCGGAGATGCGGGCGCTGGCGGAAGCGGGCTTCGAGCAGAACGAGGAGATCAAGAAGATCTCGTCATGGGCGGCCATTCTGTTCGCCCCGACGCTGGTCGGGACGATCTACGGGATGAACTTCGCGCACATGCCGGAGCTGCACTGGCTGCTCGGCTATCCCTTCGCGATCGGGCTGATGGGAGTGGTCTGCGTCAGCCTGTACGTGATCTTCAAACACCGCGACTGGCTCTAGCGGGTCACTTGGGGCCGTCGGAGCGACGGCGGTGGAGGGTGAAGGTCTCGAAGACCGACAGCTCGCCGTGCGGCTTGTTGACGTTGTAGTACGTCACGTGCATGCGCGTGGTGTCACCGGGGTGCCGGCCGGGGTCCACGGTGAACGCGGCGAAGCCGTAGGGGTGGTCGAGGTCGCGCACGCCGACCCAGACGGCCTGCTCCTTGGTGTACGTGGCGGTGCGCTTGCCGTTGGGGCCGGGGCTCGCGGACACCGCGGTGATGACCTTGGCGGTGCCGTCCTTGAAGAAGTTCTGGTTGGTGGTGCCGGACACGCCTCCGCCGCCCAGGATCATGTGCACGGTGCCCAGGCCCGCGTCGATGTCGTCGGTGGCCTGGGAGACCGGGTCGGGGGTGAGCGTCTCGCTGCCGGAGACGACCCCGCGCACGGCCAGGGAGCGCTCGTAGTTGTGCTCGTGGCCGCACAGCACGAGGTCCACGCCGTACTTGTCGAACAGCGGGCCGTACTTCTGCCGGAGGCCGAGGTCGGCGCCGTTGGCGTCGGAGGAGCTGATCATGATCTGGTGCATGGCGACGACGACCCAGTCGATGTCGCGGGAGGACCGGGCCGCCTTCAACTCCTTTTCCAGGAAGGCGAGCTGACGACCGCCGGAGTAGCCGCTGATGTAGACGTCGCCGCCGTCCTGCAGGCAGTTGTCGTCGTTCTGCAGCACGATGACCCGCACCGAGCCGGCCGTGAAGGCGTACCACAGGCCCGCGAGTTCGGGGTCGGTCTCGGTGGACGGCAGGTCGAAGTAGGTCTGGTAGGCGCCGAGTCCGATCGGGCCGTTGGCCTTCTCGATCTCGTGGTTGCCGGCCGCCGGCATCCAGGGGCGGAAGCGCGCCGAACGGGTGTTGTTGGTGAAGAAGTTGTTCCAGGTCCGCACCCGGTCGACGTCCAGGTTGGCGTAGCACAGGTCGCCGTTGAGGAGGTGGAAGAGCGGGGCGACCTGCTCGACGCCGGTGACGATGTCCTTGGTGGCGGGAGTGGAGTTGGCGTCCAGCGCCACCGTGCCGTTCGCGGCCCAGGTGACCTGCGGCGCGGACTGGTCGCCGAAGCTGGTGAAGGTGAGGGGCCGGCGTCCGCTGGGGGCGGTGCGGAAGGTGCCGCTGTCGGGCGTGGTGCCCTCGTGGGTGGCGAGGTAGAGGTAGTCGGTGTCCGGGCGCAGCTTGGTCAGCGAGGCGTGGTGGACGTAGACGGTGCGGCTGGAGGTGCCGTCGACGTAGGTGACCGTGCGGGCCTTGGCCTTGGAGCCGAAGCCGTGCTCCAGCGTGCCGTAGTGGACCACGGGTCTGGTGACCGGTCTGTCGGTGATCCACGACACCGTCATCTGGGTGCGCGGGTCCGCTCCGAAGGTCAGGTGCAGCCCCTGGACCGGAGGCGCGCCGGCGGAGTCGGCGGTGAGGTGGAGGGACGGGGCGGCGAGCGGCGCGGCCTGGGCCGTGCCGGCCCCCAGCAACGGGGCGGCGGCCGCTCCGGCCCCCGCCGTGCCGAGCAGGCCCAGCGCGTGACGCCGGCTGACCCCCTCGGAAGACTGCGCCGACCCGTCCGGCGTGTTGGCCTCTGTGGTCATGGTCCCCTCCCTGGCGAGCGGTTGAGCTGACAACGACCGCACCCTGGCGCGCTCCGGCGGCACTTGAGTGAACGCCGTGTGGCCAGTGGGTCATCGTGCGCCGCGTGTCGCGCCGCGGGGCACGTTTCTTGCCGCCGTCTTTGCCGGTGCCCGCCCCGCAGTTGACCCGCCCGCCCCCGCGGTCCCTCCGAAGCCGCCCGGTACGCTGGCGCACGTCCCTCGCGGACCCCTGACTCGAGGAGTGCGATGGCGGTGGGCCGGCCCCAGGATCTGCTCCAGCTGCTGACCAGGGCCGAGCGGCTGTCCGCTCGCCGTACGCAGCGCGTGCTGGAGGAGTTCGGCTGCTCGGTGGAGGGGTGGCGGGTGCTGGCGCTGCTGTCCGACGGGCAGGGGCACAACATGACGGCCATCGCCGACTGCGCCTTCCTGCCGCCGCCGAGCCTGACCAAGCTGATGGACCAGCTCGTCGACCGCAACCTCGTCCACCGGCGCACCGACCCGGTCGACCGGCGCCGGATCCTGGCCCGGCTGACCGAGCGCGGGCAGCGGTTCTGGCAGGAGGTCGACGAACGGGTCCGGGCGGAGTGGGCGACGCTGCCGGTTCAGGAGGACGCCGAGCAGTTGCAGACGTTGCTGGCCCGGCTGTCCCAGGCGCTGGCGGACGGGGTCACGCCAGGTCGTGCGGCGCCGGGAGCCGGGCGAGGACGGTGAAGTCCAGCCCGTCGGCCTGCGCGAGGTAGACACGCTGGCGCACGTGCCGGCCGTCGAGTCCGACCAGGCCGCGCGGCCCCTCGTAGGAGACGTTCCGGGCGGCCGCCCCGATCGCCGAGACGTCGAGGGCGCGGGCCCGTTCGACGAGTGCGGCCAGCAGCAGCACGCCCTCGTAGCAGGACTCGCCGAGGCTGCCGGGCACGGGTGCGTCGGGGCCGTAGCGGGCGGCGTAGGCGCCGTGGAAGTCCATGCTGTTGCGGTCGGCGAGCGAGGTGAAGAAGCCGGCCGTGCTGAACAGGTCGGCGGTGGCGTCGGGGCCGCTGCCCAGCAGCATGTTCTCGTCCATGAGGGTGCTGAGCCTCAGGCACCGCTGGTCCAGTCCGGCGGCGGCGAAGGCTCGGTTGAAGCGGACCGCGTCGCTCCCCACCAGCAGCATCAGCACGGCGTCGGCGTCCGCGCGCTCGATCCGCCGCAGTACGGCGGTGAAGTCGTCGGTGCCGAGCGGGAGATACGCCTCGCCGCAGACCCGGCCGCGGCACGCGCGCGCGTACCGGCGGGCCGAACGGGCCGTGCGGCGCGGCCACACGTAGTCGTTGCCGACGACGAACCACCGGCGCACACGACGCGCGTCCGCCAACAGGCGCATGGCGGGGTGCAGTTGCGAGGCCGGGGTCTCGCTGGTGAGGTAGACGCCCTCGGTGCGCTCCCCGCCCTCGTACAGGGCGGTGTAGACGTAGGGCACCCGGTGCGCGATCCGCGGCGCGAGGGCCTGCCGTACGGAGGAGATGTGCCAGCCGGTGACGCCCTGCACCTGGCCCGCCGCCACCAGCGCGTCCACCTGTTCGGCGACCTGCCCCGGCGGCGCGCCCCCGTCCACCTCCATCAGCCGCAGCTCCCGGCCCAGCACCCCGCCCGCCCTGTTGATCTCCTCCGCGGCGAGCCGCGCACAGGCCTCGCAGGCCGGTCCGAAGATCCCGGCGGGCCCCTGCAGCGGATACACGAGCGCGACGTTCAGAGCACAGTCGTCGGCCGTGAACCAGTCGGGGACGCGGGGGCGGGGCGGCGGCCGATGCATGGGCCCATGATGACAGGCCGGTGTGTGCGGGCCGCGGTGCCGGCGTGAGCAGGACTGTCGGCGGCCGATTCGGAGGCGTGTTGGGGGTGTTGGAGGGGCGCGCGGCGGTTAGATCTCGGAAGGCTGGGGGCACTCGACGTGCAGCCCCCGCCGCCGAGGAGGGACGACCGTGTCCACCAGCCGACTCCCCGATCACGAACAGCGTGCCCTCGACGAGATGGAGCGCGCGCTCAGCCGCGACCGCCGTCTGGAGCGGCGGCTGCGCACCTTCCGTCCGGGCCGCCGCCCCGATCTCGCGCGGCTCGTCGCCTACCGCCCGCGGTTGTTGACGGTGGCCTTCCTCCTGCTGGTCTCGATCGGTCTGATGGGCGCCGGGATCGTCACCTCCGAGCCCGCCTGATCTGGGCCTTCGCCGGTGTCTGGCCGGCGGCCCTGTTCGCGTCGTTCCGGCAGCTGTGCCGGCTGACGGAAGGCTGAGCGGCGGGGGCGGGGCGGCTCAGCCGGTGTAGCGGCGCGCGGTCGAGCGGCGCTGGGCGTGTTCCAGGGCCCGCAGCCGTGACTCGACCGCCGCCGGTACCACCCGGCGTTCCCCCAGCACCCACGGCAGCGCGGCGGCCGCCTCGGCGAAGGCGCGCAGGGACGCGGTGTCCCGCGGAACCGTACGGGCCAGGTGCAGGGTGCGGCGCAGCGCGGACCCGACGGGCCGGCGCAGCCAGCTGAACCACAGCGTGTTGCGGATGCCGTGCCGCCGCCGCAGCGTGGAGTCCCGTACCACCGACGGCTGGTGATGAACCGTCAGATGCTCGGCGTACGTCAGCCACCAGCCGTCCGTCGCGAGGTCCACGGCCAGCAACTCCTCCTCCCCGCCGAGCCACAGCCGCGGATGGAAGCCGCCCGCGGCCCGGAAGGCGTCGGCGCGCAGGACGGTCGCGGCGGCCAGGAAGGATCCGAGCGCCGGGCCGGGCAGCCAACCGGGGCCGGGAACGGGCGAGTCGCGTAACTCGTCGTTGATCGGGTCGTCCGCGCCGCCGGGTTCCACGACGATCCGGGCGGTGACGGACACGAGCGCCGGATGCCGGTCCAGCAGGTCGGCGGCCCCGCTCAGCGCGCCGGGCGCCCACCAGGAGTCGTCGTCGCAGAAGGCCACGTACGGCGTGCTGAGGTGGCGCACGGCCATATTGCGGCCGACGGCGCCGAGGTTGCGGCCGGGCCGCAGCAGCCGTACGCCGGGGTGGCGGTGGGCCACCCCGGCGGCGGTGCCGTCGGTGGAGCCATTGTCCGTCACGACGACCGGCTGCTCCGGCAGCTGGGCCAACCGGTCGAGGGTGCGCAGGAGTTCGGGGCGGCGGTTGTGGGTGATGACGACGACGCCGGTGCGCGGGTCGGTCATGGGGTCGCTCCGTCGGCGGGGTCCAGGAGGCGGGCGGCACGTTCCACGTGCGCGGGCAGCGGCCTGCGGTCGCGCAGCGCGGACGGCAGCCGGACCAGGGTCTCGCGCAGGGCGCGGCGCGCGGTGCCGTCGTGGCGGGCGGCGCCGGCCAGTTCGCGGGTGCGGGCGAGGGCGTCCGGGAGGGGGCGGCGCAGCCAGGCGGTGAGGACCGCGTTGCGGCGGACGGTGACCGGGCGGCCGGGGCGGGCCGCCGGGGCGGGGTGGTGGTGGGCGACCACGTCCGGGCAGTGTGCGACGCCCCAGCCCCGGGCGGCCAGGTCGTAGGCGAGCAGGGTCTCCTCCCCGCCGAAGAACAGCACCTGGTGGTAGCCGCCCGCGTCGAGGTAGGCCTCGCGGCGGGCGACGGCGGCGCAGCCGAGGAAGCCGAGGACCTGGGTGCCGGGAAGGTCGGCCGCGGGTCCGAGGGGCGAGTGGGCGAGCACCTCGTCGAGCAGGTCGAGGGCCTCGTCGGGGCCGACGAGCGTGCGCGCGGCGAGCAGGCCGAGCCGGGGGTGCGCCTCGAAGTGGCCGACCGCGCGGTCCAGCGCGCCGGGCGCCCACCAGGAGTCGTCGTCGCTGAAGGCCACGTACGGGGTGCCGAGGGCGCGGACTCCGTGGTTGCGGGTGAGCGCTCCCCGGTTGCGCGGCAGGGCGAGCACGCGCACCTGGGGGAAGTCCCGGGCCAGCATGGCGCGGGTGCCGTCGGTGGAGGCGTTGTCGGCGACGAGGACGGGGGGTCGCTCGGGCAGGGCGAGGAGGTGGCGCAGGGTGCGGGCGAGGGAGGTGCAGCGGTCGCGGGTGACGATGACGATGCCGACGCGGGAGTCAGTCATGGGTGGGGTCACTCGTGGGCCTGTTCCAACTGCCGGTCTGACGCGGCTGGTTGCGTGGCGGGCAGGGCGGTCAGGGCGTGCAGGACGTCGTCGGGGTGGATGCGCAGCAGGGACGGGTCGGGGCGCGGGCCGTGCGGGTCGCCGTCCGGGCCGGGATGCCACAGGGCGCGGTGGCGCGGATCCGGGGGCGGACCCCAGCGGCTCGGCGGTACGGGGCCGAAGAGGGTGACGGAGGGGGTGGCGAGGGCGACGGCGAGGTGCGCGATGCCGGTGTCGCCGCTGACCACGGCACGGGCGTCGGCGACCAGCGCGCACAGGCGGTCGAAGGGGAGGCCGCCGGGGAAGAGAGCGGTGCCGGGAAGGCCTGCCCGGTCGGCGAGTTCGGCGACCAGGTCCTCCTCGCCGGCTCCCCCGGTGACGGCGACCCGCACGCCCTGCCGGCGCAGGGTGCGCGCGACCGTGGCGTAGCGCTGCACGGGCCAGCAGCGGGACGGGGCTCCCGCACCGGGGTGGAGGACGACGGCGCCGGGGGCCGGGGAGGCCTCCGGCGGTCGGGGCAGCCGGAGATCGGCGGGGTCGGCGTCGATGCCGTAGGACTCAAGCAGCCGGCACCAGCGGGCCCGTTCGTGTTCCTCCGCGTACCAGACCGGCCCGTCGATCTCGGGGGTCCCGGGGTGGGCGAAGGCCAACAGCCTGAGCGGGCGCAACTGTAGCAGGAGACGGTGGCTGGGCGGGCCGTTGCCGTGCAGGTCGACGGCGATCTCCGGGGGCGGGCCGGTCCAGTCCAGGGCGCGGGGTACGGCGCGGCCGGGCGCGGAGGCGGGCAGCAGCCGGTCGACGGCGCCGGTCGCGGCCGCGACCGGCGCCAGCTCGGCGGGCGCGGCCAGCACCAGTTCGTGCGCCGGGAACGCCCGGCGCAGCGCGCGCAGCGCGGGGACACCGGCGAGCAGGTCCCCGAGGCCCAGGGCACGCAGGACGAGGACGCGGGGCGGCGCGGTCATGAGGTCCCTGCCGTCCGGGGTGACCGGGGGTGCGGGACGGACGGTGTGCGGGACGACCCGTGCTGCGGGAGCCGGTGTGTCGTCGTCATACGGCACCTGCCGCGCGGGTCATCAGCCGGGTCGAGGAGCGGCCGTCCAGGTACGGCAGGAGGACCGCCTGGCCGCCCCACTCCTGAAGCAGCGCGGCCTCGGGGAGGTCGGCGCCGCTGTAGTCGCCGCCCTTGACCCAGATGTCGGGCCGCAGTTCGGCGAGCAGGCGTTCGGGGGTGTCCTCGTCGAAGACGGCGACGGCGTCCACGCAGCCCAGGGCGAGCAGGACCCGTACCCGGTCGTCCAGCGGGGTGACCGGCCGTCCGGCACCCTTGCGGCGCCGCACGGACGCGTCCGAGTTCACGCACACGACGAGGCAGTCGCCGAGCCGCCGGGCCGCCTCCAGGAGGCCCACGTGCCCGGCGTGCAGCAGGTCGAAGCAGCCGCCGGCGGCCACGACGGTGCCGTGCGCGGCGCGGACGCGGGCGAGGACAGCCCGTACGTCGTCCCCTGATTGCGCGGCCTCGGCGGAATCGTCGGAAAGCCCCATGAGAGCTCCCGCCCCGCCCTCGCCGACGAACGCCGTCGCCGCCGTGACGGCGCCCTCGACGGCCTCGCCGACCAGCGCGCCGTCGGCGAGCAGCCCGGCCGCGGTGGCGGCGAACCGGTCGCCCGCCCCGCACGGGTCCGCGCCGTGGACCCCGGGGGCGGGACACAGCAGCGGCTGATCGCCGTACGACAGCAGGGCGCCCCGGGCGCCGAGCGTGACCGCGACGGCACCGGCCCGCCAGTGACCCACCAGCGCGGCCGCGGCGCGCGCGGCGCTACGCAACTCCCGTACGACGGCGGGGGCCTGGCCCGCGAAGCGGTGGGCCTCCTGCTCCGCCGGCGTGACCAGGCGTGTCCCCGGCACCGGCGGTCCGCCGCGCGGGTGCGGGTCCCACACGAGGGGCGGGTGGTCGGACAGGACGTCGCGGAGGGCGTCGGCGGTGCCGCGGCCGTAGTCGGAGACCAGGACGGCCGGCGCGGAGCGGGTCGCCGCGCGGGCGGCGTCCGTCGCCTCGCGGGTCGTGCCGCTGCCCCGGTCCAGGCGGGTCACGGGACGGCCCCGCGCCAGCACCCGGGTCTTCTCCGAGAGCGGACCGGTCAGCGGGAGCGGGATCAGCTGCAGCCAGGGTTCGAGAAGTCGAGTCAGCTCGCGGCTGGCGGGGTCGTCGCCGACGCCCGCCACCAGCGTCACCTCCCGGCCGTCCCGCGCGGCGAGGTAGGCGGCGAGGGCCGCGCCGCCGGGACGCAGGCGTTCCACGCAGTCGGCGACCACGGGGACCGGCGCGTCGGGGGCGAGCCGGTCGGCGTGGCCGTCGAGATCGCGGTCGAGCAGGGCGTCGCCGACGACGAGGAGCGGGGCTCGGCCCGTCATGCCGTCCTCCTCTCCACTTCCGTGTCGAAGGCCGCGCAGACCATGTGCACCGCCACCAGGTGCAGTTCCTGCACGGTGGCGGCCGAGGTCGCCTCGACGCACAGGGCCTCGTCGCTGCCCGCGGTCAGCGGGTTGGGGGCCGGGCCGGTCAGCGCCCACACGTGCAGGCCGCTCGCGCGGGCCGCGTCGGCGGCGGACAGCAGGTTGGCGCTGGCGCCGCTGGTGGACAGCAGCATCAGGACGTCGCCGGGGCGGCCGTGCGCGCGGACCTGGCGGGCGAACACCTCGTCGACGCCGTAGTCGTTGGCGATGGCGGTGGTGGAGGAGGTGTCGGCGTGCAGGGCGATCGCGGAGAACGGCGGCCGGTCGTCGCGGTAGCGTCCGACGAGCTCGGCGGTCAGGTGCTGGGCCTGGGCCGCGCTGCCGCCGTTGCCCGCGGCCAGCAGCCGTCCGCCGGCGCACAGCACGTCGGCCAGCCGGCTCCCCCACCGTTCGGTGATGTGCGCGGAGGCGCGGAACTGGCCCAGCGCGTCCAGGAGTTCGTCGCAGTGCCCGACGGCGGGCGGGTGGACCGTCATCACGCCACCTCCTCGGACACCCGGTGTCCGCTCAGAGTCCGCTGGTAGACCTGTTCGACACCGTCGGCGACGCGCTGCCAGGTGTAGCGGGCGAGGGCGCGCTCGCGGCCGGCCGCGCCCATGCGGCGGCGCATCGGTTCGTCGGCGAGGAGTTCGCGCACGGCCCCGGCGATCGCCCACGGCTCGCCGGCCGGCACCCGGCGTCCGGTGTGCCCGTCGGCGACGGTGTCGCGGTGGCCGCCGACGTCGGTGGCGACGACGGGCACACCGCAGGCCATCGCCTCCAGCGGCACGATCCCGAACGGCTCGTAGACGGGGGTGCACAGGACGAGGTCGCAGCCGCGCATCAGCCCCGGCATGTGGTCGGGGTCGACGGCGCCGAGCAGCCGTACCCGGTCGCCGAGTCCCGCGCGCTCGGCGAGCCGGCGCAGTCGTGCCGCCTCGGGGTCGGCGTCCAGCCGCCCGGGTTCGGGGCCGCCGGCGATGAGGAGTTCGGCGTCGGGGACGCGGGTCAGGGCGCGGATCGCCTTGTCGTAGCCCTTGCGCGGGACGAGCCGGCCGCAGGCGAGCAGGCGGTGGCGCTCCCGGCGTTCGGGGACGCCGGCGCCGTGCGCGCCGGGGTGGAAGTGCTCGGCGTCCACCCCGCACGGCACCACCGACACCCGCCCCGGCGGCACGCCCATCTCGGCGAGTTCGTGGACCTCGTCGCCGCAGGTGGCCAGGACGCGGGCGCAGCTGCGGCCGATCTGCCGCTCGACGCCAAGGCGTTCGTGCGGGCTGGTGTCCCGGCGGCCCTGGTGGCGGCGCTTGACGGTACCGAGCGCGTGGAAGGTCTGCACGACTGGGACGCCCTGTTCGTGGGCGCCGATCTGCGCGGCCATCCCGGACATCCAGAAGTGCGCGTGGACGACGTCGGGCCGCTCCCGTTCCCAGGCGCGCGCGAGGATGGTGCCGAAGCCGGGCATGTAGGGGAAGAGCTCGTCCTTGGGGACGGGTTCCGCCGGTCCGGCCGACACGTGCTCGACGACGCCCCCGCCCGGCAGCGGCACCCGGTCGGGCAGCCGGGCGGAGTCCCGGCGGGTGTACACGGTCACGTCATGGCCGCGACGCGCCAGTTCCTCGGTGAGGCGGGCGACGTACACGTTCTGCCCGCCGGCGTCCGGCCCCCCGAGAGCGGCGAGCGGGCTCGCGTGCTCGGACACCATGGCGATCCTCATCGGGTGACCTCCTTCAGCAGCCGCTCCCAGTCGTCCAGGAAACGGGACAGCCCGTAGCGGGCGAGAGCCGCCGCGCGGGCCCCCTCGCCGATCAGCCGCGCGTGCAGCGGATCGGCGACGAAGTCCCGTACGGCCTCGGTCAGTACGTCGATCCGGTTGGAGACCACTCCGGCGCCGGGCGGCACGGCCTCGGTGACCTCGGTGGTGGCGAGGGCGACCACGGGCATGCCCAGGTGCATCGCCTCCAGCAGGGACAGCCCGAGGGAGGTCCAGCGGATCGGGTGGACGTAGACGCGCCGCCTGGCCATCGCCGCGTGCAGATCGCGCTGGGCGAGGTCGAAGGTGCGCGCGTTCGGCACCCGGAGCCGGTCGGTGGCCATCCCGAAGACGTCCAGCGGGGCCGCCTCGGCGAAGACGGGCAGCAGGTCGGTGCCGGTGGTGCGGCCACGCCGTACGGGCTCGTTGACGACGACGGCGGCCCGGTCCAGTTCGCCGGTCCACCGCTGGCCGGGGTCGACGATGCCGTGTTCGATCACGGCGGTCGGGGCGCGTCCGCAGTCCCACATCAGGCGGTTGAAGTGCGTGACGTGGACCAGGGTCATGTCCGGCTGGTCGGCCACGGGGTGCCGGGTGTCCGGGACGTCGCCGTGCGGGGCGTTGTGCTCGACGTACACCAGCGGCGGGCGGCGGCCCAGGCAGGCGTCGACGAGGGCGAGTTCGTGCGGGCGCTGGAGCACGACGACGTCGATCTCCTCGTCGCGCAGCCGCTCCAGCGGCACCTCGATCACCGAGTCCGGCCAGTCCCAGGTCTGCGCGCGGCCCCGTCCGTCGGGGCCCCGGTCGGGGGTGACGGGGACGACGTAGGTGTGCGGGCCCTGCACGAAGGCGGTGGTCCACGACCCGTGCACATGCCAGAGCAGGATCCTCATGTCTCCCCCAGGAGTTTCTCCACGGCGGCGGCCACGTCGTGGGCGGTGACGGTGTCAAGGCAGGGATGGCCGGGGACGGGGCACTGCCGGGCCCGGGTGCCGGCGCAGGGCGCCTGCTGGTCGCCGAGCAGCACGTACGGGACGCCGTACGGCCGCCAGCGCTCGGCCGGGACGACCGGCGCGAACAGGGAGACGACCGGGGTGCCGACGGCGGCGGCGAGATGGGCGGGGCCGGTGTTGCCGGTGACGACGGCGTCGGCGCGGGCCAGGACGCCGGCGAGTTCGGGGGCGCCGGTCCGGCCGGCGAGGTCGAGGGCGTGCTCCCCGGCGACGTACGCGGTGAGCTCGCGCTCGCCGCTGCCGCCCGTGACGATCACCCGGTGCCCGGCCTCGGCCAGTTCGCGCACCGCCTCGGCGGCCCGCTCGGGGCTCCAGGTCCGCGCGGGGACGGCGGCTCCCGGATGCATCACGACGTACGGGCCCGGACCGGTCAGCGCGGTCGTGGCGGGCGGCTCCAGCACCCGCAGCCGGCCGTCGTCGGGGCGCGGGAAGCCGGCCGCCTCGGCGAGGTCGAGCATGGCCTCGGCCTCGTGGGCGTGGGGGGCGCGCTGGTGGCGTACGTCGAGCAGCGAGCCGGGGTAGTCCTCGCTGTCCGCGGCGATGTGGGCGACTCCGGCCAGGCGCAGCACCAGGGCGGCGGGGAGCGGGGACTGGTGGAAGGAGGTCAGGATCAGCGCCGTGTCGGCGTCGACGGTGTCGATCAGCTGGTCGACCTGGCCGCGCCCCACCGGCGGGGGGTCGAAGCCGGCCCAGGGCGCGTCCCAGACCAGCACCTCGTCCACTCCGGGCAGCAGGGGAGCGGCGGGCGCGCCGCGCGGTCCGCACAGCAGGGTGACATGGTCGGCGCGGGCGGCGACGGCCCGGATCGCGGGCCCGGCGAGCAGGACGTCCCCGAAGCTGTCGAGACGCGCGACGAGGGCCTTCATCGCGGCCCCCGGCGGGTGTCGTCGGCGGGGTCGGCGCCCGGGCTTCCGTGGCGGCCGGAGTCGGTGGTCCCTGCGGTGTCGTAGGCCGCCTCGATCGGGCGCTCGTCGACCAGGACCCGGCCCCGCGGGGGTCCCGTCAGCAGCGCGCGCACCGCTGTCAGCAGGTCCGGTGCCACGTGGTCGGCGTGGGCCGTCTCCTCGGGGCGGGTCCGCTGGTTGGGGACGAGGATGCCGTGGGCGCCGGCCCGCCGGGCGGCCTCGACGTCCGCGCCGATGTCACCGATCACCACGCAGCGCTCGGGCGCCGCGCACAGGCGTCCGGCGGCCCACAGGACCAGGCCGGGTTCGGGCTTGCGGCAGCGGCAGCCGTCGTCGGGGCCGTGCGGGCAGATGCCGAACACGTCGAAGGGGCCGAGGAGTTCGTCGACGCGCTGGTTGACGTGGCGGACCTCGGTGTCGGTGAGCAGGCCGCGCGCGATGCCGGACTGGTTGGTGACGACACCGGTGCGCACACCGTGGGCGCGCAGCAGGGCGACGGCCTCACGGGCCCCGTCGACCGGGCGGACCTTGTCGGGGTCGCCGTTGTAGGGGACGTCGTGGACGAGGGTGCCGTCGCGGTCGAACAGCACCGCCCTGACCCGGGTCACGGGGCCACCTCCTGCCAGGCGGGGGCGTCGCGGTACCGCCACAGCCCGGACAGCCAGTGCCAGGTGGCAGCGGGCGGGATCAGCACACTGGTGGCGAGCATGGTGGTCACCTCGTCCCGGGTGCGCGGCCCGGGCGCGATCCGGGCCCAGGCGAACTCGCCGGTGCCCAGCGCCCATCCGGCGCCGACGGCCGCGGCGGCCCGGGGCCGTCCGGCGGCGGCGAGGGCGAGCGCGGCGGCGCCGGACGCGGTGATCGCGAGATGGGAGCGGAGCCGGCCGCGCTGGGCGACCGCCTTCTCCCACCAGTCGGGTCCGTGCAGCCGCCGCATCAGCGCGTCGTCGGCGTTGCCGCGCTGGGCGCGCAGGGACACCCAGCGGGAGGCGGGGCGCACGGGGTGGCGGGTGGTGCGGCGGCCCTGGTGGATGCGCCAGCCCGCGCCGAGGACGCGCAGTGCGAGGTCGGCGTCCTCGCGGAAGGCGTGCCGGAAGCGTTCGTCGAAGCCGCCGACCTGCTTGAGGACGTCGGTGCGGTAGGCCATGTCGGCGGTGATCCAGCGGGCGCGGGCCAGCCCCGCCGTGCCGCGTTCCCAGTCGGTCGGCCGCCGCTCGCCGGGCAGCGGTACGGCGATGACGCCCTGGACGCCCGCCGTGTCCGGGGACGCGTCGGCGAGGTCCTGGGCGAGCTGCTCGCACCAGTGCGGGCCGACCTGGACGTCGTCGTCGAGGAAGGCGACCCACGGCGAGGCGACCGCGCGCAGTCCGGTGTTGCGGGCGGCTGCGGGCCCCCGGCCCCGGCTGCGCAGCACGGTCGTACGGCCGCGCAGGTCGCCCAGGACGGCGAGCGGGTGTTCCAGCGGTTCGGAGGTGGCGTCGGGGCGGTCGTCGACCAGGACGATCTCGGCGGGTCGCGGGCCGGTCGCGGCGGCGAGGGCCGCGAGGCAGTCGGCGAGGGTGTCCCGCACGAGGGTGGGGATCACGACGGCGTACTCGGTCATCCGAAGGCCCTCCCGCGGCGGATCGCGAACGGCCCGAGCGCCAGCAGGTCCACGGGCGCCGAGCCGAAGCACTCCAGCGCGTCGCGGGGGTCGTCGACCATGGGCCGGCCGGCGGTGTTGAGGCTGGTGTTGACGACGACGGGCAGCCCGGTGCGCCGTTCGAAGGCGGCCAGCATCCGCGCGACGAGGGGTTCGTCGCGCTCGTCGACCGTCTGGATGCGCGCGGTGCCGTCGACGTGCACGACGGCCGGGATCCGCTCGCGCCACTCGGCCGCGACCTCGTGGACGAAGAGCATGTACGGGCTCGGCAGCGGCCCGGCGAACAGTTCGTGGGCGCGGCCGGCGGCGACCATGGGGGCGACCGGGCGGAACTCCTCGCGGCCCTTGACGTGGTTGAGGCGCTCCAGGTTCTCGGCGCGGCCCGGGTGGGCGAGCAGGGAGCGGTGTCCGAGGGCGCGCGGCCCGTACTCGCTGCGGCCCTGGAACCAGGCGACGACGCCGTCCCGGGCGAGTTCCTCGGCGACCGTCTCGGCGATGTCGTCGGGCCGCTCGTAGGGGACGGCGGCCCGCTCCAGCCAGGCGCGCAGTGCCTCGTCGCTCCAGCCGCGGCCGAGGGCGGGGCCGGGCATGGGCTGGGGGGCGCCCTCGTTCGCCGCGAGGTGCAGGGCGCCGCCGAGGGCGGTTCCGGCGTCACCGGCGGCGGGCTGCACCCAGACGTTCCGGTACGGGCCGCGCGCGGCGATCTTGGAGTTGGCGACGCAGTTCAGGGCGACCCCGCCCGCCATGGTGAGCGTCTCGCCGCCGGCCTCGCCGTGCAGCCAGTGGACGAGTTCGAGGAGGACCTCCTCCAGCACGGCCTGGGCGCTCGCGGCGAGGTCGGCATGGTCGCGGGTCCACGGCTCGTCCTTGGCACGGGGCGGGGCGAGCGAGCCCCAGTCGACGCCGTGGGCGCGGAAGCCGCCGTGGCCGGTGGGGTGGACGTACTGCCTGAGCTGGGGCAGGAAGCGGGGGGTGCCGTAGGAGGCGAGGGCCATCACCTTGTACTCGTCGCTGCTGCGCAGGAAGCCGAGGTGGGCGGTGAGCTCCGCGTAGACCAGGCCGAGGGAGTCGGGCAGGGCCTGGGTGGCGAGGGTGTCGAGCTTGCCGTCGCGGTAGCGGCCGGCCAGGTGGGAGGCGCACTCGCCGCGGCCGTCGAGGACCAGCACGTCATTGTCCGGGTGCGGGGAGGCGGGCCCGGCGGAGGCGGCGTGCGCGACATGGTGCGGGACGAAGACCACCCGGTCGGGGTCGAGGCCGGGCAGGGCCTCGGCGAGGAAGCCGGGGGCGCGGCGGGCGTACTCCAGCCGGAGCGGGTCCCAGGGGTCGTCGAGGCCCATCTGAGCGGCGGGGCGGGCCAGTTTCGGGTCGAAGGAGTAGGCGACGGCGTCCAGGTCCTCGGGCCGGAGGCCCGCCTGCGCCAGGCACCAGCGGGCGGACTGCTCGGGCAGTTCCCAGGCGGAGAAGGGCAGTGGCCGCTTGCCGTGCTTGCGGCGGCTGAATCGCTCCTCCTCGGCGGCGGCGACCGTGCGGCCGTCGACGACGAGGGCTGCTGCCGGGTCGTGGAACAAAGCGTTGATGCCGAGGATGCGCATGGGGAGTGCTCCGTCACGAGGTCCGGGTGGCGTCAGAGGGGGCGGGTCCCGCAGGCCAGTTGGCTCAAACAGTTGGAGCCAACTTGCCCCGTAAAAAGCTGATTTTTCACCATCTGTACGGGACGGTTGACGCTCGGTCGCCCCGGTCAGGCCGCGACGGCCCGGGTGAACCAGCCGATGGTGCGCTCCAGCCCCTCGGCCCAGCCGACCCTCGGCTGCCAGCCGAGCCGTTCCCGGGCCAGCCGGGTGTCGGGGCGGCGCCGGGCGGGGTCGTCGGCGGGGCGCTCGACGAACCGGACGCGGGAGGCGGAACCGGTGAGGTCGATGATCCGGCGGGCGAGGTCGAGCATGGTGATCTCCTCGCCGCCGCCGATGTTGACGGGCCCCCGCTCACCGGAGGCGGCCAGCGCGAGCACGCCGTCGACCGTGTCGTCGACGTAGCACAGGGAGCGGGTCTGGCTGCCGTCCCCGGCGACGGTGAGCGGAGCTCCGTCCAGCGCCTGGGAGACGAAGGCCGGGACGGCGCGGCCGTCGCCGGTGCGCATCCGGGGGCCGTAGGTGTTGAAGATCCGCACGATGGCGGTGTCGGTGCCGTGCACCTTGCGGTGGGCGGTGACCAGGGCCTCGGCGAACCGTTTGGACTCGTCGTAGACGCTGCGCGGGCCGATGGGGTTGACGTTGCCCCAGTACCCCTCGTGCTGCGGGTGCTCCAGCGGGTCGCCGTACACCTCGGAGGTGGAGGCGAGGACGAACCGGGCCCCGTCGGCGCGGGCGCGCTCCAGGGCGTTGCGGGTGCCGCTGCTGCCGACGTCGAGGGTCTCCAGCGGCAGCCGCAGGTAGTCGGCCGGCGAGGCGGGGCAGGCGAAGTGCAGGACGAGGTCGAAGCGGCCGGGCAGGGCGCGTACGGCGGCGGGGTCGGTGGCGTCGGCGCGCACGAAGCGGAAGCCGGGCCGGTGCTCGAGTTCGGCCACGTTGGAGCGTGATCCGGTGCAGAGGTTGTCCAGGCAGACGACGTCGCTGCCGGCCTCCAGCAGCCTGCCGCACAGGTGGGAGCCGACGAACCCGGCTCCACCGGTGACCAGGGCCCGGCGCCACAGGTTTCCGCTCATGGGTCGCTCCTCACTCGCGCCGTCACTTGCGTGTCGGCGCGAGTAACCCTGTGGCGGACTCGCATACCTGGTTCCGGCTGACGATCACCCACTATGCGCGACGTCTATACGCGCCGCGTATAGCCCCGGCAGGGGCGCGGCTGGTAGAGCACCGGCAGCGGCGCCCCCGCTCACCAGGTCAGGTGCAGGGCCTGGGGTGAGCGGTGGATCATCGTGGGTCGCATGACGACCGGACGGTCGGGCGCGAGCCGCAGGCCCGGCAGCCGGCGGGTCAACTCCTCCAGGGTGAGCCTGAGTTGCTCGCGGGCCAGCTGGGCGCCGGGACAGCCGTGCACGCCGAGCCCGAAGGCGAGGTGGCGCACCGGAGGGCGGGTGATGTCGAACGTGTCCGGGTCCGGATGGCGGGCGGCGTCCCGGTTGGCGGCGCCGAAGGCGACGAACAGGGCCGCCCCGGCGGGGAGTTCGGTGCCGGCGAGGGTGAGCGGGCGGGTGGTGATCCGGCGGAAGCCCTGCAGGGCGCTGTCGTGGCGGGCGGCCTCCTCGACGGCGGCGGGGATCCTCTCGGGCTCGGCGCACAGCAGTTCCCACTGGTCCGGGTGGCGGAGCAGGTGGAGGACGGTCGTGCCGATGAGCGCGGTCGTGGTCAGGTGACCGGCGAGCAGCAGGTTCTGCAGATGGGCGACGAGTTCGTGCCGGTGCTCCAGGGTCAGGTCGCCCTCCGGGACGACGGACCTGACCAGCTCCGTGCACAGGTCGTCGCGGGGCTCGGTGTGCCGGGCCCGGACATACCGCTCCAGGGTGCGCTGCATCGCGACCACGTCCTCGGCGGCCGCGATCTGCTCGTCCTCGGCCAGCGGGCGGAACAGCAGCTCCTCGGCGCGGTGTCCGCCGTGCACGACGCCGGGGACGTCGGCGGGGTCGAGACCGACGACCCGCCCTATGACCTCGCCGGGAAGCCTGCCCGCGTACGCCGACATCAGCTCGACGTGCCCCTCCTTCACGAACCCGTCGACCAGGGCGGCGGCGCGCTCGGCGGCGTACGGCAGGACGGCGGCCACCCGGGCCGGCGACAGGCCGCGCACGATCGGGGCGCGCAGTTCCTGGTGCCGGGGGCCGTCGGTGCCGACGACCACGGGCCGGCCGCCGAAGCCGCCTGCGAGGACGGCGAAGGCGGCGGGTGAGGGCATCACGTCGGGGGTGAGGGCGTTGGCCGACGAGAAGTCCTCCGGTCTGCGCAGGACTTCGCGGACGTCGGCGTCCCGGGCGACCAGCCAGGCGTCGAGTTCGGCGAGGTGGGTCAGGCCGTCGGCACGCCGGGCCCGCTCGTAGTGCGGATATGGATCGCGTTGCAACTCGTCTAGTCCTGGGCGCAGTTGACGGTCCATGGGGCGCCTTCCGGGCGGCGGCGGGACGGGCTCTCAGGGTGCCGTACGGGTGTGCGGATGCGGTAGGGGTCGTCCTGCCGGCGCCGTCGGCGGTGTCCCGCGCTCCAGCCGCGTGGGTGCCGTCCGCGCCCCTTCACTGCGCCAAGTGTGTGACGCGCCACGGAAGAGCACGCTGAGCAGCCCGGATTCCCTACGATGCGTCACGTGGTCAACATCCTCCTCGAACGCACCGCGCCGCTCCCCCTCCCCGAGGCCTGGCGCCGCCTCACGGAGTGGCCCCGGCACGGCGAGGTGGTCCCCCTGACCCGCGTCACCGTGCTCACCGCTCCGCCGACCCATGAGGGCACGGTGATCGTCGCCCGTACCGGCCTCGGTCCCCTCGCCTTCGAGGACCGCATGGAGGTCACGGTCTGGCACCCGCCGACGGACGAGGAACCCGGCCTGGTCCGCCTGGAGAAACGCGGCCGGGTGGTGAAGGGCTGGGCGGAGATCGAGGTGCGCCCGGGCCCGGGCGGCCGCAGCCGTGTCATCTGGCGCGAGGAACTCACGGTCCCGCTCCTCCCCGGCCCCGTGGACCCCCTCCTCCACCGCGCGTCCCACACCATGTTCGGCCGCGCAGCCAACCGCCTCCTACGCATGCCGTGACCCGGGCACGCCGGAAACCCCCTCCCTGTAGGCGCTGTTGCCGGTGTCGCCTCACGGGGACGGATTTACGTGGAGTGGTTGGTGGGGTGGGGGGAGCGCCTAGGGTGAGGGGGTGGTCGGGTCGGGTGGGTTCGGGGATGGGGAGGTGGCCGGGGCATGGCGGTGGGTTCCGGGGAAGCCGCGTCCATAGGCGGCTACACGCTGATCGACCGGCTCGGCAGTGGTGGGATGGGCGTCGTGCATCTGGGGCTGTCCGCCTCCGGACGGCAGGTGGCGATCAAGGTCGTGCACGCCCAGTACGCGCTGGACGAGGAGTTCCGCGCCCGCTTCCGGCAGGAGGTCGCGGCGGCGCGGCGGGTGAGCGGGGCGTTCACGGCGCCCGTGGTGGACGCCGACCCCGAGGCCGAGCAGCCGTGGATGGCCACGCTCTACGTGCCCGGCCGCACACTCTCCGACATCGTTGCCGAGGAAGGGCCCCTCACCGGACGGAAGTTGCGCACCCTGGCCCTGGGCCTCGTGGAGGCGCTGCGGGACATCCACCGCGCCGGTGTCGTGCACCGCGACCTCAAGCCGAGCAACGTCCTGATGGCCGAGGACGGCCCCCGGGTCATCGACTTCGGCATCTCCCGCGCCGCCGACAACGAGGACCTGACCGTCACCGGCCGCCTCATCGGCACCCCGCCCTTCATGTCCCCGGAGCAGTTCTCCTCGCCGAAGGACGTGACCCCCGCCTCGGACGTGTTCTCGCTCGGTTCCCTGCTGGCGTACGCGGCCACCGGCAACCGTCCCTTCGACGGCGGCAGCCCGTACCTGACGGGCTATCAGGTGATGTACGAGGCCCCGCACCTGGACGGCGTCCCGGAGCCGCTGCGCGGCATCGCGGCCCGCTGCCTGGACAAGGACCCGCTGGCCCGGCCGCAACTGGCCGAGCTGCACAGCCTGTTGCTGCATCTGCCCACGGAGGCTCCCCCGGCCTTCCCCGACCTCGCGGGCGTCCCGGCCCAGCGCTCCGCGCCCGGCGCGGACACCACCGCCGCGCCGCACGGCCGCCACAGCCGCACCGCCCGCCCGAACGCCCGCCCGGGTCGCCCCGACGGCACGACCGTCACCCCGTCGGCGCCACGCGGCCGTCGGCGCGTACGGCGTGTCCTCATCGGGATCGGCACGGCGATGGCCGTCGCCGTGGTCGGTCTCACGGCTGCCCACATGGCGGCGAGCGGCGGACCGGCCGGTGATCCGTCCGCCGCCGGCGGCGGCTCGGCGAGTGCGGCCGGCGCTCCCGTGGCGGGTCTGCCCTCGGGCTGGAGGCCGTGGCGGGCGAGCCTGCTCACCGCCAAGCAGGGCGACCCGATCGACTTCAGCGAGTCGGGCTGCGTGGCGGGCGGTTCGACGGCCGTGTACTGCGCCGGCACCGGCTTCACCGTCACCCGCCTCGACGCCGCCTCCGGCCGGGTCGACTGGCGCCGGGGTACCGACCCGGAGACCTCGCGCCCGGTCGGCGTACGCGACGGACGCGTCTACACCTACCGCAAGCCCGACCCGACCGGCACCTACCGCACCCGTCGGCTCGCCGTCCTGGACGCGAGGACCGGGGCGGAGCTGTGGGCCCGCCCCGTCGCCGACGAGGAGCCGGCCGTCCTGTTCGACCGGGGCGTCCTCGCGATGGACGAGAACAGGACCACGTTCGTCGCCTACGACGCGGCGGGCCGGCAGCTGTGGACGGCACCGGCGAAGTCGTCGAGCGGGAACGCCTGCACGCCGACCGTCTTCGACGGCGCCCCCTACGGCGTGTGCACTCCGGTGGACGATCCCGGCACGGACAAGGTGGCTCTGCTGCGGCTCGACCCGGACGACGGCACCGCCGCCGAGATCGCCACCCTGCCCACGGGCGCCCGGCCGATGGGCACCGTGGACGGCCAACTGCTGTTCCTGCTCCCGAAACTGGCGGACCAGCAGTTCGCCGCAGCCGGCGACGACCAGCCGTACTCCGCCCTGCTGCGGGTGAACCCGCGCACCGGCGCCGTCACGCGCGCCGCGCTGCCGGGCACCCCGCGCGGCACCGCCACCCTGCTCAAGGGCGTCGTCTGGTTCGTGCGGCCGAACGGCACGGTCACCGCCGTGCGCGGCTTGGACGGCAAGCGGCTGTGGCAGGTGACGACGGACGTGGAGAACCTGTCGGCGCCGGTGGTGTCCACGAAGTTCACCACCCTGTACCTCGTCAACGAGTACGGCCGTGTCCTGGCCCTGAACAGCGCGACGGGCGCGGTGCGCTGGCGCACCTCCGCCCTCGCCGATCCCGGCGAGTCGGCCGGCGAGACCACCCCGTACGTGCTCCTCGTCCAGAACGCCCTGGTGGCCGTCGCGGGCGACACGGCCTTCTCGGTGCGGCCGGACCGGCCCACCCGGCTGCCGTCCAAGAACCCGGCTCCGTCGGCCCCCGACACGGTGGCCCCGTCACTGGCCCCCACACCCTTGCCGACGAAGGCCTCGGACTGACGCCCCCGCCGCTCAGGCCACCGACCCGATCCGCCGCGCCGGCAGGGACGCCGGGTCGTGGTGGATCGGCGTGTGCGCGCCGGTGAGGGAGACGCCGCTGCCGCCGCGCCGGTCGGCGACGATCTCGGCGGCGATGGACAGGGCCGTCTCCTCGGGGGTGCGGGCGCCGAGGTCCAGCCCGATGGGCGAGCGCAGCCGCGCCAACTCCCTTTCGCTCACGCCCACTTCGCGCAGCCGCCGGTTGCGGTCCAGATGGGTGCGGCGCGAGCCCATGGCGCCGACGTACGCCACCGGCAGCCGCAGCGCCAGCCGGAGCAGCGGTACGTCGAACTTGGCGTCGTGGGTGAGGACGCACAGCACGGTACGGCCGTCCACGGCCGTCCGCTCCAGGTAGACGTGGGGCCACTCGACGACGATCTCGTCGGCCTCGGGGAAACGGGTGCGGGTGGCGAACACCGGGCGGGCGTCGCACACCGTCACGTGGTAGCCGAGGAACTTGCCGATCCGGACCAGCGCCGACGCGAAGTCGATCGCGCCGAAGACGATCATCCGGGGCGGGGGGACGGAGGACTCGATGAGGACCGTGAGCGGTGCTCCGCAACGAGAGCCCTGCTCCCCGATCTCCAGGGTGCCGGTGCGGCCGGCGTCCAGGAAGGCCGAGGCCTCGGCGACGACGGTCCGGTCCAGCTCGGGACGGGCGCCGAACCCGCCCTCGTGGGAGCCGTCGGAGCGGACGAGGAGCGCGCGGCCCAGGAGTTCGGCCGGGCCCGACACGATCCGTGCCAGCGCCGCCGCCTCCCCCCGGGCGGCGGCGGCCAGCGCGGACGCCACCACCGGACGGGCCGGGTCGTCGGCCCGTACCGGGGTGACCAGGATGTCGATGACGCCGCCGCAGGTCAGGCCGACGGCGAAGGCGTCGTCGTCGCTGTATCCGAAGCGCTCCAGGACCGTATCGCCGTCCCGCAGCGCCTGCTCGCACAGCTCGTACACGGCGCCCTCCACACAGCCGCCGGAGACCGACCCGATCGCCGTGCCGTCGGCGTCCACCGCGAGGGCGGCGCCCGGCGGACGGGGTGCGCTGCCGCCCACGGCCACCACGGTGGCCACGGCGACGTCACGTCCCTGCTCGACCCACCGGTTGAGCTCCTCGGCGATGTCCAGCATCTGTCGGTCTCCTGACGGGGTTGGTGGGAAGGGCGGTTCGGCGGGCGGCTAGCGCACGCCCAGCCAGCTCTCGACGGGGTTGAGGGCGAAGTAGAGCAGGAAGATCACCGCGAGGCCCCACATGAAGGCGCCGATCTCGCGCGCCTTGCCCTGGGCGGCCTTGATGGCGACGTAGGAGATGACGCCGGCGGAGACACCCGCGGTGATGCTGTAGGTGAACGGCATCACGACGACGGTGAGGAAGACCGGGATCGCCGTGGCGCGGTCGCCCCAGTCCACGTGCCGGGCGTTCATCAGCATCATCGAGCCGATGACGACCAGGGCGGCGGACGCCACCTCCTGCGGGACGATCGCGGTGAGCGGGGTGAAGAACAGACAGGCCGCGAAGAACAGCCCGGTGACGACCGAGGCGAGTCCGGTACGGGCGCCCTCGCCGACGCCGGTGGCCGACTCGATGAACACGGTCTGCCCGCTGCCGCCCGCGACACCGCCGATCGCGCCGCCCGCGCCGTCGATGAACAGCGCCTTGGACAGGCCCGGCATCCGGCCCTTGGCGTCGGCCAGTTCGGCCTCGGTGCCGACGCCGATGATGGTGGCCATGGCGTCGAAGAACCCGGCCAGCACGAGGGTGAAGACGATCATGCCGACCGTCATCGCGCCGACCTTGCCCCAGCCGCCGAACTCGACGTGCCCGAAGAGCGAGAAGTCGGGCATGGAGACCGCGCTGCCGTGCAGTTCGGGGGCGCCGTTCGCCCACTGCCGGGGGTCGATCACACCGGCGGCGTTGAGGACCGCGGCGACGATCGTGCCGCTGACGATGCCGATGAGGATGGCGCCGGGGATGTCGCGGGCCTGCAGCATGAAGATCAGCAGCAGGGTGCCGGCGAACAACAGCACCGGCCAGCCCGCGAGTTCGCCCGCCGGGCCGAGGGTGACCGGGGTGGCCCTGCCCTGGTGCACGAAGCCGGACTTGTAGAAGCCGATGAGGGCGATGAACAGGCCGATGCCCATGGTGATGCCGTGCTTGAGCGCGAGCGGGATGGCGTTCATGATCATCTCGCGCAGTCCGGTGACGACCAGCAGCATGATGACGACGCCGTACATCACGCACATGCCCATCGCCTGCGGCCAGGTCATCTGCGGGGCGACCTGCGAGGACAGCACGCCGGAGACGGACAGGCCGGCGGCGAGCGCGAGCAGCACCTTGCCGACGAAGCCCATCAGCAGCGTGGTGAAGGCCGCGGCGAACGCGGTCGCCGTGATCAGGGCCTTCTGGCCGAGGGTGTCCCCGGCCGCGTCCTTGCCGGACAGGATCAGGGGGTTGAGCAGCAGGATGTACGCCATCGCCATGAAGGTGGTGACGCCACCGCGGACCTCACGGGCGACGCTGGATCCCCGCCGGGATATGTGGAAGTACCGGTCGAGCCACGACCGTCCGGCGGGGACACGGGTTCCCGCGCCCGCCTCCTCGGGGACGGTCTGCGGCTGAAGGGACTGCTGGGTCATGTGGGCCTACTCCCAAGGTTCAAAGGGGCACCCGGGTGAACCGACCCTGCGGCTCACGGGATTTGGGATGGTGCTTCGGCCGCACGACCCGGGGGACGGCCCGAGACGAACGAACTTGCTGCTCCGGGCGGCACGTCGAGGTGTGACGCTCCCCGTGCCGCCCGGAGGGACATGGTTACGCCCGGCCCGTGAGGTGTTCGGGCCGTACCGGCGTCCTGTTCAGCTCCAGGCCGGTCGCGGCGCGGATCGCCGCGAGGACGGCCGGGGTCGAGGACAGGGTGGGTGCCTCGCCGACGCCCCGCAGCCCGTACGGGGCGTGGTCGTCGGCGAGTTCGAGGACGTCGACCGGCATGATCGGCGTGTCCAGGATGGTCGGCAGCAGGTAGTCCGTGAAGGAGGGGTTCCTGACCTTCGCGGTCTTGGGATCGACCATGATCTCCTCCATCACCGCGATGCCCATGCCCTGGAGCGTGCCGCCCTGGATCTGGCCGACCACGGAGAGGGGGTTGAGCGCCTTGCCGACGTCCTGGGCGCAGGCCAGCTCGATCACCTTGACCAGGCCGAGCTCGGTGTCGACCTCGACGACGGCCCGGTGGGCGGCGAAGGAGTACTGAACGTGGCCGTTGCCCTGGCCGGTGCGCAGGTCGAAGGGGACGGTGGGGCGGTGCCGCCACTCGGCCTCGACCTCGACGGCCTCGTCCTCGAGCACGTCCACCAGGTCGGCGAGGACCTCGCCGCCGTCGGTGACGACCTTGCCGCCCTCCAGCAGCAGCTCCGCCGTCGCCCAGGCGGGGTGGTACGTACCGAACTTGCGGCGGCCGATGTCCAGGACCTTCTCCCGGACCAGCTCGCAGGAGTTGCGCACCGCGCCGCCGGTGACGTAGGTCTGCCGGGAGGCCGAGGTCGAACCGGCGCTGCCCACCTGGGTGTCCGCCGGGTGGATGGTCACCTGCGCGACGCCCAGCTCGGTGCGGGCGATCTGCGCGTGGACGGTGACGCCGCCCTGGCCGACCTCCGCCATCGCGGTGTGCACGGTGGCGACGGGCTCGCCGCCCACGACCTCCATGCGCACCTTGGCGGTGGAGTAGTCGTCGAAGCCCTCGGAGAAGCCGACGTTCTTGATGCCGACCGCGTACCCGATGCCGCGTACGACCCCCTCGCCGTGCGTGGTGTTGGACAGGCCGCCCGGCAGCTGCCGTACGTCCGCGCCCTCGCTGGACTCCCACTGACGCTCGGGGGGCAGCGGCATCGCCTTGACGCGGCGCAGGAGTTCGGCGACCGGGGCGGGTGAGTCGACGGGCTGGCCCGTCGGCATGAGTGTGCCCTGCTCCATGGCGTTGAGCTGCCGGAACTCCACCGGGTCCATGCCGAGTTCCTTCGCCACCTTGTCCATCTGCGCCTCGTAGGCGAAGCACGCCTGGACCGCGCCGAAGCCCCGCATGGCCCCGCAGGGCGGGTTGTTGGTGTAGAGGGCGATGGCCTCGATCTCGACGTCGTCCACCTTGTAGGGGCCGATGCCGAGCGAGGAGGCGTTGCCGACGACCGCGGGGGACGCGGAGGCGTACGCGCCGCCGTCCAGGACGATCCGGCACTTGACGTGCGTCAGCCTGCCGTCGCGAGTGGCCCCGTGCTCGTAGAAGAGGCGGGCCGGGTGGCGGTGGACGTGGCCGAAGAAGGACTCGAAGCGGTTGTAGACGATCTTGACGGGTTTGCCCGTGCGCAGGGCGAGCAGACAGGCGTGGATCTGCATCGACAGATCCTCGCGGCCGCCGAACGCGCCGCCGACGCCGGCCAGCGTCATCCGCACCTTCTCCTCGGGCAGGCCGAGGACGGGCGCGATCTGGCGCAGGTCGCTGTGCAGCCACTGGGTGGCGATGTAGAGATGGACGCCGCCGTCCTCCTCGGGCACCGCGAGACCGGACTCGGGGCCGAGGAAGGCCTGGTCCTGCATGCCGAAGCAGTACTCGCCCCTGACGATGACATCGGCCCTTTTCGCGGCCTCGGAGGCGTCGCCGCGGATGATCGGCTGGCGGTGGACGATGTTGGGGTGCGGGACGTGGCCGATGTGGTGGTCGGTGCGGTCCTCGTGGACCAGGATCGCGTCGGGCGCGGTCGCGGAGGCCTCGTCGGTGATGACGGGCAGCTCGCGGTACTCGACCCTGATCTTGGCGGCGGCCCGGCGGGCCGTCTCCGGATGATCGGCCGCGACGATGGCGACCGGCTCGCCGTGGTGGCGTACCTTGCCGTGCGCGAGGACCGGGGTGTCCTGGATCTCCAGGCCGTAGTTCTTCACCTCGGTCGGCAGGTCGTCGTACGTCATGACGGCGTAGACGCCGGGGGTCTTCAGTGCCTCGCTGGTGTCGATCGAGACGATCTCCGCGTGGGCGACCGTGGACCGGAGGATCTGGCCCCAGAGCATGTCCTCGTGCCACATGTCGGACGAGTACGCGAACTCGCCGGTGACCTTGAGGGTGCCGTCCGGGCGGAGCGTGGACTCGCCGATGCCGCCCTTGGTCCGGGAGCCCTGAGTGATCTTGGTGGGAGCGCCGTTGGTCGGCATTTCAGACCGCCTCTTGCTGCCGGGCGGCCGCCAGACGGACCGCGTCCATGATCTTCTCGTAGCCCGTGCAGCGGCACAGGTTGCCCGACAGCGCCTCGCGGATGTCCGCGTCGGTCGGGTTGGGGTTGCGCTCCAGCATCTCGTCGGCGGCGACCAGCAGACCGGGCGTGCAGAAGCCGCACTGGACGGCGCCGGCGTCGATGAACGCCTGCTGGATCGGGGCCAGTTCGGTGCCCTCGCCGGTCTGGGAGTCGGTGCCCTGTGCCTGCCATCCCCTCGCCTCGTCCAGGGACGTGCCGTGCGCGTCGCCACAGGAGCGCTGCCTGGCGTATTCCGCGAGACCCTCGACGGTCACCACGTCACGGCCCTCGACCTGTCCGGCCGCGACCAGGCACGAACACACCGGCACGCCGTCGAGGCGCACCGTGCAGGACCCGCACTCGCCCTGCTCGCAGGCGTTCTTGGAGCCCGGCAGGCCCAGCCGCTCCCGCAGCACGTACAGCAGGGACTCGCCCTCCCACACGTCGTCGGCCTCCTGCGGACGTCCGTTGACAGTGAAGTTGACGCGCATCAGGCGACTCCCTCCGAGCGGGCGGCGGTGCCGCGGTAGGACTCCCAGGCCCAGGTCAGCGTGCGGCGGGCCATGACGCCCACCGCGTGCCGGCGGTAGCTCGCCGTGCCCCGGACGTCGTCGATCGGGTTGCAGGCGCCGGAGCACAGGTCGGCGAACTGCTTGGCGACCGACGGGGTGATGATCTTTCCGTTGTCCCAGAAGCCGCCCTCCTCGAGGGCCGCGTTCAGGAATTCCTCCGCGGCCTTCGCCCTGACGGGTGTCGGGGCGGCCGATCCGATGCCGGTGCGGACGGTGCGCGTCGAGGGGTGCAGCGCGAGCCCGAAGGCGCACACGGCGATGACCATGGCGTTGCGGGTACCGACCTTGGAGAACTGCTGGGGGCCGTCGGCCTTGTCGATGTGCACGTACTTGATGAGCTCGTCGGCGGCGAGCGCGTTGCGCTTGACGCCCGTGTAGAACGCGTCGATCGGGATACGGCGGCTGCCGCGCACCGACTCCACCTCGACCTCGGCGCCCGCCGCGAGCAGCGCGGGGTGGGCGTCGCCGGCCGGGGAGGCGGTGCCGAGGTTGCCGCCGACGCCGCCGCGGTTGCGGATCTGCGGGGAGGCGACCGTGTGCGAGGCGAGGGCGAGGCCGGGCAGCTCCGCGCGCAGCCGCTCCATGATCGTGGTGTAGGGGACCGAGGCGCCGAGCCGCACGCTGTCCTCGCCGACCTCCCACTCGTAGAGGTCGCCGACGCGGTTGAGGTCGAGCAGGTACTCGGGCCGCCGGTGGTCGAAGTTGATCTCGACCATCACGTCGGTGCCGCCCGCAATGGGCACAGCGGTGGGGTGCTCGGCCTTCGCGGCGAGCGCCTCCTCCCAGCTGGCGGGGCGAAGGAAGTCCATGACCGGCTCTCTTCTTCGTCTCGGGGGGGTACGGATCGAGCCAGATCCGGTGCGGCGGGCTCGGCTCGTTCATGCGCTGTTCACGCTGAGTGGAGTCAGTACACAGCGCGGTGCTCCAGCCGGGTCAGTCACGGAAACCATGAAGGAGTTGGCTGGCCAGGGCGGGCATCTTGTAGATTCGCATGAACGGAGGTCATCGGTCACCTCCCTGTTTTCCTGTAGAAACGCAGGAAACAGCCAGGCAGTCGAAGCGTGCGGCTCCCGCACCGTCCGGCGGGTCCCTCTCCCCGACCACCCTCACGGTTCATCGTAGATTTCGAGACAAAGAACGGCGGCGACGAGAATGCGGCTGCGCGCACTGCTGGACACCGACGCGCTGGGCCTCAGGCTACTCGGCGGCGAGGACGAGCTGGACCGGACCGTCCGCGGCGTGATGACCACCGACCTGCGCGATCCCAGCCGCTACCTCTCGGGCGGTGAGCTGGTGCTCACCGGCCTGGCCTGGCGCCGGGACGGGGACGACTCGGAGCCGTTCGTACGGATCCTGGTGCAGGCCGGGGTGGTCGCGCTGGCGGCCGGCGAGGCGGAACTCGGGGAGGTCCCCGAGGACCTGGTGGTGGCCTGCGCCCGGCACCGGCTGCCGTTGTTCGCGGTGCACGAGTCGGTGGCGTTCGCGACGATCACCGAGCATGTCGTCCGGCAGGTCTCCGGCGAGCGCGCGGGCGATCTGGCCGCCGTGGTGGACCGGCACCGGCGGATGATGACCTCGGGCCCGGCGGGCGGCGGCCCGGACGTGGTGCTGGACCTGCTCGGCTCCGACCTGGACCTCAGGGCCTGGGTGCTCTCCCCCACCGGACGGCTGATCGCCGGTCCGAAGGTCGCGGGGCCGGGGCTGCCCGCCGACCTGTGCGCCAAGCTCGCCGCCGAGCATCTCGCCGCCGCCCGCACCGGACGCCGGGGGCCGCACCGGGTGACGCTGGGCCCGGCGACGTACAGCCTCTTCCCGATCCGCGCTTCGGGCCACCGCCCGGCCGTCGCCGGCCCGGGCCGCACGCCGCAGGTCTCGCGGGACGTGCGCGAGTCGGTGCTGTCGGACTGGCTGCTGGCCGTCGAGGCGGACGCGGGCGACTGGCCGGCTGAGCGGCTGGACCTGCTGCAGGGCGTCACCCAGCTCATCTCGGTCGAGCGGGACCGCCGGGACGCGGCGCGCACGGTACGGCGCCGGCTCGCCCAGGAGGTGCTGGAGCTGGTGCAGACGGGGGCCGCGCCGGCGGAGATCGCCGCCCGTCTGCGGGTGGCCGCTCCGGTGCTGCTGCCCGGTCTCGGGGCCGCCCCGCACTGGCAGGTGGTCGTGGCCCGCGTCGACTGGGTGGGCGCGGACATCGAGGCGGGTCCGGTCGCGCAGTCGCTGCTGGAGGAGATCCTCGTCGACCCGATGGCCACCGGGCCCGAGCCCTCGGACCGGATCGCCGTCGCGCACAGCGGGGACGAGGCAGTCGCCCTCGTCCCGCTCCCGGCGGTCTCCGCCGAGCACGACGGCTCGGAGTCCGGGATCCTCGCCGAGGCGCTGCTGGAGTCCGTGCGCGACCCGCTGTCGGCCGGTCTCGACGACGACGGCCAGGTCACCCTCGGTGTCAGCGCGGCCGTGCACTCGGCGGAGGGGCTGCGCGGCGCCCTGGAGGAGGCCCGGCACGCCCGCCGGGTGGCCGCCGCCCGCCAGGGCCGGGTCTGCGCGGCCGGCCACCAGGAACTCGCCTCCCACGTCCTGCTGCTCCCCTTCGTCCCGGACGACGTCCGCCGCGCCTTCACCGCGCGGCTGCTGGACCCGCTGCGCGACTACGACCGCCGCCACCGCGCCGAGCTGATCCCGACCCTGGAGGCCTTCCTGGACTGCGACGGTTCCTGGACGCGCTGCGCGACCCGGCTGCACCTGCACGTCAACACGCTGCGCTACCGCGTGGGCCGAATCGAGCAGTTGACGGGCCGGGACCTGTCCCGGCTGGAGGACAAGCTCGATTTCTTCCTGGCGTTGCGGATGAGCTGAGCCCGCCGGCCGGCGGGCCGGAGTGGCACCAAGTGCCGCCGGAGTCCCACGACTTTGTGAAATCCTTCACCCGCCCCCTTGGCCCCGCCACGGAATCCGTGCTGAGATGCGGCCACCACTCAAGGCTCGATGGCGTGCTCGGGGAGGGCAACGTGGCGCATACCGCCATGTCTGGTACCGGAACTTCCGCAGGGGACGATCCCCTCCAGACCGCGGTATGGCGGCTGCGCTCGCGGGCCTGCTGGACCGACGCGGCGGCGCTGCTGGACCCGGTCACCGCCGCCTCGGCGCTGCAGCGGACCGCGCTGCTCGTGGAGAAGTGCCTGTACACGGAGCAGGGGTGGGACGAGGCCGAGGACGCGCTGCGGACGGCGGAGGCGCTGGCCCACACCGACGACGAGCGCGGCGCGGCCGCTTGTGAACGCGGGTACTTGGCGTACGCGGCGACCCTGCACTCAGTGCGCGACCGGGCCGACGAGGCACGGGCCGCGCTGGGGCGGGCGGCGGCGCTGATCCCTCCGGGGAGCGTGGGGCGGGCGCTGCTGGACTTCCGGCGGGGGCTGCTCGCCGAGAACCTCACCCGCTCCCCCCAGGCCGCGCGGGCCGCCTACCGTCGCGCCCACGCCGCCGCCACCGCCCATTCCGACCCGCTGCTGCTGTCCTCCACCTGGCGCCATCTCGCCGGTCTCGCCCTGCGGGAGGGCGAGGTGGCCGAGGCACGGCACGGGTTCGCGGAATCCCTGCGGATCCGCGAGGAGCTGGGCTACCTGGTCGGTACGGCCCCGGCGCTGGCGTCGCTGGCCGACGCGGAGGCGGAGCCGGAGGCCTCCCGGCTGCGCGAGGAGGCACGGCGGCTGTTCCGGCTGCTGGGCGGGGTGCCGACGTGGCTGGCGCGGCAGTTGACGCCACCGGCGGCGACGGCCTGAGACGTCCGGAGGCCGTTCAGGGAGTGCTCAGAGGAACCTGAGAGGTTGCTGTGGCAGGCTGCGGCCCCCATCCCCCTCCTCAGAGGAAATCCCGATGAGCCTCGTCAACGGTCTGCCCGCGCATGTCCTGTTGGTCCATTTCGTCGTCGTACTCGTCCCGCTGACCGCGCTGGCCCTGGTGGTCTGTGCCGTGTGGCCGAAGGCCGCGCGCCGGATGGGCGTGGTCCTGCCGGTGCTGGCGCTCGTGACGCTGGTGAGCGTGCCGCTGACCACGCAGGCCGGCGAGTGGCTGGAGCGGCATGTGACCAGCAGCGCGCTGATACGCCGGCACACCGAACTCGGCGACGGGCTGCTGCCCTGGGCGCTGGGTCTGTTCGTGCTGGCGGCGGCCGTGTGGTGGACGACCCGCCGGACGTCCGCCGAGCGGGCCGGCACCCGGTCCGCGTCCGTGATCCGCGTCGCGGCCGGCGTGCTGAGCGTCGTCGTGGCCGCGGGCGCCGTCGTCGACGTGTACCGCATCGGGGACTCGGGCGCGAAGGCGGCCTGGACCGGGGGCTACTCCAAGACGGCGACGGGCTCGGGCGACGGGAACTGATCCGCCCGACGGGCGGTCCGTGCGAGGGCCTTGTCTGCGGGGCCCTCGCACGGACCCTTCACACCAGGCCCGCGAAGTGCCGGCCCACCAGCCCTCGTACGACGTCGACGTCCCGCGCGATCAGCGCGTCCAGCAGCACGGTGTGGTCGGCCGCGTCCGCGATCAGGTCGGCGTTCCCGGCCGGGGCCCGTCCGCCCACCAGCGGCCACTGGGCCCGGCGGTGCAGGTCGTCGGCGATCTGGACGAGCTGTGCGTTGCCGCAGAGGGACAGCACCGCCCGGTGGAAGGCGCGGTCGGACTCGGCGTAGGTGGCCCGGCAGCCCAGGGACGCGGCCCGGACCGTCGCCTCGGCGAGGGGCCGCAGGTCCGCCCAGCGTTCCACGGGGACCGTGCGGGCCAGGCGCAGCATCACCGGCACCTCGATCAGCGCGCGGATCTCGGCCAGTTCGGCGAGTTCCCGGGTGCCGCGTTCGACGACCCGGAAGCCCCGGTTGGGGACGACCTCGACCGCGCCCTCCAGGGCCAGCTGCTGCATGGCCTCGCGCACCGGCGTGGCGGAGACCCCGAAGCGCTCGCCCAGGGCCGGCGCCGAGTACACCTCCCCCGGCGTCAGCTCGCCGGTGACCAGCGCGGTGCGCAGCGCGTCGAGGATCTGTCCGCGCACGGAGGCCCGCTGGACCAGCCGGGGGCGCGGGATGGGCTGCTCGCTGTGGGTGTGCTCGCCGCGTGTGCCGTCGGGGGCGACGCCCCGCTCCCGGTCCACGTCCGCCGCCACGGGCTGCTGCGGCACGCGGGGCGCGGCGGCGGCCGTACGGATCTGCGGTGTTCCCGTCCCCGTGGAGCCCTGCGCGTGCTGCCTCACGGGTCCTCCTCGGGACGTGTCGGTACTTGGGGCCATTACGACGGGTTGTTACTCGTCCGTCAAGCACCATAGGCGCACAAGCCGTCAGTTCAAATCCCATCGACTCCGGGTAAGGTAAGCCTTGCCTTCCAGTCGTTCCGGATCGGCGGTCTCCGTATGCCCTCTGCCCGCTCGGCCTTCCATGACGCCTACACCCGTCTGACCAAGGCGTTCCCGGGACTGGACGTGAGGGAGCTCGCCACCGGGGAACCGGTGCCCGAGGGCGGCGGCTGGGTGACCACCGCCTCACTGGTGGAAGGCGGCGCCCGTCTCGACGCGTTTCTCGCCCAGGACGACGCACAGGTGCTGCGCGACCACGGTCAGCGGGCGCGCCCGGACGTCGTCGCGAGCTTCGGACTGCACCGGTACGCCTGGCCCGCCTGCCTCCTGATCACCGTGCCGTGGTTCCTGCACCGCCGGGTCCCCCGCCTCCCGGTGGACGAGGTCGCCTACGACCGCACGGCCCCCGGTCTCTCCCTGGGCCGGCTGGCCGTGCGCCCGGCCGGCTTCGCCTGTCTGCCCGGCGATCCGGCGGCCGCGCTGCCCGGCGCCCGGGTCGTCGCCGACGAGGAGGCGCTGCGGGCGAAGGTGCGGGCCGCGGTGGCCGAGCACCTCGAACCCGTGCTGGCCGCCTTCGGGCCGCGGATGCGGCGGCGCGGACGCGCCCTGTGGGGCACGGCGACCGACGAGCTGGTGGAAGGTCTCTGGTACGTCGCCCATCTGCTCGGTGAACAGGCGCGGGCCAGGCGTGAGTTGGAGGCGCTGCTGCCCGGCGCGACCCGGCCGTACGTCGGCTCGGCGGCCTTCCGGGAACTGACCGGACCGGACGGGGAGTCGCTGCCCACCCGGGACCGGGTGAGCTGCTGCATGTTCTACACCGTGCGCCCCGAGGACACCTGCGCGACCTGTCCGCGCACCCGTGACGCCGACCGTGTGACCAAGCTGCTGGCCGCCACCGCCAGTTGAGCCCCCCTCAGGCACACCGGCGCGGAGCGATGTCGTAAGATCGCCCGCGAAGGGACGGCCCGCTCGGTTACAGGTACTTCACAACTTTCTCACTTGTCGCAGGAACTTTCCGAGGAACCACCCGTACGGGTAGTCTTATTCGAACTCAACTCCCGCCCCTCAAGCGGCAGTTCGAGCAGAAAGCTGCCCTGGCACCCCCCTTGCAATTCCTTGGCGGCCTCTTGCCCCGAAACCCCCTGAGGGCCCGTGGGATTGGGCCACTATGGCGGGCGTTACGCCCTATCCCAATGCAAGGGACCCCTAGATGAGACTGACCGACATATCGCTGAACTGGCTGCTTCCGGGCGCCGTACTGCTCCTGGGCATGCTGGCGGCGGTGGCGGTGCTCGCGCGCAGCAAGCGGTCCGGCGGGGAGCACGCGAAGGACGACTCGTGGGAGCGCAGCGAGGAGCGCCGCAGGCGCAAGGAGGCCATATACGGCACCGCCTCCTATGTGCTCCTGTTCTGCTGTGCGGCGGTCGCCGCCGCGCTCTCCTTCCACGGACTGGTGGGCTTCGGCCAGCAGAACCTCGGCCTCTCGGAAGGCTGGGAGTACCTGGTGCCGTTCGGCCTGGACGGCGCGGCCATGTTCTGCTCCGTGCTCGCGGTGCGCGAGGCCTCCCACGGTGACGCCGCTCTCGGCTCCCGGATACTGGTGTGGACGTTCGCGGGCGCCTCTGCCTGGTTCAACTGGGTGCACGCGCCCCGAGGGGTCGACCACGCGGGCGCGCCGCAGTTCTTCGCCGGCATGTCGCTCTCGGCGGCGGTGCTGTTCGACCGCGCGCTGAAGCAGACCCGCCGGGCCGCCCTGCGTGAGCAGGGTCTGGTGCCGCGTCCGCTGCCGCAGATCCGTATGGTGCGCTGGTTGCGGGCTCCCCGTGAGACCTACAGGGCCTGGTCGCTGATGCTGCTGGAGAACGTGCGCAGCCTGGACGAGGCGGTCGAGGAGGTCCGTGAGGACAAGCGGCAGGAGGAGGCCAACCGGCTGCGCCGCCGTGAGGCGGACCGCCTGGAGCGCGCCCAGCTCAAGGCGATCAGCCGGGGCCACCGCGGGATCATCGGCCGTGGCGGCCGACCGGAGCCGCAGGCCCTGGAGCGGGCAGGCACCCAGACCTCCGCGGAGCCTGCCATATCGGCCCCGGAGCCGCTGCCCGTCCGCCAGCGTCCCTCGCTGCAGCCCGTCCGCAAGGGCGGTTCCGACCAGATCACGGTCGATCTCACCGCGGAGGACGACACAATGGCCCTCCCGCGCCTCGACTCCCTGGAGCGCAAGCTCAAGGACCTCGAGCAGCAGTTCGGCTGAGCCGGCCGGCGCAGGAGCCGGTATAGGGAAGGGGGCGTGGCCGGTGGCCACGCCCCCTTCCCGTTCCCGTTCAGGCCGGGCCGGCGTCGAGTTCGAACCACACCGCCTTCCCCACCCCGTGCGTCCGTACCCCCCACGCGTCCGCGAGGGACTGCACCAGGACCAGGCCCCTGCCGTGGGTGCCGTCGCCGGTGTTCGCCGGGCAGGGCCTGGGCCTGCGGGCCACGAAGTCCCGTACCTCCACCCGCAGTCCACGCTGTCCCACGACGGCCGTCAGGACCGCGTCGTGGTCGGTGTGGACGAGTGCGTTGGTGACCAGTTCGCTGGTGAGCAGTTCCGCCACGTCCGAGCGTCCGGGCCTGCCCCACTGCCGTAGCAGCTCGCGCAGTGCCCTGCGCGCCTCGGGCACCGCCTTCAGATCCCCGTGCCCGAGTCTCTGCCGCAGCTGGGACGGCTGCGGCCCTTCCGTCACGTCGTCGGTCTCTTCCTCCACCGTCCGAGCCGAGGAGGCCCCGATCGCCATGGGACCGCCCCCTCGTGCCTGCCTCTTCATGACCCCCGCCCGCGTGCCGATGTCGGTTCCCCTCCTTGTCGAACACGTTCACGGGATCCATGCCCTCTGTCACCCGGCGTAGTCATGTCGAATGCTCAACCACCGGGTGTTCGGCCATGGATACGGCTCTTTCGGCCGGACGGGCACCGGCGGGCCGTGCCGGACGCCTCCGCGGCTAGGCGTCCGGGGGCGTCCTGACCACCCGGGATCATCGCCTCCGC